>JBDRPZ010000086.1:0-70395 GCA_043826585.1 Pseudomonadota bacterium
CTAATGGAGTACCACATGAAACCGTCCAGAACCATTTTGAGCGCGATGCTGGCAGTGGCATTTACCGCGCCGGCTTCGGCGGCGGACCTGATCGATATCTATCGTGCCGCCCAAACTCAGGATGCGGTGTTCGCGGCCGCACGCGCGGCGCAACAGGCCGGTCAGGAAAAGCTGAGTCAGGGTCGCGCCTTGTTGATGCCGAGTGTCAACCTGAATGCCAACACGGCGTACAACGACGTCAACGCCCCGTATGGTGCCAATAAATACAACAGCCACGGTTACGGTGTGACGATCACCCAGCCGCTGTTCCGTGAACAGAACTGGGCGATGTATAACCAGTCCGAGCTGCAAGTCGCCATCTCCGAAGCGCAGTTCAAAGCCGCGCAGCAGGATGTCATCCTGCGCAGTGCGCAAGCCTATTTCGACGTGCTGATCGCGCAGGATACGGTGGAACTGATCGTGGCGCAGAAGTCGGCCATCGCACAGCAGCTGGAACAGGCCAAGCGCAATTTCGAAGTGGGCACTGCCACCATCACCGACACCTACGAAGCACAGGCACGTTATGACCTGATCCTGGCGCAGGAATTGGCGGCGGCCAGCGATCTGGAAGTGAAGCGCCGCGACCTTCAGCAACTCATCAATGCGGATGTGCCGGTGCTGAACGTGCTGGGCGCGGGATTCAATCCGGCGACTCCCGAGCCCGCCGACGTGCAAAAGTGGGTTGAGGATGCCAAGCTGAACAACGTGCAAGTGAAGATCGCCGAGGCGGCCTACGAATTGGCAGATGAAGAGGTTGCCCGCAATCGCGGCGGTCACCTGCCGACATTGGATCTGGTGGGCAGCTATTCCAAGAGCACCGGTTGTGCATTCACAAGCTGTGGTGACACACGCAATACCTCGGTTGGACTGCAACTCAATATGCCGCTGTTCCAAGGCGGCGCGACGCAATCGAAATGGCGTGAGGCGGAAGCCAACCGCGAGAAAGCCAGGCAGGATCTGGAGAATGTCCGCCGCAATGTGGCAGTCCAGACTCGTCAGGCATATCTCGGGGTGGCAACTGGCATCGCCCAGGTGCAGGCCTTGCAACAGGCACTGAAGTCGAGCGAAAGCCTGTTGTCAGCCAGCAAACTGGGGCAGGAAGTCGGTGTGCGCACCAGCCTCGATGTGCTCAACGCCCAACAGCAGATGTACTCGACACGTCGTGATTTGTATCAGGCGCAGTACAACGTCCTTGTCAGCAATCTGCGTTTGAAGGCTGCGACAGGTAATCTGCAGGAAGCCGATCTGGAGCGGGTCAACCAAGCGTTGCAATGATCTATATCCATCAGGCCGAATTCATTCGGCCTGATGTTTGGATCAAATCAAATTCGGCTCTGTATATAGCAGCCGGACGCACTCAGCCAAATCATCCTGCCATTGCGGCAGATCCAATCCGAAAGCATCTTTGATCTTGTCTGTGCTCAGCACGGAATTGGCAGGCCGCGGAGCGGGCAGAGGGTAGCCGCTGGTGGGTATACCTTCGATGGTCAGCGACTTATCACGTAGTTCCTTATCGTATAGTCTGGCCAGTCGCACGATCTCTTTAGCATAGTGATGCCAACTGGTTCGCCCGCCTGCTGTGAGGTGATACAAACCGTAACGACTTGCATCAAAATCTGATGCGCTACATTGCAGCAATATCTGCGCAGTTGAATTCGCCAGCAGGCTTGCGCTGGTGGGCGCTCCAAACTGGTCGGCTACGATGCGCAACGTATCGCGCTCTTTTGCCAAACGCAGCACGGTCTTTACAAAATTACCGCCATGCACACCGTAGACCCAACTGGTGCGCAGGATGAAATGTTTGCAACCAACTGAGCGTATAGCTTCCTCGCCTGCGAGCTTGGTCTTGCCGTAGACGCTTTGCGGATCGGTGCCGTCAGATTCTGAGTAGGGTTCAGCCTTGCGACCATTGAATACGTAATCGGTCGAAAAATGAATCAGCAGGGCACCGAGTTTGCGTGCCTCTTCGGCCATGATGCCGGGTGCGACACCATTCACAGCCATTGCCAATTCAGGCTCGCTCTCGGCTTTGTCCACTGCAGTATAGGCGGCAGGGTTGATGATGGTGTCGGGGCGGAAATGTTGAATTGCAGCACGGACAGCATCGGGGTTGCTCAGGTCTAATTGATCACGCGTCAAAGCGATGACCTGTCCGGAAGCTGGCAAGGCGCGCTGCAATTCCCAGCCGACTTGCCCGTTGACGCCGGTGAGCAGAATGGTCTTCAAGCGAATACTTCCGCTTCACGCAGTGACTTGCCTAATGCATCTTTACTGGATAGGACGGGCTCTGTGGAGAGCGGCCAGTCGATGGCCAGTTCAGGGTCGTTCCACAGGATGCAGCGCTCGTGCTCGGGTGCCCAGTAATCAGTGGCCTTATACAAGAACTCGGCATGGTCGGAGACGACCAGAAAGCCGTGCGCAAAGCCTTCGGGTATCCACAGCATGCGCTTGGTCTCGGCACTGAGACTGACGCAGACTGATTGCCCGAAAGTGGGTGAGCTGCTGCGAATATCCACAGCCACGTCGAATACCTCGCCGGTGGTGACACGTACCAGTTTGCCCTGCGTCTGCTGCACCTGATAATGCAGACCGCGCAAGACGCCTCTCGCGGAGCGCGAATGATTGTCCTGCACGAATTTCACAGGACGGCCGACAATTTGCTCGAATTTTCGCTCATTATAACTTTCGTAGAAAAAACCGCGCTCGTCACCATACACATCGGGCTCAATGATCAGCACATCAGGTATGGACGTCGGGAGGACTTGCATATCAGAATTTCTCTTTCAAAATGGTAAGCAGATACTGGCCGTAACCGTTCTTGGCCAAAGGCAATGCCAGCGACTCCAGTTGCTGACGAGAGATGTATCCATGGCGGTATGCGATCTCCTCAGGGCAGGCGATCATCAGTCCCTGCCGTTTTTGCAGCGTCTGAATGAAGAGTGAAGCATCGGTGAGCGAATCATGCGTGCCGGTATCCAGCCAGGCGCTGCCGCGGCCAAAAACCTGCACATCCAGCTTGCCGCGCTCCAGATAGATCTGGTTGACGGTGGTGATCTCAAGCTCGCCGCGTGCCGAGGGCTTGATCGACTTGGCGATGCTGATCACTTCGTTGTCGTAAAAATACAAACCCGTGACCGCGTAATTGGATTTCGGTTCGAGCGGCTTCTCCTCAATGCTCAACGCAAGACCGTTCTGGTCAAAATCCACCACACCATAGCGCTCGGGATCGGTCACCCGATAGGCAAACACAGTGCCACCTTCCTGTTTGCTGGCAGCAGCGGAAAGCAATTGTTCAAAACCATGTCCGTAGAAGATGTTGTCCCCGAGAATAAGGGCGCAACTATCCTTGCCGATGAACGACTCGCCGATGATAAAAGCCTGAGCCAAACCATCTGGGGAAGGTTGTACGGCATAGGAAAGATTGATGCCCCACTGTTGTCCGTCACCAAGCAGCTGTTCAAAGCGCGGTGTGTCCTGAGGGGTCGAGATGATCAGAATGTCGCGTATCCCGGCCAGCATCAGCGTAGTCAGCGGATAGTAGATCATCGGTTTGTCATAGATCGGCAGCAGCTGTTTGGAAACAGGCAGCGTCACCGGATAGAGGCGGGTGCCGGAACCACCGGCGAGAATGATGCCTTTCATGTCGCGCTCCTGTTCGTGTAGTTCTGCTGCACCCAGTTCTGGTAGTCACCGCTGGTGACGCCCTGCACCCAATCGGTATTGGAGAGATACCACTCAACGGTCTTGAGCAGACCGGTTTCGAATGTTTCCTGCGGCTTCCAGCCCAGCTCGTCAGCGATCTTGTTTGCGTCGATGGCATAGCGTTTGTCATGACCGGGGCGGTCGGCGACGTAAGTAATGAGGCGGCGGTGAGGTGCCCCCTGTGGATGAAGCGCATCCAGAATGGTGCAAATGGACTTCACTACTTCCAGATTGGTCTTCTCGTTCCAGCCGCCGATGTTGTAGGTCTCACCTGGCGTACCCTTTTCCAGTACCAAACGGAGCGCCCGCGCGTGGTCATCCACATAAAGCCAGTCGCGAATGTTGTCGCCTTTGCCATAGATCGGCAGCGGTTTGCCGGCAACCGCGTTCAGGATCACCAGCGGAATCAGTTTCTCGGGGAAATGATAGGGGCCGTAGTTGTTGGAGCAGTTGGTGGTTACCACTGGCAAGCCGTAGGTGTGATGCCATGCCCGCACCAGATGATCGCTGGATGCTTTGCTGGCCGAGTAGGGTGAATTGGGTTCGTAAGCGGTGGTTTCGGTGAAGAAGCCTTCGTCGCCCAGACTGCCATACACCTCGTCAGTGGAGATGTGGTGGAAGCGGAAGGCTGCCTTGGCCTCCTCATTGAGGCCGTTCCAGTAATTGCGTGCTGCTTCCAGTAAGGTATAAGTGCCGACGATGTTGGTCTGAATGAAATCTGCAGGCCCGCTGATGGAGCGGTCAACGTGTGATTCGGCGGCCAGGTGCATCACGGCATCGGGCCGGTGCTCGCGGAATACGCGAGTCACTGCGGCTGCATCGCAGATATCCACTTTTTCAAAAGCGCAACGGGGATTGTCAGACACCGAAGCCAGCGACTGCAGGTTGCCGGCATAGGTCAGCTTGTCAACGTTGACGACATGACGATCAGTTTCATTGATGAACTGCCTGACGACGGCAGAACCGATGAATCCGGCCCCGCCGGTGATGAGGATCTTTTTCATGGGAGCTATTTTACCGGATGGACTGAAGTAAGCCTCAATGATTACGGCGCAGGGCGCTATCAATCATATCAGCGGCACGTTCGGTCGCGCCGCGATTGCTGCTGACGAAGCGCTCTCCGCATTGCGCCATATGTTCCATGCGGTGCGCATCGTGCAACAGGGGGATCAGTTGGTGAACCAGGTCCTCTGCATCAAGTACGCGCAGTGCGGCACCGCAAGCCAAGGCCTGCTCAGTCGCTTGTGCAAAGTTGAAGGTATGAGGGCCAACTATGATGGGTTTGCTGCAGGCGGCTGCTTCGATCAGGTTCTGCCCTCCTAACGGCAACAGGCTGCCGCCGATGAAGGTGACATCACATGCGGCGTAGTAAGCGAACATCTCTCCCATGCTGTCGCCCAGCACTACCTGCGTATCGGCAGAGATGATTTCATCGGCACTACGGCGTTGTAGACTGAAACCGTGTTGCTCAATCAGCGCGGCAACTTCATCGAAGCGTTGCGGATGGCGCGGCACCATCACAGTCAGCAAGTTATTAATTGATGCTTTTTTCAGTGCATCAAGCAGCAGGGTTTCTTCCCCTTCCCGTGTGCTCGCAGCGAGGAATATGGGGCGTGATGCACCGAAACGCTCGCTCAGGAGAAGACCGAGTTCAAGTTGCGCAGGCGGCGGAGCGATATCGAATTTGATGTTGCCCATCACCGGCACTGAATGTCCGCCAAGCGAAGTCAGGCGTAATGCGTCGTCCTCTGTCTGTGCTGCGATCAGCGAGAGTGCATGCAGGCCGTCATGGGTCAGACGTGGGTAGCGTGCATACTTGCGTGCCGAACGTTCGGACAGTCTTGCATTGAGCAACAACAGCGGTGTCTTGGTGCGGTGGCATGCGTGGATGAGGTTGAACCACACCTCGGTCTCCAGCAACACCCCGACCTGCGGCTGGAAATGGCGCAGGAAGCGGCGCACTGCAAAAGGATAGTCGTAAGGCAGGTAAACACGCAGCACATCATCGCCATACAACTGCTCGCTGGTAGCGCGTCCGGTGGGTGTGGTGTGGGTGAGCAGGATCTGATGTTGCGGGTAGCGTTCGCGCAATTCGCGCACCAGAGTGGCGGCGGCGCGGGTCTCGCCGACCGAGACGGTGTGCAGCCAGATCACCGGTTTGTCGCTGCGGACACGGGAACGTCCGAAGCGCTCGCCGATGTGATGCAGGTACTCTGGCTGTTTGCGCGCGCGCCAGAACAGATGCAGCAGTGCATAGGGCAGCAGCAGCCACAGTAGCAGGGTATAGGCGTGGCCGTTGTCGAGCTGCTTCATGTTCAATCAACCAGTGCGCGCGCCAAGTGCTGCATCACGTCATCGACCTCGATCAGCGCCATCGCTCCCGGATGGTGCACTCGCGTATTCCACGGCAGGTGGGCCGGATCCTTGCCGAGGAACGCGCGCACCGCCTCGTCATAACGGTCCACGCAATAGCTGATGCGCTGATAAGGGCCGGTGAGCCGGGCAGGTGCGACGGCATAGAGACCGACGACCGGCGTATCGACGGCGCGGGCGAGGTGCACGGCGGCGGTATCCGGGGCGATCAGAACATCCGCTTCGGCGAGCACGGCAGCCAGTTGTTTTGGCGTGGTCCGGCCGCACAGGTTCAATGTGCGGGCGGGGGCAACCTGGGCCAGACGTTCGCAAATGGCGCGCTCGTCGGCAGCGTGGCCACCGGTGATGACGATGCCGCAGTCGAAGAATTTGACCGCCAGTTCTATCACCTTGGCATAACGCGGCGTCAGCCAGTTGCGCTCGGCCTTGCTGGAGACGGGGTGCAGGGCAATCAGCGGTCGCGGCAGCGCGGCGAGCTTCTCTTTTGCCCAAGCTTGCTCGTCATGCGTGATCGGCAGTGCCCACCCCGCCTGGGCCGGCGCGCCGGTCAGCTCGGTCACGAAAGCGAGGAAGCTGTCGACGAGATGGTTGTTCTGGAACGTGATGCGGCGGTTGCAGAACAACCATTGCAGCTCGCGCGCGCGGGTGCGGTCGAAGCCGATCTTGAGCGGCGCGCGCAAAGCCGGGTAGAGCAGGTTGATGCGAAAATTGGCCTGCATCGCCAGCACGGCATCGAAATGCTGCTGTGCAAACCGACGATAGAACGCGCGATAGTCGGAAAGACTGCGGGGTTTATCTATCACTATGAAGTTCACTCCGTCCAGGCCTTCAAGTAAGGAGTGAGCAAGCGGACTGGTGATCCACGTGATCTTTGCGGCAGGCAGAGCGCAGAGCAAAGCCTGTACAGCCGCCGCGACCATAACCACATCGCCCAGTGCGGAAAAGCGGACGATGGCGATGTGCGAAGTATATTGGGCTGGGTCGGTCACGAATAGCAGGTCGTTTGAAACAAGGGGGCATTGTAGCCAAAACAACTGCAGCCTGGCTTGACACGATTCGTATGCGCCTATTGCAATGCCAAGAATTCATCGGCTGAATACTCTACGTATGCTAGATGTAGTAACACACTACATCTTACTTAGAGCGCAGGAAGAGAGCCAGGGCATGTCGTAACGGAAATTAGCCATGAAGCTTGGGCAAGGTGAATTTTGCCTCAAGGCGGTGGTCGGCAAGAGCAGCGTCAAGACCAACAACTTCCGCAACAACAAACTGGCATACGCGGATTTGCTCACCCCGCGCGATATCGAGTAGAAGACGCGTGACGGTGGAGTTTCTGCAGATCAAGGTACGGGAATATGAACGATTGCAGGCGGAGATCGAGGAATTGCTAATGCAAATACCTATGCAGCAGATTGAAGCGGCGTCAGGAATAGGGCAGTTGGATATGGATATATAGGTCAAAATAGCCCGAAAAACGGCGGCAAAAACCATTAAAATGCGCACCGTTTTGCGATTAAGGCGATAGTTGGCAACAGCAAACCATGATAAAACTTATTCCAGTTATCCTATGCGGCGGAGCAGGATCCAGACTTTGGCCTGTCTCGCGCGAACAGCATCCCAAGCCCTTCATAAGGCTGGCTGACGGACAAAGCCTCCTGCAAAAGGCATGGCTACGCGGTGCCACTTTGCCAGATGTGGCCGAAATGCTCACCGTTTCCAATCGTGAACTATTCTTCAATACGGAAGATGAATACCGCGAAGTGGCAGAGATTCCGGCCAATGGCGAGCTGTTTAATCGCTATATTCTGGAACCATTTGGTCGCAATACCGCCCCTGCTATTGCTGCCGCAGCACTACAAACAGCCGAAAAGCATGGTGAGGATGTCTGCTTGTTGATTCTGGCGGCAGATCATCTGATTGCCGATCAAACAGCGTTCTCGGAGGCTGTCAGCAAAGCCATGGCACTTGCCGCCCAGGGCAGGCTTGTCACCTTTGGTATTCGACCAGACCGGCCTGAGACCGGCTACGGCTATATTGAAGCTGAAGGCAACAACGTCAAACGCTTCGTCGAGAAGCCGGACCTTAAAACAGCAGAAACCTATGTCGCCTCCGGTAACTTCCTCTGGAACTCTGGCATGTTCTGCTTCCAGGCTGGGGTCATGCTCAAAGAAATGCACCAGCACTGCCCTGAGATTCTGACTGCCACCAAAGCCACTCTGGCTGCATCACGTTCTGCAGCAGGGCAGGGCTTTGGTCAGATCGAGCTTGATGCCATGAGTTTCAATGCCGTACCGGATGAGTCTATTGACTACGCCGTTATGGAAAAATCTTCTAATGTGGCCGTTGTTCCCTGCGATATCGGCTGGAGTGACATCGGCTCCTGGTTGGCACTGGGTGATTTGACCAAGGCAGACGAGGCTGGCAACCGCGTGCAAGGTGAAGCGGTTCTGCATGGCGTCAGCAACTGTTATATTCAAAGCAATGACCGCATGATCGGTGCCGTAGGTATCGACAACCTCATCGTCATCGACACCCCGGATGCCATACTGGTCGCTCATCGTGACCATGCACAGGACGTCAAACACATCTATGCCCGTCTCAAGGCAGAGAACCATGAGACACATCGCCTGCATTGCACCGTGCATCGCCCGTGGGGCACTTACACTGTGCTGGAAGAAGGGCGGCATTTCAAAATCAAACGTATCGAGGTCAAGCCCGGTGCTAGCCTCAGTCTGCAGATGCACCACCATCGCAGTGAACACTGGATTGTGGTGAGTGGCATGGCGCGCGTAGTCAACGGTCCGCAAGAGCTTTACGTCCAGACCAATGAGTCGACTTACATACCAGCAGGACACCAACACAGACTGTCGAATCCCGGTATGTTGCCCTTAGTGATGATTGAAGTGCAGAGTGGTGAATACCTTGGTGAAGACGATATCGTTCGTTTTGAAGACCAATATGGAAGAACGCCGCAATGAAGCTCTCTTGTTTTAAAGCCTATGACATTCGGGGCAAACTGGGCGACGAGCTGAATGACGACGTGGCGTATCGTATTGGCAGAGCGTATGCACATCATCTGGGTGCCAAGCGTGTCGTGGTAGGCGGTGATGTCCGCCCTACGAGTGAGCCCCTCAAGCGAGCCTTGGCCAAGGGCCTGATGGATGGCGGTGCGGATGTCATCGACATCGGCATGACCGGTACCGAAGAGATCTATTTCGCGGCGTTCCATCTGGATGTTGATGGAGGTATCGAAGTCACAGCAAGCCACAACCCCATGGACTACAACGGCATGAAGCTGGTGACCCGAGGCGCAGTGCCAATCAGTGGCGATACCGGCCTTCAGGCGATTAAAGTGCTCGCCGAAGCCAACAAGTTCGTCACCTTGAACAATCCCGGAACATTGACACAATCCTCAATTCTTGACCCTTTCGTCGACCACCTGATGACCTACATCGAGCCGGCCGTCATTCAACCGCTCAAGCTCGTGGTAAATTCTGGTAATGGGGCAGCTGGACACGTCATCGATAAAATCGAAGAACGATTCAAGCAGTTGAAAGTCCCTATCACCTTTGTCAAGGTTCATCATCAAGCGGACGGTAGCTTCCCCAATGGCATTCCCAACCCGCTCCTGCCAGAGAACAGAGATGCCACAGCAGATGCCGTTAAGGCGCACGGTGCGGATATGGGCATCGCATGGGACGGCGACTTCGACCGCTGCTTCCTGTTCGACGAGCGGGGAGAATTCATCGAAGGCTATTATGTCGTCGGCCTGCTTGCCGAAGCCTTCCTCAAGAAACACCCTGGCGAAAAAATCATCCATGATCCGCGCCTGACGTGGAACACTATCGATGTGGTCAAGCAAGCAGGAGGCTTACCCATCCAATCCAAGACCGGCCACGCCTTCATCAAAGAACGCATGCGTGCTGAGAATGCCATCTATGGTGGCGAGATGAGTGCACATCACTACTTCCGCGACTTTGCCTACTGTGACAGCGGCATGATTCCGTGGTTATTGGTTACCGAACTGTTGAGCCGAACTGGCAAAGGTTTGTCCAAGCTGGTGGAAGAGCGCATCGCAGTCTATCCCTGCAGTGGCGAGATCAACTATCGCGTGAGCGATGTAAAGGCGACCATCGAAGCGATCCTTGCACATTACCTGTCGCTGAATCCTGTGGTGGACCGCACCGATGGGGTCAGTGCCGAGTTTGATAATTGGCGCTTCAACCTGCGCGGCTCCAACACCGAGCCATTGCTGCGATTGAACGTCGAATCCCGCGGAGATACCCCGCTGATGATCCGGCGTGTGAGCGAAATCGAGGAATTAATTGGCGCAGCACAGACGATAACAGCTTAAGTATTTTGAGCCGAACTATTCAAAGAAACCCAAGGAGAAAACCATGAGTACACATAAAGTTGCACTTATCACCGGCATAACCGGCCAGGATGGAGCCTATCTGGCCGAGTTGCTGTTGAAGAAGGGCTACATGGTTCATGGTGTGAAGCGTCGCAGCTCCTCGTTCAATACTGATCGTATTGACCATCTGTATCAGGATCCCCATGTGAACAACGCCATGTTCAAGCTGCACTACGGCGACCTGACCGACTCCACCAACCTGATACGCATCATCCAGCAAACTCAGCCGGACGAGATTTACAATCTGGCCGCTATGAGCCACGTGGCCGTTTCCTTTGAGACGCCGGAATACACAGCCAATGCAGACGGCATTGGTACTCTGCGTATTCTGGAAGCTATCCGTATTCTAGGATTGGAGAAGAAGACCAAGTTCTATCAGGCTTCGACCTCCGAGCTATACGGTATGGTGCAAGAGATCCCGCAGAAGGAAACCACGCCTTTCTATCCGCGCAGTCCCTATGCCGTGGCCAAGATGTACGCCTACTGGATCACCGTCAACTACCGTGAAGCCTATGGTATCTACGCCTGTAATGGCATCCTGTTCAACCATGAGTCACCGATCCGCGGCGAGACCTTCGTCACCCGCAAGATTACGCGCGCGCTGGCCCGCATCAAACTCAACCTGCAAGACTGTCTGTATCTGGGCAACATGGACTCCCTGCGTGACTGGGGCCATGCCAAAGACTATGTTGAGATGCAATGGCTGATGTTGCAGCAAGACAAGCCGGAAGACTTCGTCATCGCCACGGGTGTGCAGTACAGCGTTCGCGACTTCGTCAATGCTGCAGCTGAAGAGATGGGCATCAAAGTGCGTTGGGAAGGTAGAGGCGTGGATGAGAAGGGCTACAACGCAGAGACCGGCAAATGCATCGTCCAGGTTGATCCGCGCTACTTCCGTCCGACCGAAGTCGAGACCCTGCTGGGCGACCCGAGCAAGGCCAAGCAGAAACTGGGCTGGACCCCCAAGGTCACTTTCAAGGAACTGGTGGCCGAGATGGTGCGTGAAGACCTCAAGACAGCCGAGCGTGACGAGTTGGTGAAGAAGCATGGCTACAAAGCAATGGACTACCACGAGTAATAAAGACGAGCGGATAAAAGATTCTATGGATAAGCACAGTAAGATTTATGTTGCGGGACACCGCGGTCTAGTCGGCTCCGCCTTGATGCGCGGCCTGCAAGTGCGCGGCTACCAAAACCTGGTCACCCGTACCCATGCCGAACTCGACCTGACCGATCAAGTCGCCGTACGGGACTTCTTCGCACAGGAAAAACCGGAATACGTCCTGCTGGCTGCTGCCAAAGTAGGGGGTATCCATGCCAATAACACTTACCCAGCTGAGTTCATCCAGCAGAATTTGGCCATCCAGACCAACGTAATCCATGAATCCTGGCGCAACAACGTGACTCGTCTGTTGTTTCTCGGTTCCTCCTGTATTTATCCCAAGGACTGCCCGCAGCCAATCAAGGAAGACTACCTGCTGTCCGGTGCACTGGAGCCGACCAACCGCTCCTACGCCTTAGCCAAGATCGCCGGTGTGGAGATGTGCCATGCGTACAATCGCCAATACGGCACGAAGTATATGGCCGCAATGCCGACCAACCTGTACGGTCCAAACGACAGCTACGACCTGAGCAACTCGCATGTGCTACCCGCGCTCATCCGCAAGATGCATGAAGCAAAACAGAGCGGTGCTAAAGAGGTCATGGTGTGGGGCACTGGCACGCCAAAGCGCGAGTTCCTTTATAGCGACGATATGGCCGATGCTTGCCTGTTCCTGCTGGAACAGCCGGAAGGCAAGTTGCAAAGTCTATTCAACGACGACACGCCGCCGCTGGTGAATGTGGGGTGTGGAGAAGACCTATCCATAAAGGAACTCGCGGAACTGGTAAAAATCACGGTAGGATTTAACGGCGATCTGACATTCGATGTCAGCAAACCGGATGGTACGATGCGTAAGCTGATGGATGTGAGCAAGCTGAAACAGATGGGTTGGCAGGCTAGCATGAAGCTACAAGATGGCATATCTGCAGCCTATCAAACTTATTTAACTGGTAGCGTATGACGTGAAGTCGGGAATCTGGATTGCCGTACCGTTTTATGTCCTCGTTGCTATTGTAAAACGGCGCAATCTGGAGGCTTTGCTTTACATTTTTCTACAGATATTCCCTCTGATACTGTTCGAGAAAATTCCCACTAATAAATTCTTTGAGGGTGGAAATTGCATTTCGAATAACACTGCCCCATGCAACCAACTGAACCTGTTTGCGTATTAACCGGACAGCAGCGATAATGTTCAGTAACGTTCCTGAAATTCGCTCATAAAATTGAATAACCCGAAGCTACCGGCACTCCTTTACCGTCTATGGAAGCACATCAATCCAAGGCGCCGTGCTCAGTTTGGCATCTTACTTCTATTGATGATATTCGCATCCTTCGCCGAGATTGTCAGTATCGGCGCGCTGCTACCTTTCCTTGGTTTGCTGACGGCACCCGATCAGGTATTTGGGCATCCGCTCGCGCAACCCCTCATCCATGCATTCAGTCTTACTGAGCCAAGACAACTCTTATTGCCACTCACCATCGCCTTCGCCGCAGCGGCGCTCTTTTCAGGCGTAATGCGCTTAGTTCTGTTGTGGGCACAAACTCGGCTTAGTCACGGCATCGGGGCAGATTTCAGTATCGACATTTACCGCCGCACACTCTACCAGCCGTACGTTGTGCATGTGTCACGCAACAGCAGCGAGGTCATTGCTGGTATTACCAACAAGGCCAATGGACTGGTAAATGGGACCATCATGCCAATCTTGGTCATCCTTAGCTCCAGTCTGATTTTGCTGACCATTCTGTTTGCGCTCGTGGCCATTGAGCCTGTAATCGTTTTTGCTGCCTTTGGGGGCTTTGGTGTCATCTATGCATTGGTCATTCTTGTTACAAATAATTCTTTAGCGCGTGACAGTCAGTGTATTAGTCGCGAACAAAATCAGGTAATGAAGGCGTTGCAAGAAGGCTTGAATGGCATTCGTGATGTCCTCATAGACGGTACGCAAGACGCATATTGCAAAATCTATCGCAAGGCCGACTTGCCGTTGCGGCGAGCTATGTCCAACATCCAAATAATCAGCATTAGCCCGCGTTATGCGATTGAGGCATTAGGCATGATGCTCATTTCGCTGCTGGCATATTCACTTGTGGGTCGCCCAGATGGAATCGCCACAGCCATTCCCGTGCTGGGTGCGCTGGCACTTGGAGCTCAGCGGCTATTGCCAGTGATGCAGCAAATTTATGCAAGCCTTGTTCACATGCAGGCTGGCCGGGCGCCGTTGCGTGATGTGCTGGATCTGGTTGATCAGCCGCTGCCCGCCCATGCAGATGGACGTGTATCTGAGCCAGTTCCATTTCAAAGCAACATCACTCTGAAGGGACTTTCATTCCGTTATTCACCACAGCAGCCCTTGGTGTTGCACGATTTGAATATTACCCTGCCCAAGGGCGGGAGAATTGGCTTTGTGGGCACCACGGGCAGCGGAAAAAGCACGCTGCTAGATATCATCATGGGTTTGCTATCACCCACAGAAGGTTGTCTTGCCATTGATGGGGCAACCGTTACTTTGCAAAACCATCGTGCGTGGCAGGCGCATATTGCACATGTGCCCCAAGCCATATTCCTGGCTGACACCACTATCGCGGAGAACATTGCTTTTGGTGTGCCGCCAGATCAAATCGACCTCAACCGTGTGCGGCAGGCGGCCCAAAAAGCACAGATTGCTCATAGCATCGAATCTTGGGATCTGCAATATGACACCCTTGTGGGTGAGCGCGGGGTTCGTCTTTCTGGCGGGCAGCGCCAGCGCATCGGGATTGCTCGCGCACTATACAAACGAGCCGATGTGATCGTGTTCGATGAGGCAACGAGCGCGTTAGATAATGAAACAGAACGTGCAGTGATGGGTGAGATAGAGAATTTGGGTGATGAGCTCACAATTTTGATTGTTGCGCATCGCCTGACTACGCTCAAGCATTGTACTCAAGTAGTGGAATTGACTAACGGAAGCATAAGCAGGGTCGGAACTTACGAAGAAATCGTGGGCAATATATCTTAGACCCCTACGCAAGGAGCAATTAATGATTAAAAACTCATCCATCCTCATCACCGGCGGCACAGGCTCCTTCGGCCACACTTTCGTGCCCCTGACGCTGGCAAAATACAATCCTCGTCGTCTGGTGATTTATTCGCGCGACGAAATGAAACAATGGGAAATGGCCAAACTTTATGGCAATGACGAACGTGTTCGCTTCTTTATTGGAGACGTACGTGACAAAGATCGTTTATCGCGTGCGTTGCATGGCATTGACTTTGTGGTACATGCAGCAGCGACCAAAATTGTACCGACAGCGGAATACAACCCTTTTGAGTGCGTCAAAACCAACGTGATTGGTGCGATGAACCTTATTGATGCCTGCATAGATCAGGGGGTAAAGCGTGTTGTAGCACTGTCAACCGACAAAGCCAGCAGTCCGGCCAATTTGTACGGAGCCACCAAATTAACCTCGGATAAGTTATTTATCGCGGGCAACTCTTATTCGGGCGGCAACGACACCCGGTTCGCCGTAGTGCGTTACGGCAACGTTATGGGTTCGCGCGGCTCGGTGATTCCATTTTTCTTAACTCAGTCAGATAAAGGCGTGTTGCCGATCACCGATGCGCGCATGACACGCTTCATGATCACTCTTGAAGAAGGGGTCGAGCTGGTTTGGCACGCCTTCGAAGACATGGTCGGTGGCGAAATATATGTAAAGAAGATCCCCTCAATGGTCATTACGGATGTGGCTTCAGCAACCGTTCCGGGTGCCAAGCAAGAGGTGGTGGGTATTCGCCCAGGTGAAAAACTGCACGAACAGATGATTGGTGCGGAAGACGCATTGCACACCTATGAATATCCAGCGCACTACAAGATACTGCCCGCGATCCATGACTGGAGTAGCGATCCATTCCGTATAAAGGACGGCAAGAAAGTGGCGGAAGATTTCACTTACAGTTCGGACAACAACAAGGAATGGATGAGTATCGAGCAATTGCAAGCTTGGATCGATGCTAATCGAGAAAAAATCGGCAAGATATGACCGCAGTGATTCCGTACGGAAGGCAGGATATATCTGAGGCGGACATCCAGGCTGTTGTGGATGTGCTGCGATCGGATTATTTGACGCAAGGTCCGGCTGTACCTGCTTTTGAGAAAAACCTTGCAGAATATTGCAAGGTGCCGCATGCAGTCGCGATGAGCAGCGCGACCAGCGCATTGCATGTCGCCTGTCTTGCATTGGGTGTTGGCAAGGGCGATGTGGTGTGGACAACGCCGATCACCTTTGTGGCGAGTGCGAATTGCGCCTTGTATTGCGGTGCCGATATCGACTTCGTTGATATCGATCCAACAACATACAACATGAGTGCTAAGTGTTTGAGCCAGAAATTGGCGCATGCAAAACAGAACGGCAAATTGCCCAAGGTCGTTATTCCGGTACACCTATGCGGTCAACCATGCGACATGGAGTCCATCCATGCGCTAGGCCGGCAATACGGCTTCAAGATCATCGAAGACGCATCGCATGCCATTGGCGGCAAGTATCGCAATGAGCCGATCGGTAACTGCCGCTACAGCGACATCACTATCTTCAGTTTCCATCCAGTTAAGATCATCACCACTGCCGAAGGCGGCATGGCGATGACCAAGGATGCCCAATTGGCCAAGCGCATGCAGCTGCTGCGCAGTCACGGTATCACGCGCGATGCGGGCGACATGACGCATGCGCCGGACGGTCCGTGGTATTACCAGCAGATCGATCTCGGCTATAACTACCGCATGACGGATTTGCAAGCGGCATTGGGTCTGAGCCAAATGCAGAGATTGGATGAATTCGTCAGCAAGAGGCATTTGCTTGCCAAGCGCTACGACCAACTCCTAAGATCCCTGCCTGTAGGTGTTCCGCAGCAACTTGAGGGCGGCTATTCCGGCTTGCACTTATATGTCATTCGTCTAAAGCTGGATCAGATAGGCAAAACCCATCGGCAGGTATTCGAAGCGCTGCGACAAGCAGGGATCGGCGTCAACCTTCACTACATTCCGGTTTATCGACAACCTTACTACGAAGGTCTTGGGTTTAAGGCGGGGCATTGTCCGGAGGCAGAGTGCTACTACGCCGAGGCGATCAGCCTGCCGATGTATCCGGGGCTAACGGATGCGCAACAAGACCGAGTGGTAACGGCTTTGCAAGAGATATTGCAATGAACCGGTTGGCCCTCGGAACGGTTCAGTTCGGTCTGTCATACGGTATTGCGAACCAGGCGGGACAAGTGACACGCGCGACAGCAAAAGAGATGTTGCAGTTGGCACGCGCGCATGGAATCGACACGCTTGATACCGCGATCGCCTATGGTGATAGCGAGGCATGTCTCGGCGAGATCGGCACACAAGGTTTCAAACTCGTCACTAAGCTGCCTGCCATTCCCGAACAATGTCCGGATGTTTCCGGCTGGGTTCGCGAACAAATTGCCGCCTCATTGGCCAGATTGGGCGTAAACGAAGTTGACGGGCTGCTCTTGCATCGTCCGAGCCAGCTCCTTGGCCCGGATGGTGATGCGCTGTTTCGTACGATGTGTGAATTGAAAGAGGCGGGAACGGTTAAGAAGATCGGCGTGTCGGTCTACGCCCCCACCGAATTAGACGCACTTATTCCCAAATACAGGTTCGATCTTGTGCAGGCTCCGTTTAGCGTGATCGACCGGCGACTCTTTACGTCTGGATGGCTGCATCGACTCAAGAAGGAGGGTGTAGAGATCCATACTCGCTCTGCATTTCTGCAAGGGCTCCTGTTGATGCCTTGCAGCTCCATCCCCGGCAAATTTGTGCAATGGTCGCCACAATTTGACACATGGTACCGCTGGTTGTCGACGAACGCAGCCGCTGCCACTCAGGCATGCTTGGCCTATCCCCTCTCCTTCCCTGAAGTTGATCGCGTCGTCATAGGCGCGGATAGTGTGGTGCAACTTCAGCAAACTATCGAAGCGGCTACGCAGGAATTATCTGGCGAACTGCCTGACATCAGTTGCGAAGATGAAAATTTGATTAATCCTGCGAATTGGTCTCGGCTATGAAAATAGTGGCATTAGTACAGGCGAGAATGGGCTCGACCCGCTTGCCCAACAAAGTGATGAAGCCTATCGGCGGTATTCCGATGATCGAGCTATTGCTATCGCGACTGTCGCGTGCAACAGAGATCAATCAGATCGTGGTCGCCACCTCCGTTGATCCACGTAACCAGCCCTTGGTAGAACACGTCCGGAAATTGGGCTACATATGCGAGCAAGGCAGCGAAAACGATGTGTTGGATCGTTTCGTCCAAGCGGCAAAGAATAACCAGGCAGATGTGGTGGTGCGTATCACGGGGGATTGCCCGCTGGTCGATCCGGAATTGGTCGATGAAGTCATCGGGGGATTCAAGGCGTCCGGCGTGGACTATTTCAGCAACACCAATCCGCCGGCATACCCGGATGGCCTGGACATAGAAGTCTTCACCTTCAAGGCTATGGAGCAGGCCAATCGCGAATCAGACAAGCCTTTCGATCACGAACACGTCACGCCCTATCTGCGCGAGGCTGGCAGATTCAAGACCGCTGCTATGCAACATGACAAGGATCTGTCGGCATTGCGCTGGACGGTCGACGAACCGGCAGATTTCGCCGTCATTGAAAAAGTATTCCGGCACTTCCATCCTCGTACTGATTTCACCTGGGGTGAAGTGCTTGCGCTGCAATCGGCGCAGCCGGAGATGTTTAACATCAATCAGCATTTAATTCGAAACGAAGGAGCTGTCATGGGTACAGGTCAGAAGCTGTGGAAACGCGCCAAACAAGTCATCCCCGGCGGCAACATGCTGCTGTCCAAGCGCGCCGAGATGTTCTTGCCGGATCAATGGCCGGCATATTTCAGTAAAGCCAAGGGCTGCAAAGTCTGGGACCTGGACGGCAACGAATACATAGACATGTGCATCATGGGCATCGGCACCAACATACTGGGCTATGGACATCCCGAAGTGGACGAGGCGGTCAGAAAAACGATCGATGCGGGCAACATGTCCACCTTCAACTGTCCGGAAGAAGTGTATCTGGCAGAGAAGCTGATCGAGTTGCACCCTTGGGCGCATATGGCCCGTCTGGCGCGTTCCGGCGGTGAAGCCAATGCACTGGCGATCCGCATCGCGCGCGCGGCGACAGGCAAAGACAAGGTGGCCATCTGTGGTTACCACGGTTGGCACGACTGGTACCTGTCTGCGAATCTCGGAGACAACGAGGGTTTGGATGGTCATTTGCTGCCGGGCTTGCAGCCCAATGGTGTGCCGCGAAACCTGAAGGGAACGGTTTTCCCCTTCAACTATAACAACTATGCAGAATTGGAAGCCTTGGTCAACGCGCAAGACATCGGCGTGATCAAGATGGAAGTGGTGCGCAACATGGGGCCGGAGGACAACTTCCTGCACAAGGTACGCAAGCTGGCGACTGAGCGAGGCATCGTTCTGATATTCGATGAATGCACCTCCGGCTTCCGCGAGACCTTTGGCGGCTTGCACAAGAAGTATGGCGTTGAGCCTGATATGGCGATGTTCGGCAAGGCCTTGGGTAACGGATACGGCATCACCGCCACCATAGGTAAACGCGAGATCATGGAAGCCGCCCAAACGACATTCATCAGCAGCACCTTCTGGACCGAACGGATCGGCCCGACAGCGGCACTCAAGACGCTTGAGGTGATGGGTCGCATCCAATCATGGGACACCATCACACAAACCGGACTGGGCATCCGCCAGGGCTGGCAAAAACTCGCCGACAAGCACGGCCTCAAGATCAGCCACTGGGGTTTGCCCTCACTTACGGGCTTCAGCTTCCAAAGTGATAACGCACTGGCATACAAGACACTTATTACCCAGGAAATGCTTGCCAAAGGCTACCTGGCTGGGAACAGTGTCTATGTCTCGATCGAGCACACGCCTGAGATCGTGGCCGGATATTTCGAAGCACTCGATTCCATCTTTGCACTGATCAAGCAATGTGAAGAAGGTCGCGACGTGATGAGTTTGCTGAAAGGGCCTGTGTGCCACGGCGGATTCAAGCGGCTGAATTAAGCGTGCAAAAAGTGCGAGTCGCCATGCGTGTGGATGCCACGGCCAATATTGGCACGGGGCATTTCATGCGTTGTCTCACGCTCGCGGAAGAGTTGAAGAAACAAGGTTGCCTGATCCGTTTCGTCAGTCGCGATCTTCCGCCTCACCTTTGCAGTCTGCTCGAAGCAAAGGGCATGGAGTTCATCGCGCTGAACAACGAGACTTCATCGGCGGGCACTGATGAACTGGCACATTCGGCGTGGCTGGGCACCAGCCAAGCGCAGGACGCAAGCGAGACACTGGTTGCGATTGCGGATCAAGCTTGGGATTGGATGGTCGTTGACCACTATGCGCTGGATGCACGTTGGGAAAGCACGATACGCAAGCAAGCGAAGCAGATCATGGCCATCGATGACATCGCCGACCGCCAACACGATTGCGATGTGCTGCTCGACCAGAATTATTACCGGGACATGGAGGCACGCTATGACGGCAAGGTGCCGGCACGATGTCGCATGTTGCTTGGTCCGCGCTATGCGTTGCTACGGGAAGAGTTCCGGATATTGCGCGCGCAGGTCCAGTCGCGCACAGGCGAGGTCAAACGTATTCTGATGTTCTTCGGCGGTGTCGATGCGGGGAACTACACCGGGCAGGCGATCGATGCATTGTCGGGGCTTGATATCGAGGGTGTCGAGGTGGACGTGGTCATCGGCGCGCAGCACCCGCGCCGGACAGAGATCGAGCAAGCCTGTGCAGCGCAGGGCTATGTGTGCCATGTGCAAACTTCCCGCATGGCCGAACTGATGGTTGCTGCCGACCTGGCGATAGGGGCTGGAGGAACCGCAATATGGGAACGCTGCTGTCTGGGATTGCCCGCATTGAGCATATGTGTCGCCGAGAATCAGCGCAAGCAGATCGAGGATGCGGCAGCGGCCGGCATGCTGTATGCCCCGGAGGGAAAAGAAGATCCGACAGCCCTGATTCGGTTCCATGCAAAAGCGTTGATGGAGAATCCATTATTGCTCAAGCTGATTTCCGCGATCGGTATGAAAACGGTCGATGGAAAAGGCCCGCTGCGCGTAGCCGGGTCAATGAATGCCCTCGGAATCGAGCTCAGGATGGCAATAGACACCGATTCGCGAAAGTTGTTCGAGTGGCGCAACCACCCGGCGATCAGGGTGGTCTCAAGAAACAGTCTGCCGATTGCATGGGAGGACCATCTGGATTGGTTCAATTCGCAACGTGCAAGCAAAGACAAAGCACTCCTGATAGGCCATGCCGATGATAGGGCTGTCGGTGTCGTGCGTTTTGATATGGAAGGTGAGGCTGCCGAAATTTCAATCTACCTTGTGCCGGAAGGCGGCTTTGAGGGGCAGGGGCGGAATTTACTAACGAATGCAGAAAAATGGCTGCAGACCAATCGGCCGGACATTAAACGCATAAGAGCTAATGTCCTGGGCAAAAACACTGTTTCGCAACGGTTGTTTAGTGGCGCAAACTACCGGCTTGAAGCAGCCAGTTACTTGAAAGAAATCTGAGGTACAAATGAGCAAAGACATAAAGATCGCCAATAAAAGCATAGGCCCCGATCACCCGCCGTTTGTTATCGCCGAGATGTCAGGCAATCACAACCAGTCATTGGAGCGTGCGCTGGAAATTGTCGAGGCTGCGGCGAAGACCGGCGCCCATGCGCTAAAGATACAGACCTACACGCCGGATACAATGACGCTGGATCTGGACGAGCGCGAGTTCCATATCAGCGATCCGAACAGCCTGTGGGCAGGGACGTCACTCTACAAGCTCTATGGTGAGGCCTATACCCCGTGGGACTGGCACAAACCCATCTTTGACCGCGCGCGTGATCTGGGCATCATCCCATTCAGCACGCCGTTCGATGCGACCTCGGTCGACTTTTTGGAAAGTCTGGAGGTGCCTTGTTACAAGATCGCCTCGTTTGAAAACACCGACCTTCCTTTGATACGCAGAGTGGCGGCCACCGGCAAACCATTGATCATTTCCACAGGAATGGCAAGCATCGCCGAGCTGGACGATACCGTACGTGCGGCACGCGAAGCGGGTTGCAAGGACCTTATTCTGCTCAAATGCACGAGCACCTACCCTGCGACAGCAGAAAATACAAACATCCTTACCATCCCGCATCTGCGAGAGTTGTTTGACTGTGAAGTGGGTTTGTCAGATCACACGATGGGTGTGGGTGTCTCGGTAGCCAGCGTGGCGCTTGGGGCGACTGTCGTTGAAAAACATTTCACTTTGAACCGTGCCGATGGCGGTGTGGATAGTACATTCTCAATGGAGCCGGCCGAGATGGAGCAGTTGATGGTGGAAACAGAGCGCGCTTGGCAGGCGCTCGGGCATGTCTCATATGGGGCAACCGAGGCGGAGAATAAGTCCCTCCAATTCCGCCGTTCGCTGTATGTTGTAAGCGATGTGAAAGCGGGAGAGGTGCTGACGCGTGAGAATGTGCGGTCGATTCGACCGGGCCTAGGTTTGCCAACGAAATACCTCGAAATTGTGCTTGGTAAAATTGTGAAGCGGGATGTAAAGCGTGGTACAGCCATAAAATGGGACATGTTGAGCTGATTGAAGGGAGTTGGAAATGAAAATAATCGCAACAATTGAGGCTCGAATGACCTCCAGTAGGCTTCCTGGAAAAGTACTTATGCAGGCTGCGGGCAAACCAATGCTGGAGCATTTAGTTGAGCGACTCCGTGCGGTGCCTTCTTTGGATGGTGTAGTGTTGGCCACCACAGTAAATGCAACTGATGATGAATTAGAAGACTTTTCCAAAAAAGTTGGAATTGTTTGTTATCGGGGCAGTGAGCAAGATGTAATGGCTCGTGTTATCGGGGCGGCTGAAACTGCTGGGGCAGATATTGTTGTTGAGATTACGGGTGACTGTCCGATTATCGACCCGCAAATTGTTGAGCAGACCATCGCGATGTTTAAAGCCCATCAAGCTGATTATGTGAGCAATGCTCATATACGCAGTTATCCAGATGGAATGGACGTGCAGGTTTTTCATCTGTCCACGTTAAAGCGATCTATGTCCATGACAGAGGATATGCTTGACCATGAGCACGTGACGCTTCACATTCGGAATCATCCAGAAATTTTTTCGCATGTACATCTTGTAGCCCCACCGGAAATTCATTGGCCTGAACTGGGTTTGACTCTTGATGAACCAAAAGACTTTGAATTAATTAAGAAAGTTATTGAGCATTTTGAGCCAACTAATCCACTATTCAGTTGCTTGGATGTGGTGAGATTATTACGCAATAAACCGGAATGGGTGTCCATCAATCAGGCCGTTGTGCGCAAAGGTAATACATGAGTAAGGCGGAAAAATGATTGGGATCGTCAGTCATGACGCCGGAGGAGCGGAAGTATTGAGTAGTTGGTTGCGTCAATGCAATGAGCCATACTGCTTAGTGCTAGAGGGGCCTGCAAAAGCGATATTTCAGCGCAAGCTTGGCAATTGCGAAAGTATATCGTTGCATGAGGCTATCTCACAGTCTGATTGGGTGCTCTGTGGCACTAGCTGGCAATCTAACTTGGAACGACTGGCGGTGATTCAGGCTAAAGCAGCGGGCAAGAAAGTAGTGGCCTTTCTTGATCATTGGGTTAATTACAAAGAACGATTTCTGGAGCAAGGCGATTCGGTGTTGCCAGATGAGGTCTGGGTCGGTGATGTTGATGCTGAAGGAATTGCCCGCATTTTGTTCGAGGGGCTGCCGATTGTATTAAAACCCAATCCCTATTTTCAGGACTTGCAGAGCGAGTTAGAGCGGCTAAAACCGAGGTTGATTGGCGAGGAGCAATGTTCTGTGCTTTATATTGGTGAGCCAATTAGCAAGCATGCCCTGCTTCAGCATGGCAATGAGCGATATTGGGGCTACACAGAAGATGATGCGCTGAAATATTTCCTCAATAATCTTAATGCACTGGGTACTCCAATAAGTAAAATAACAATCCGGCCCCATCCTTCGGAAAGTGCGTCTACATATGATTGGGTAAAGCAATCCTTTGCTTTGCCAATTGAAATTGGTGGCATGAAAACATTGATTGAAGAAATTGCAGAGGCAAATGTCGTTGTGGGGTGTGAGTCTATGGGGATGGTTGTGGGGTTGCTTGCAAAAAAAAGAGTGGTTTGCTCGATTCCGCCCGGGGGGAGGGTATGCAGTCTTCCGCACAAGGAAATTGACCACATGCAGGCTTTGATTGCCAGTTACCAGAGTCAAGAAAATGCCTGAAAAGTGTCTCATTATTGGGCTCGGCCAAATTGGAATGAGTTACGATTTTGATCTTTCTCCGACCAAAGCGGTATATAGCCACGCTCAAGCGTTTTCGCTTCATCCGGCATTTGAAATAGTGGGTGCAGTTGACCCATCGGCAGACCGGAGGGCTTTGTTTGAAAGTCGATATGGCGCGCCAGCATATTTTGACGTAAGGAGCGCGCTAAAAGCAGGGGGTGTAGACGTTGTAGTTATAGCGACTCCAACAACAAGGCACAACGAAGTGCTCAATACCATCCTGGAGTTCGCAAACCCCAAGGCGGTACTTTGTGAGAAGCCTTTGTCTCTCGACTTGTCAGAGGCACGAAAGATGGTTGAAGATTGTGATGCAGCGCAAATTAGTCTTTTCGTCAATTATATTCGCAGGTCAGACATAGGTGCGATGGAAATCAAGAGGCGCATTGAGGCGTGTGAGATTCTGTCGCCGATTAAGGGCGTCGCTTGGTATTCAAAAGGATTTTTGCACAACGGGTCACATTTTTTTAACCTGCTAGAGTATTGGCTGGGAGCTTTTGTAAAAGCTCAGGTTCTCAACCATGGCCGACTTTGGAATAATCAAGACCCAGAGCCAGATGTGCAGGTTGAGTTTGAGCGCGGGATAGTGATTTTTCAGGCGGCGTGGGAAGAAGCCTTTTCGCACTACACAATTGAGCTACTTAGCCCATCCGGCAGGTTACGATACGAGCAAGGCGGTGAATCTATCGCCTGGCAATCAACGCATTCCGATCCTAATTTTTCAGGCTATCAAATATTAGAAGTGAAGCCCGAAATGATTGCGAACAGTATGAGTCGCTATCAATGGCATGTTGCTGATCAGCTTGCTGGTGCTTTGGCCGGCCGGCCTTGCAGTTTATGTACAGGTAAGCAAGCTCTAGCAACCCTAGAAGCGATGGACAAAATAATTAATTGGAGATGATATGGTTACTGAAAAACTGGCTCTACATGGCGGCTCAAAAACGATCACAGCACCTTTAAAACGTTACAATTCTATCGGGAAAGAAGAGGTGGATGCGGCCCGGTTGGTAGTGGAATCGGGCGTGCTATCAAAATTTCTTGGTTGCTGGGACGCAGACTTTTATGGCGGCTCGAAGGTGCAAGAATTTGAGCGTCAGTGCGAGGCGTATTTTGCTGTTAAGCATGCGATTACAGTCAATTCAGCGACATCGGGTTTGATTGCTGCCGTTGGAGCGGTCGGTATCGAGCCGGGTGATGAGGTGATCGTAAGCCCTTGGACCATGTGCGCTAGTGCCACTGCGATCCTGCACTGGAATGCCATTCCCGTTTTTGCGGACATAGAGCCGGAAACTTTTTGCCTTGATCCTGTTTCGGTAGAAGCGAATATTACGCCATATACAAAAGCAATCATGGTAGTCGATATTTTTGGACATTCAGCCAACATGGATGCGCTAATGGCGCTTGCAAAGCGATACGACCTCAAGGTAATTTCTGATACCGCGCAAGCGCCAGGAACCTATTACAACGGAAAGCACACAGGAACGATGGCGCATGTGGGGAGCTACAGCCTCAACTACCACAAGCACATTCATACCGGAGAAGGCGGTATTCTGGTAACCAATGACGATGTGATTGCTGAAAAGCTTCAGTTGATTCGTAATCACGCTGAAGCGGTGGTGGCTGACAAAGGCGTTACCGATTTGACCAACATGGTGGGCTATAACTTCCGCCTTGGAGAAATCGAGAGTGCCATCGGCATCGAACAACTGAAAAAACTTAAAGGATTCGTAGCCAGCCGACAGCATGCTGCCGCGCGCCTAACTCAAGGACTATCAGCCCTGAATGGTTTGCGTACCCCGATTGTAAAGTCGGGCTGCACGCACGCTTATTACACGTACCCAATGGTTCTTGACGTGCAACATTTAGGAATCTCGCGCGCCCGTTTATTGGAGGCTTTGGAGGCTGAGGGTGTGGTCGGCCTCGCCGCGGGCTATGCCAACGTCCATTTGCTGCCGATGTATCAGCAGAAAATAGCCTATGGATCAAATGGCTTCCCTTGGTCGTCGGACATTTGTCGTCGAGAAGTTAGCTATAAAAAAGGCATTTGTCCTGTAGCTGAGGCGCTGCATGATACAAGTTACTTGGGCTTTGAGATGTGTCTTCATGAACTGTCAGATGCCGATACGGACCAAATTGTTAATGCGTTTCAGAAGGTGTGGGCTAACTTGGAAAGCCTGCGGTAGGCTTCCTTTATTCAACTCAATAGTGAGATCTAGGTTGCCATGTTCAATGACTTGCTTGGGGAAAAAGTACTTTTAAGCCACTTTGTCGAATCCGACATTACTTCTGAATATATTTCATGGCTGAATGACCCGCAAGTGGTTCGGTTCAGTAACCAGCGCTTTGTGTGTCATACAGAAAAGTCATGTCAAAACTACTACGATAGTTTTGCAAATAGTCCAAATCTATTTATTTGTGTTCGGACGCTAAATGACAATGTGGCAGTCGGAACCATGACGGCGTATGTGTCTCCGCATCATGAAACTGTCGATATCGGGATTATGATTGGGCGACGATCAGTATGGGGGGCGGGGGTGGGGCAAGATGCTTGGAACACACTCCTAAACTGGTTCATTGGTCAGCGTCGAATTAGGAAGGTAACTGCAGGGGCTATGCGCTGCAATGCGCCAATGATTAAGCTAATGGAGCGATCTGGAATGAAGCTGGAGGCCACACGCTCAAAACAGGAGCTGCTTGATGGAGTCCCTCACGATATTCTTTATTACAGTAAATTCGGTTCTTCTGACCCCACTTGAGCCGCCTTGCTCATTAGAGGCGACCCAAATGATATTGAAGGTGCCAGATATTGTTGACAGGGATGGTGGCATCTCGCGTGCATTGCTCAGGGGCTGTAGTAATTGTTGATATCACCCGGTAGCAGCGTTAAATAGGCAATAAATGAAACGATCCACAAACTTGACATGGCCGAAGCGTAAAATACAGCGGGAGCGAGAGTGCAAAGGAACTATCACATTTATAAACACAACGGAAGTCTGTAAAGTTTTTTAATATCCCAATACAGGAATGGTGAGTCAATTTTCAGCAATTTTTACAAGGACTACTGATTATGAAAACAATTATTCAGATATACCGTGAACTGAGACAAAGATTGCCGGAAATCTATTTTAGACTGAGACATTCAGTATTGACCTTTAAGAAGAGATTTCCAGGCATTGCCATTGGTGGTCGCATTGAGCTTCCGAATGAATTTAAATTTCAAGAAGATGCCTCCGTAAATAGAGGGGAGCCTGATTGTGAAGGTAGATATTACAGTAAAATCAATCAGCTAGACTGGGAGCGGATACCATTATCAATAAAGCGGGCAATAAAAAACTATGACAGCGTTCTAAAACTATACCTTGGTGATGGCTATACGATTAATGAGGGAAGGCTATGGCGGAATTACCCCATCCCCCAGCAATACCGCAATTCTGAATTGTTCAGCCAATATTGGCATTATGACAAAGTAGTGGATTTCAGAAATATTCAGTTGTTTGTGTTGTTGGGGGATGTCACCGTCGATGACGGCCCTTTTGAGTTTGTTGTCAGGCCAGACGAAAAGAAAATAATGCACTCTGTGTTAAAAAGAAACAACGAGGACCTAAATATAAGAGGGATAAAAACTAAAAAATTAATTGGCTCTCGAGGAGACTCATTCCTGTTTTCGACAGGTTCCACCCCTCATCGAGCCGGGATCCCAGCGGAAGGGCACTTTAGAGACATTTTTAGCATCGCTTTTTTCCCCTCATATGCACAAGTTGGTGTGAGTTCAGAGCTCCTCTTGCGTGAAGTTGAGTAAGTTAGGCGTGAGCATAACAAGTGCTTTGGGGCATTAAATTTAGGGACCAAAAATATAGCTGCCCCGAAATTGAGATGCAGCTGAAGCCCCCAGAATTAAAGGGGGCCGACGCATTCCCGTATTGAATAGAGTCTGACATTAGAGTCCATTCCCTCACACAAAGGGAATTGGATATGAAGAAGCGATTCACGGCAGAACGGATCATGGCTTTCTGCGCGAGGCTCACAACAGATTTTCTAACAAAGATCTCTGTCGACGACATGGTGTCTCATAAGTGAGCAACTACTCTTAGGGCGGCCCCGAAGGCGGATCAAGTGCGGTAAATGGGCTTCGTTATTGACCGGACCGCCGAGGGGCGTGTCATCAAGTGTTTAACAAGATCCGATGAAGCTCCCACGAAGCTGTGCACGTTGTGCCTGGTGCGCGATTGATGGTCATGCGCTGCGCATCCTGCCGGCTGGTGGCAGCGCGTGTCTTGTCGCAGGCGATACAAACCGACAACGGCAAAGAGTTCTGCGGCCGGGCGACGTTGATTTGGGTGCATGTGCGTGGTGTGAAACTGTTCATGATCCAGCCGGGCAAGCCCAACCAGGGCGTCTATATCGAATTGTTCAACGGGCGGCTGCGCGAAGAGTGCAAGAGCGCACTGGTTCGTTAGCTTGGTGCATGCCAGCGTGGTGATAGAGGCTTGGAGACGGAAATACATCGAGGAGCGGCCGAGAGATCGTTGGGGAGGGGGCTGACGCCCTCAGCCTACATAGCGCAACTGGAAGGAAAATCGGTTACATTAACTGCGGACTCAAAAGCTCCGTGTTAGTGAAAACTGGGGAGACGTCGGAACACCGTGAGGTCTTGAAACGTTGCTCTTTGAGCTAGAATCCTGCGCTGCATAAATCGCGGACACTTAAACCATAGAATACAAATGAATAAGATATTGCTGATAGAGCCTTACAGGACTTGGCTGGATAAATATAGCGACAACAAGCACTTTTCAATTTACGCGGACAAAACCCTACATCACTGGGGTGCTGACGGAACGGCTAAGATATCCGAGGGAATCTCGTATCCTTCTGAGATTGACAAAGCAATTGATATTGACGAAATTAGAGCGAAGATTGAATGGGCAATGCCTATTTGGTATCGGTGGATAGGCGAGGTCGAAAACTACGAAATATTCCGTAGAACCAGTCTGCTATTTATAATAAGCCTCGCACAGAAACTTACCCGACTGAATGTAAAACATGCAATATTTACTACGGGTGCATCGCACCATGTAGAGTATTCGCTGATAGAAATTGCATGCCAAATAGCAAACGTAAGGCAAATTTACTTGTACGCTATGCCCTTCGGTAAAGATGCTAGGCTTTTGCCGCTGATACAGAATCAGTCGATACGTGATCGTGAATTGCTTGGTCTGAATATATCAGCGATTAGTTTGAAAAAAGAGATCGCAGCTTATAGAAATAACCACCTTTTAGGTGAGCGTCCACAAAACAATGAAAGCATAAATATAAGGGCCACAAGCTGTAAATTTGCAGTATTGCAGGTAGCTAAAGGGCTCATCAAAGAAGTAGCAAAGAAAATATTACGTTGGAAAGTTGCAAAGAAAGAACATTTTATTGATCAATGTTCCGACTACAGTTATGTCTCGCTATTGAAAATTATTGGTAAGCAAAAAGAAGCCCTTGATTATTATATGTCGAGAGCTGTCAAAGATGATTTCGTAGGCGATATCATCGCTCGCGAAGCTCAATTGCCAATTATTTTTGCACATTACCAACCAGAGGCAACTTCATTCCCTGAAGGCGGTGATTTATCAAACCATGTTGACATAGTGCTTGAGATTAGAAGGATGGGATACCGTGGAACGATTCTATACAAAGAGCACCCTGGCAGCTGGATTTATCATTCAAAAATAACTGGTTTTTCTCGTGTTGGTCTGTATAGATCAGTGGAATACTATAAACAACTAGAAGCGCTAGGCTGCGTTTTTTTGAAACCCTCGTATAAATTGACAGAACAAAACATTCGCAGTCTCTTGCCAGTAACAATTACAGGCTCCATCGGAATTGAGCGTAGTTTGGTCGGGCTGGCAACTTGTTGTGCAGGGGAGCCATGGTTTAAAGGAGCTCCAGGAATCTATAGTGTCCATGAAACATTCAAGGATGGGGGGATATTAGTTGATTCCAAGCACTGGTATTTTAATAGTGATTTGGCTATGAAATGGTTTGAAGCTAACTTGTCGCAAAAAACCATTAATAACTTCTATGGCAGTGGCACTGGCGTTGTTACAAGCACAGAAGCGGATAAAGCCGAATATTTAATGGAATTAGATAATTTGTGTGCCTGCTTGTTATCCAGCGATGCGGATAATAAGTTGCGCTGCCAATAACTAAGTGCCAAATTTTCCATGGGGATGGTGCATGGAAAAACTTCCATACATCTGGCTTTGGAAGATGTGTGCATTGATTGGGGTAAAACGATAGATAGCCAACAAGTCGGTTGTGAATGCATGAAGCTGAGACCCTAGCATCAATTGTGCGAAAAGCCGTAAGGGGAGGTGCTGTAATACTCGAAATTAGGGCCAGAGTGGATGCTCGTGCGCGCACACCATGGCACACAGTGCGCTGCGTATCCTTTTTCTCTTCATGTCAGTTTGCCGCGAAATGATCAACTCTTCAGCTATTTGCACAATCGGAGAGGCTAGCTTACCTATAACCGAGAACGTGAGATTGCGGTAGCAACTCGCGCAAGACTCATATAACGTTAAGCATCATCAAGTTGTGTTAATGGCCATGCACGATTGGGGCTACGAGGTAAATAAAGGGTAATATGATAAAGTCGATTTTGATTGAACGGCTGCCAAGAAAGGTTTGGGCTGTATTGTCTTCAACGCGTTTCAGGTTGCGGTTTCATATTTTTTCTGGAAAGGTCAGGTCGGACTGTAGTTCTATTTCTAAATGTGGATTTGGAAAAAATGTAAGTATGAAGGGCTCCTTCTCTAGTATTGATAGTAGTATTTTTTTGGGGGGCGGCAGTTCCATTGCTGAGACTGCTGAAATCGGCGCAGAAAAAAATGGGTGTATTGTCTTGGGTAACAATGTGTCAGTCGGATCTCGCACGATTATCAGTACGGCAGGGGGATCAATAAAAATAGGGCGCAGCACTTCTTTTTTTTCAGACTGCATCATTTCAGGTTTGGTCACTATTGGCGAAGACTGCCTTTTTGCTAAGAATGTATCTGTATTAAGCGGCACACACCAAATCTATGGTGATGGCAGCATTCGAGAAAACGATGCCGCCAACGAAATGGATCCAAATTATCGGCCGATGAATGCCATTTCAATTGGTGATGATTGCTGGCTAGGATTAAACAGCGTAATCCTTCCCGGAGTAAGTTTAGGAAAGGGGGTCGTGGTCGGTGCTAATGCAGTGGTTACGAAGAGCTTCCCAGACTATTCAATAGTTGCAGGCGTCCCGGCAAAAGTCATTGGTTCTAGACTGCAGCAGCAACATAAAGCCGCACAATAAAAATTGTGCAATTTGGATGGGAAAAGTCCATATTGCCAGCCTGTTTATGTATATAGTTGCAAACTAAAGGATGCGTTGAGTGGTGTTCATTCCATGATAAAGAAACTTAAATCTGTGCTGTTGATATGTAATAAATACTATCAATACTTTCGGCGTGCAAATCAGAACTTCGATAAGCCTACGCCTATTTATACAAAACCTCTTGATGGGGGGGTGAAAGTGCATCTGGGGGCGGGCCCAATCAATATCCAGGGTTGGATAAATGTTGATGCACGTTCTGATTCGCATATTCAATTGCAGTCAAAAGGATTCGATCTTAATGAGTTTGCAGATGGAACTGTAAGTGAAATATATATGTGCCACGCACTGGAGCATTTTTCATTTTCAGATGCCGAAGACATCCTGAGAAAGTTTCACAAAAAATTAAGAGTCGGTGGCACGCTGAGAATTTCCGTTCCTGATTTTGATAGCTTAGTCTCTGTCTACCAAGCTAATCAGAATAACTTGGAATTGATAAAGATGGCTTTAATGGGCGGACAAGATTATGAATACAACTTCCATAAGTCAGTCTATAACAAAGAATTACTTTCCAGATTGCTGACATCATGTGGGTATGGATTTCTTGAAACGTGGGATACAAGCCAAGATTTCGGAGTCAGTTTAGGGGACTGGTCGGACAAAAGCTTCAGCACCCCCAAGGGGGAGTTTTTTATCAGTCTAAATATGAAAGCAGTAAAGTCATTAGATTAATTCGCATTCGTCAATTGCTAAATGCTCGTTGAGCAAAAATCTATTTGCATAATTTCGTCCACCTTGCCTTTTGGTCTTATGGTGAGTGCTTTTGACAGTCTAAAAATAAGCAAAATCATCGTGCTTAGCAAATCTCTTGAGCACTCATGCCAAAGCTTTAAAAATAAGTACCCTTCCGTTGAGGTAGTGCGGGCACCATCAGGGTTTGTGAATCAACAGATCTATTTCGTTCTGCAACTGATTAACGCAAAATTAGGCAATACAAAGGTCATCATTTTTCATGAGTGCTGTATGCCATTGCTTGACTTGCTTCTCGCAATGGTAAAGCCGGATGGCTATTACTTTCCACAAGTCACAATGTCAGGTCAGGAAGAGGTGGATTTCGACCAGATTCCTAAAAGCAAATTGACCATATGTTTAAAATTCTTTGGCTTAGATTCGTATTTCAAGGTTTATCGTGATCGGCCGATAGGCGGGAAAGAACCGGAATACGCTCTTTCAATAAAAAAATATCCCCAAAGTATTATCACTAAAGATGTTCAATACTCGCGAGAGCTTAAATCTAGGTATTACTCAAGCACACATCGCAAAACAAAAAAAATTTTGTTCATAACTGGTAAATCATACGTATCTGATCTTGTGCAAATTAAAACTTATAAGGCCATGATTAAAGAGGCTCTTTCAAGGGGATACGTTTGCGAAATAAAAGACCATCCTAATCCATACTACCGATTAAATTTATCTTTTGATAATGTGGTTGAAATTGACCCATTCGTGCCGGTTGAATTGCTTGAAAGAGACTACTGCTGGGTTGTTGCGGTATCATCGACTTCCCTTCTGTCGTTTGGTGCGACGTCAATAAGTCTAGTTGACCTTTTTGTAGAGATGTCGACTGATGATCGGTCTTCAATAAAAAATCATTTTAATTGTGCGGATCCTGAAAACAAGATCAAATATCTCAAATCAATTGAAGAATTCAAAAATTTACTTTAGCGGATCACATGTATGAAAAAAATTTTGGTCACCGGTGCAGACGGTTTTATCGGATCACATCTCACTGAAACACTAGTTCGCCAAGGCTATGATGTGCGAGCATTTGTATTATATAACTCATTCAATTCATGGGGCTGGCTAGATGATTGCGCGCCAGATGTGGCGGGTAAGTTCGAGGTTTTTTCAGGTGATGTGCGCGACCCCTACGGAGTGAAGAAAGCGATGCAAGGCTGCGATACCGTGATGCACTTGGCCGCGTTGATTGCGATTCCGTATTCATATCACTCTCCCGACACCTATGTTGATACCAACGTTAAAGGCACCTTGAACATTGTTCAGGCGGCACGAGAATTGGGAGTAAAGAAAGTAGTGCACACATCAACAAGCGAAGTGTATGGAACGGCTCGCTTCGTTCCTATTACGGAGGAGCACCCTTTGCAGGGACAGTCGCCCTACTCGGCAACAAAGATCGGAGCGGATCAAATTGCCATGTCATTCTACAATGCGTTTGATACGCCCGTTTCTACAATACGCCCGTTTAATACCTATGGCCCTCGCCAGTCCGCGCGCGCCTTTATTCCAACTGTGATAACCCAAATTGCCAGCGGGAAACGCAAAATCAAATTGGGTGCATTGCACCCAACTCGCGATTTCAATTTTGTAATGGATACGGTTAAGGGTTTTATTTCTATTGCAGAAGCGGAACAGGCCATTGGCGAAGTAATTAATATCGGGAGTAATTTCGAGGTCTCAATGGGCGAGACAGTGCAAATGATTGCCGAAATCATGGGCGTTGACATTGAAATTGAAACAGATGAAGTGCGACTGCGCCCTGAAAAAAGTGAAGTCGAGCGTTTATGGGCGGACAACAGTAAAGCAAAAAAATTGACGGGCTGGGAACCTTTGTATGGAGGACAAGAAGGATTTAAGCGAGGCCTAGCAGAGACAATTGCCTGGTTTACTAATCCGGCCAATCTAAAAAATTACAAACCAGATATCTACAATATATAAATCCGGCATGTTTAATGCGCTAATTGGTTTTATTCGCGATCAATACCGTAGCAAGGATTTTATTCCATTGCACGCCCCGGCATTTTTCGGACATGAGCGAGACTATGTGGTGGAGACGATTGAGTCAACATTTGTATCCAGTGTGGGTGCGTTTGTCGATCGTTTTGAGCGTGAAATGGCCACCTATACTGGCAGTCCGCGCGCAATTGCAACGGTAAATGGAACAGCCGCTCTTCATGTCGCACTGCAACTTGCAGGTGTTAAACCAGGTGAGCTAGTGATTACCCAATCGCTGACATTCGTTGCCACCTGCAATGCGATTTCATACTGTGGTGCCGAGCCTGTATTTGTGGATGTGGATCGTCACACTCTTGGGCTGTCACCTCGGGCACTAGAATTGTGGCTGGAGGAAAATGCACGCCTTGATATTGAAGGGGTTTGCCGAGCAATAAATGGAGACAAGATCATTCGTGCTTGCGTTCCGATGCATACCTTTGGTTTTCCAGTGGAGCTGGATGCGCTGATGGATGTTTGTGCCAGATGGCAGTTGGCTCTTGTTGAAGATGCAGCGGAATCGTTAGGTAGTTTCTACAAAGGGCGCCATACCGGCACCTTCGGACAGCTTGGTACGCTTAGCTTTAATGGCAATAAAATTATTACTACTGGCGGCGGGGGCATTGTTCTGGCCAACGAAGAGCTCGGCGCCCACGCGAAGCATCTAACAACAACAGCCAAGAAGCCGCATCCGTACGAGTATGTGCATGACGAAATAGGGTACAACTATCGCTTGCCCAATATTAATGCCGCTCTAGGATGTGCTCAGCTTGAGCAACTTGAAAAGCTTATTCTGGCCAAGAGGATATTGGCCGTACGCTACGCTGAGCACCTGCGCGGAAGCGGGCTGGAATTTGTTAAAGAGCCACCGGATTGTCGCGCTAACTACTGGCTCAATGCAGTGATCTGTGAAAGCCGAGAGCAACGCGATGCCTTGTTAAAAGCAACCAACGATAATAATGTAATGACCCGTCCGATTTGGGCGCTAATGAATCACCTCCCAATATACGTAAATTGCCGCAAAGGTGACCTGAGCAATTCGGAGTGGTTGGAATCGCGAGTCGTTAATCTGCCGAGCAGCGTATTGCCGGAATTCCAGCAATAAAATTAGCGGCAATGAACCCGAACGAGCTGAAATTTGGCGATTTATTAAAAAGCGACAACACGATAAAGAAGCAAAATAAATGAGGAAAGTCTGCGTTTTCACCGGCACTCGCGCCGAATATGGTTTGCTATATTGGTTGATGAAAGACATTCAATCCAGCCAACTATTGGAGTTGCAAGTCATCGTAAGTGGCATGCACCTCTCACCTGAATTCGGTGAAACATGGAAGCAGATCGAGCAAGATGGCTTCGCAATCGACGCCAAGGTTGAAATGCTGCTTTCCTCGGACACGGACATTGGTGTGGTTAAGTCAATGGGTTTGGGTGCCATCGGTTTTGCGGATGCGCTGGATCGCCTTCGCCCTGATGCACTGGTAGTGCTTGGTGATCGTTTCGAAGCGCTGGCAGTAGCGCAGGCCGCACACATCATGCGTATTCCCATAGTACATTTGCATGGAGGTGAAATTACCGAAGGCGCTTTTGATGATGCTCTTCGACATGCCATTACCAAAATGGCTAACTGGCACTTTGTTGCAGCAGAGCCTTACCGTAAACGCGTCATACAAATGGGTGAAAACCCTGCAACCGTTTTTAACGTAGGTGCTATAGGCCTAGATTATCTTAAGCGCGGCCAGCTGATGAATATAGAGGAGCTATCGGCAAGTTTGAAATTCAAATTGCAAAATGCTTACTTGGTTGTGACCTATCATCCCGTTACGCTGCTTGAAGAAAACCCGGTCGCAAGTTTCAAAGCCTTGCTTTCAGCTCTTGATCAATTTCCTGATTATCAAATTATCCTGACTTATCCAAACGCCGATAACGGCGGCCGAGCAATCATTCCGTTGCTTCAGGAGTATGCACAACACCAAGCGGAGCGTGTGCTTGCAATTCCTTCGCTGGGCTTTAAGAGGTACCTCAGCGCAATTTCCAACGCATCGGCAGTGGTGGGAAATTCATCCAGCGGTATTATCGAAGCTCCTTCTTTCGGAATTCCCACCGTCAATATTGGAACCCGCCAACTGGGGCGTATTGCTGCGGACTCTGTGGCTCACTGCGGGGCAAGCAGTGCTGAAATAGCCGAAACCTTGCAAAAAGTGCTGGCTCCTGAGTTTGCGTATATTTGTAAGAATACTCTCAATCCATATGGACAAGGCAATGCATCTTCGATAATCACCAAAGAGCTTGAATCGCGTCCAGTTACAATACAAAAACATTTTTTTGATATTGAGGTGCGTGAATGAATCACCCCAATCCCGGACATGTCTACATAATTGCCGAAGCAGGCGTGAACCATAACGGGCAGAAAGAATTGGCATTCGGGCTTGTTGATGCCGCGGCTGAAGCAGGAGCGGATGCGATCAAGTTTCAAACTTTCGACGCGCAAAAACTTGCCTCAAGAAGTGCACCCAAAGCGGCCTACCAAAAGCAGCGCACCAACGCTTCTGAAAGTCAGCTGGCTATGTTAAAGAAATTGGAGCTGCCTTGCGAATGGCATCTCGAACTTCAGACTTATTCGCGCAGTAAAGGTATAGAGTTTCTTTCTACAGCATTCGACGTAGATAGCCTTGCATTTCTGATTGGGCTGGATATGCCGCTGTTTAAAGTCTCGTCTGGTGAGTTGACAAATGCTCCTCTGCTATGGCGGTTCGCACGCACACGCAAGCCATTGATTCTTTCTACGGGCATGGCAACCCTATCAGAGGTCGAGCAAGCGCTTGCAGTTGTGGCGCATGCCATGAGTGAGGATGCAGAGCCTGCTGATATATCCGAAGTCTGGCATCTATGGAGCAAGGCTGAAAGCAGAAACAGATTGCTTAATCACGTCACACTTCTTCATTGCACTTCACAGTATCCAACACCATTTAATGAAGTGAACCTGCGCGCCATGGATACGTTGGCTTCGGCCTTTGGTTTGAATGTTGGATATTCCGACCACACGGAGGGAATCCTGATACCGATTGCTGCCGTGGCACGCGGTGCGAAAGTGATTGAAAAGCACTTAACGCTGGATCGCATGCTACCCGGTCCGGATCATAAGGCATCACTTGAGCCACATGAACTGAAGAAAATGGTGAGCGATATTAGAGTCTTGCAAGTAACACTCGGCGATGGTAGCAAGACTCCGCAAGAGAGCGAATGGGATACTCGCCAAGCAGCAAGGCAGCAGGTGGTGGCGGCGCGAGATATTGCCGCTGGTGCAGTGCTGGAAAGGCAAGACCTAACGACTGCTCGTAGTGGTCGAGGCATGTCACCATCAAACCTTTGGGGATTGGTTGGTCAAATTTCCAATCGGGCCTACTTAGCGGGCGATGTACTAGAAAAATGAAATCTACATTGCCTGTCATTCTGCTTGGCGCTGGTGGTCACGCCAAAGTGTTGATTGATGCTATGAGATTGCAGTCTGTCGAGATATTGGGAATAGTGGATGTAAACTCCGACAACAAGGGGAAAATGTTGATGGGGGTGCCTGTAATAGGCGGTGACGAAGAGCTAATACAGTATGCTCCGCAGCAGATTCGTCTGGTAAATGGAATCGGTTCGGTACGTGTTAGTTCGCTGCGTCGTGAAGTGTTTGAAACCTTGAAAAACAAAGGCTATCAATTCGAAAGGGTAATCCATCCATCTTCAATAATTGCGGGCGATGTTGAACTGTCGGAAGGCGTGCAAATTATGGCAGGAGCGGTTATTCAGGCTGGTAGCAAAGTAAGTGCCAATACGATAATTAACACGCGCGCATCAATTGATCACGATTGTCTAATTGGACGCCATGTGCATATTTCACCTGGTGCGACACTTTCGGGCGGAATTGTAGTGGGCGAAGATGCTCACGTCGGAACGGGCGCAGTGGTAATTCAAGGCATACAAATCGGGCAGCACAGCCTTGTTGCAGCAGGTGCAGTTGTAACTCGCAATGTATTAAATAACGTAACCGTAGCTGGGGTGCCAGCAAGAGAGTTGAAGCGATGACTAGATGGGAAGAGGTGTTGGTATCAACGCAAACATCAATGTGCGAGGCGGCCCAACTGTTAGATGCAAGTGCATTGCAAATTGTGCTAGTAGTTGATGAAGAGCGGCGATTGCTTGGCACCATCACGGACGGGGACATCCGCCGTGGAATTTTAAAAGGTATTGCACTAAGCGAGCCCGTGGTAAGAATTATGAATCCGAGGCCCATTGTGGCGAGAGAGGAGGATGGTCGTGACCGCATCCTAGCGGAGATGAAGCAAAAGTTGCTACATCACATGCCCTTGGTGAATGAGAAGGGGTGTGTAGTTGGTCTGGATACTCTAGACGAATTAATTTCACCACAAAAAAGAGAAAATTTCGTTGTATTAATGGCAGGTGGGCTGGGTAGTCGCCTACGCCCATTAACAGATGACTGTCCTAAGCCAATGTTGAAGGTGGGCAACAAGCCACTGCTCGAAACTATTCTGGAAAATTTCATCGAGTACGGGTTTTATCGTTTCTATATTTCTGTCAACTACATGTCTGAGGTCGTCAAATCATATTTTGGCGACGGCTCACGCTGGGGGGTGGAAATTTGCTACCTTCATGAGAATCAGCGGCTTGGAACAGGCGGCGCATTGAGCTTGCTTCCTGAAAAGCCAAGTGGGCCAGTGCTAGTCATAAATGGTGATTTGTTGACCAAAGTAAATTTCGGCCAACTGCTTGATTTCCATATCAATCATCAGGCAGTAGCCACAATGTGCGTTCGAGAATACGACTTTCAAGTGCCCTACGGCGTGGTCACAATTAATAAGCACCGCATAACAGGAATTGACGAAAAACCAGTTCAGCGTTTTTTTGTAAATGGTGGAATTTATGTATTGGAGCCTGATGCGTTAGATTTAATTTTGCCGAATACCTATTTCGATATGCCGTCGTTGTTTGAAATGCTGATTGAGCAAAAAAAAGAAACCGTAGTTTTTCCCATTAGAGAATATTGGCTTGATATCGGACATATGGCTGACTACGATCGAGCAAATGGTGAATACATGAAGGTATTTCTGTGATTGCCGGGAAATCTGTACTGGCAATCATTCCTGCCCGAGGGGGATCCAAGGGAGTGCCGCGCAAGAATATTCGTGAGGTCGCAGGCAGCCCGCTGATTGCGTGGACGATAGAAGAGGCAAAAAAATCCAAGTATATTGATCGTCTGATTCTTTCTTCGGACGATGAGGAAATTATCGAAATCGCTAAGTCACTGGGCTGCGAAGTTCCCTTTGTACGTCCCTCTGAGTTAGCTCAAGATGAGACGCCCGGCATTGCCCCAGTGTTGCACGCTATAGATAACCTGTTAGGCTACGAAATTGTGGTATTACTTCAGGCTACATCCCCCTTGCGTAGCGTAGCAGACATTGACGGCTGCCTTGAATTTTGCATTGCCAAAGATGTCAATGCGTGTGTCTCGGTGACGCACGCAGAAGAAAGTCCTTACTGGATGTATACAGTTGGGGCAGAAGGTTCCCTGCATCCGCTATTAGCGACGGATCAACAAATTACACGTCGCCAGGACCTGCCACAAGCTTATGTCCTCAATGGAGCAGTCTATGTGGCGCACTGCGACTGGCTGCGCAAAAATAAATCCTTCATGGCGGAGGAAACGGCGGGGTTTGTTATGCCGCAGGAGCGCTCTTTGGATATTGATACTGAGATGGACTTAGAATATTTCAAATTACTAAAGGAAGCAGCACATGAAAAAACGTGACGTACAAAAAATGTATAACCTACCTGAGAAGGTGGTTTTTTGTAAGAAGTGTACTGTTTCAAATCAACGGCCACGCATTACATTTGATGAAAATGGCGTATGCAGCGCGTGTAATTATGCGGAGTTCAAGAGGTCAAAAATTGACTGGACCCTGAGGGAAAAAGAGCTTATTGAGTTATGCAACCGACATCGTAAATCTGATGGATCTTACGATGTTATCGTTCCTTGTAGTGGTGGCAAAGATGGTAGTTATGTTGCGCACCAGTTGAAATACAAATACGGCATGAATCCGCTAACGGTGACATGGGCACCACTTAAGGCTACTGAAATTGGACGTCGAAACCTTGACGCATTTATTGCATCCGGATTTAGCAATATTTTAGGAACCCCTGATGGGAAGGTTACGCGGCAGCTTACTCGCTTGGCTTTCCAATATCTGGGTGATCCATTTCAGCCTTTTATCTATGGACAAACAAACTTTCCGCTACATATGGCAGTTAAGCATAATGTTTCGTTGATTATGTATGGAGAAAATGGAGAGGTTGAATACGGTGGTGATATGAAAAATGCGTTCCGTCCTGATCGGGATATTCAAGATCATGACAAGCATTATTTTTCTGGATTGCCGCCAGAGTTTTGGACAGAGCATGGAGTAAATGCTGCGGATTTAAAGCCTTTTACTGCGCCCAAATTTGAAGATATCAAACGCAACAAAACTGAAATTCATTTCTTGGGATATTACAAATTTTGGGATCCACAAGAGAATTTTTACTATTGCAAAGAAAATACCGGGTTCTCACCGAATACCGAACGCTCTGAAGGCACGTATTCAAAATATGCGAGTCTCGATGATCGTATTGACGGATATCATTATTACTTGTCGTATATCAAGTTTGGCATTGGAAGAACAACTTCTGATGCGGCTCACGAAATCCGAGATGGCAAAATTACGCGAGAAGAGGGGGTCGCACTCGTCAAACGTTACGATAGCGAATTGCCCAAAAAATATTTCAACGATTTCCTTGAATACTGCGGAATTACCGAAGAAGAATTTAACAAAGTGATAGATAGTTGGCGATCAGAGCATCTTTGGACGCTGGATGGTGATGTGTGGAGACTAAAAAATCCAATTTGGGAAATGGACTGACCTCGTAGCTATGAGTAATACTCGTCTTATCGCAAGGCTCGATATTAAAGGAGCCAATTTGATAAAAAGCATCCATCTGGAAGGGCTTCGTGTAATAGGCCCTCCAAATGAATTCGCGCTTCGCTATTACCAACAGGGTGCTGATGAGTTGATATACATGGATTGTGTTGCCAGCCTTTATGGGCGTAATAGTCTTGGCGATATTGTCCAAAGTGTGGCCAATAACATTTTCGTTCCAATCACCGTGGGTGGTGGTATTCGTTCAGTAGAAAATGCAACGGAATTATTAAGGTGCGGAGCTGATAAGGTGGCAGTCAATACTGCCGCCGTAGCAAATCCTCAACTTATCACAGACATTGCACGTCGTTTGGGTAGCCAATGTATGGTGCTTTCCATTGAAGCCAAGCAGCTTGCCCCTGATCGATGGGAGGTTTACACCGACAATGGTCGAGAGCGCACTGGTATAGATGTAATTGACTGGGCTAAACGCGGTGTCGAATTGGGGGCAGGTGAGATTTTGCTCACTTCAATTGATCGCGAAGGAACGCGGAAGGGATTCGATATCGACTTAGTGCGTGCCGTCACTCAGGAGGTAACGGTGCCTGTGATAGCAAGTGGCGGTATGGGCAAGCCGGAAGATATAATTGATATTGTTAAGCATGGTAATGCGGATGCAGTAGCTATGGCCGATATTTTGCATTATGGGCGTGCCACCATTGACGATATTCGTAATATTGCCCGCACAGCGGGCTTGGAAGTGAGGCGCTATGAAAGCGCCTGAAGTAACAGTAATCGATTATGGCGTGGGCAATTTGCTCAGTGTTCGTCGAAGTTTGGAGCACTGCGGTGCTAAGGTGCAAGTCACCTCTGATCCTAAATTAATTTTGGCTGCGCCACGCGTAGTGTTGCCTGGCGTGGGTGCCTTTAAAGACGGCATGGGCGAATTGAATCGCATAGGCCTAAGCTCGATAGTTCATGAAGTGGCATCGAGTGACGTGCCCATTCTAGGGATTTGTTTAGGGATGCAGATGCTGTTCGATGAAAGTGAAGAGTTCGGCACAACGCCAGGGCTGGGACTAATACCAGGCAAGGTAATCCCGATACCTAAATCTACGACAAGCGGGCATCAGCAGAAAATTCCGCACATTGGATGGAGTGAGTTGGTTTTCCCTTCAGGGCGCAGCAGTTGGGATGGAACCTTGCTACACAATATAGAATTGGAAGAGGCTGTTTATTTCGTTCATTCATACATGGCAAGCCCAAGTATGCCAGAGCACCGTATTGCTGACTGCAACTACGGAGGTACCGCAGTAGCAGCAGTTGTTGCGAGAAATAATGTTTTCGGGTGCCAGTTTCACCCAGAAAAAAGTGGTGAAGTTGGATTGAGGGTATTGCGAACGTTTTTGGGCTTGTGAAGCCACGCTGATTATTAATCTTGGGGTTGAGCCTCCGCCCTTAGCGGTGAGTAAACACACTTATGCTGATATCGGCTTATATTCAGACGCGGACTGTTGATTGGCACTGTAGGCAGTACTATTACTATAGTTGCTGATACTAACTCCAAGGGGAGGGCAGATACTTGACAAATGACCTTTTCAGAATATGTCTATATCCGCCTAAGTTGCCGCATTTGTTAAACTTACCAATGCCTAGATGGTGAATAACTGGTCTCTATAGCAAGATGAAGCCGCCTACGACCTATTTGCACTGCTTCATCTTAATGATTGGCAATTCATCCACAATAAACTTTCCTGAGAAGTTCTTGGCATGCCACCTAGCCTCCCCCCCGCAATTCCTTGGAATATGGGCGTCTTGATACAACGAATTGCCAGCCGGCTTGGCTGGCGCGACGTTATCGGAATTGCTTCGCTCGTCGTATATCTGTTAATTGCTATCGTGGCGATTACAAGCGTCGAAGTTGGGTTTCAAAGCCGAGATAGCGTTTTAATGCTTGAAATGGCTCGCGGGGAGCGAACCATTAGCGCCAGCATGAGCGCAGCGTATATCCTATTTCTTAGGTTTGTCATTGCCGCCTGGGGAGAAGGAAGCCTCATCTATATTCACTTTTTATCCAGTGTTGTTGCTGCCCTGATGCTTGTATATGCATTAGGAAGGAAACATCTGATAAGTTGGATTGGACTCTGGATACTTTCACTCCCCAGCTATGCGATTTTTAACTTAATGGTCTGGAAAGATGTTCTCTTTTTCCATGCAATAATCATCTTAATTGCGATGATTATTACATCTGACAGAGATAAGCTGAATATTCGGAATTCCTATTCAATCATAGCTGGCTTACTTACGGTGATATGCTTAATTCGGCTAAATGGGATGGCTGTTGCATTTATGACGATAGCCGCATTTTCAATCAACAGAATTAACATACAGTTCAAATTAACCGCACTTACGCTAGCAGTAGTTTTGTCGCTATTCATAAATCACTATATTGGTAACCATTATCAGGTAGAGAAAAGTGCACTTACGACAACCAGTGTTGGCATCAGGATGATAGAGGATGATTATCTTTTTTATGCTCTTTGCGTAAGCAAAGAAAGCTTGATTACTCCTCCTGAAAGGGGTAGCCAGATTTTTTCTGGCCTCCCCAGATACTGCGACAACTCCTACTCAATTGACGTGGTGAAGCATTCTTTATCCGAAGCTGAAAAGAAAGCACTTTTCGACGAAAGCCTATCGCTATTTACCAAGAGGCCATATTTATGGCTTCTTGTAAAATACAAACAATCCAATCAATATCTTAACCTTAAAGGTGCGTTCATCTTCCCGGCCTTTGTTGTCCGACTAGATTTTTTAAATCGTCCAGAATTTAAAGGGCGAAGCGCCTTTCATGAAGCAATAGCCAACTGGATGAATCGAAATTTCTCCAAGATAACGCACTACACCTTTCAGCCACTATGGATCGCCATATTCGCTCTCTACATTACAATCAGAGGATTGTCGTTAAGATTCGTCAACAAAGAATGTGAGTTGGCGCAATATTCCATTCTCGAGCCTGTGGCTTTGTTTGCCATTTTGTATTACATGTCTCTGGCTATACCCACTATGCCTAATGACACAAGATATTTTTTGCCCGCCACGTTTATTTCCCTCGTTATGCTGATTAGCACTGCATTGGGCGACATCAGGCTTGCTTGCGGTGTGCAAGTGACGCCTCTCATTAAGAACCAAACAAGAAACTCGGTTTGATAACGAACCTAATAACATACCCATAGCGCCCACCACATGATGAGCATTCAAAACGGAGTCATAAGCAATCGTGTTGCTGTAGTTATACCCGCATATAAATGCAGGCAACACATCGTGTCCGTAATTCAGCAAATACCGGAAATGGTGTGGCGTATTTATGTCATTGACGATTCATGCCCTGATAAATCCGGTCAAATTGTCGGACAACAAATCAATGACGCTCGAGTATATGTTATCTATCATTCACAAAATTTAGGGGTGGGTGGCGCGACTATGACGGGCTACCGTCAAGCGATTTCCGATGGTGCTGATGTTATTGTCAAAATCGACGGCGATGGACAAATGAATCCACACTTGATTTCAGGTTTTGTTGAGCCAATTCTAGCTGGCGAAGCAGATTACACTAAGGGCAACCGTTTTTTTGATCTTGAAGAAATTCGCAGCATGCCTAAAGTACGTCTATTTGGAAATGCTGCGCTATCCCTCATGACCAAATTGTCCTCTGGATATTGGGATATTTTTGATCCTACCAACGGATATACAGCTATCCACGCCAAGGTGGCTGAGCACCTGCCATTCGATAAGATCAGCACTCGCTATTTCTTTGAAACTGACATGCTATTCCGCCTGAATACGCTTCGGGCAGTTGTTGTAGATGTACCGATGGACGCTAAATATGGCGATGAAGTCAGCAACCTTAAGATTTCTAAGATCATCGGCGAATTTGTAGTCAAGCATGTTTGTAACTTCATGAAACGGATTTTCTATAACTATTACCTGCGGGATATGTCTCTAGCTTCAATAGAGCTCCCCTTGGGGCTGCTTCTGACTTTTGCGGGGACCAGCTATGGTGCAAGTAAGTGGATTGAATCTGCACAATTGGGCGTAGCCACACCAGTTGGAACTGTTATGTTTGCCGCTCTACCCATACTGATGGGCACACAATTTATCTTGGCATTTTTAGCCTATGACATAAGTGGCGTGCCAAGAAGAGCATTCCACAAACTTTTTCAACCCTCTACAAATGTATAAATTTACTGACACATATTGTGCATTGGTGATTGTGAGAACTGTATGAATATTTTAGGCCTTAATTGTTATGGGCACGACTCTGCTGCAACACTGCTGCGCAACGGCAGCGTTGCTTTTGCTGTTGAAGAGGAGCGTTTGAACAGGATCAAACACTCTGGAGCATTCCCTGAAGAAGCCATTAGAGAAGCGCTACTGTTTTGTGGCTTAAGCTTTTCCGAGATTGACCATGTTGCCTTCTCATGGGACCCCAAAATCACCTATGCAAAAATTCCGCTTTATCTCATGCGCTATTGGAAAACACTGCCAATTTTGCTCAGGGAGAGAGGTGGGTTTTCCATGGAAGAAAATCTTGGGATGTTCAATTATCTTAAAGACATTCGGAACATCCCTAAGAAACTAGAAGAAATATTTTTGAACAAGCAAAAAGGTCAATTCAAATTCCATCTTCTCGAGCATCACCTTTGCCATGCAGCCAGTTGCTTTTACCCTTCTGGGTTTGATGAAGCGGCAATTTTAACAATCGATGGGGCTGGCGAATGGAGCACAACCATGCTTGCTCACGGGCGCGGCAATAAGATCACCAAACTTCGAACAGTTGAAACGCCCCATTCTTTAGGCGCTTTTTATCAAGCCATATCAAGACATCTTGGGTTTAAATTAATAGAAGGGCCGGGGAAGCTAATGGGGCTTGCCTCATATGGCAATCGAAACAGCAAAGAATACAAAAAACTTGCCAAGCTGATTCGGCTTTTACCATCTGGTGGCTTTGAAATCGATATGAGCTACTTCGCATATCACTACAGCAGAAAAAACAGTGTCACTCAAAAATTTATTGAGGAGTTCGGCCCTGCAAATTCCACTGGTGGTGAGTGGTCGGAGAGGGAGCTGAATCTTGCAACAGCAGCGCAACATATCGTAGAAGATGTCGTATTGCACTTAATTGGCAAACTGAGTAAGACCTTTAAATCCCCAAATCTTTGCATGGCAGGTGGAGTTGCACTTAATAGCGTTACGAATGGGTTAATTGCCAAATCTGGAATCTATGAAAGCATATTCATTCAACCTGCAGCCGGAGATTCAGGGACTTCGCTAGGCGGTGCATTACTGGTTGAGCACGGCATTTTGGGCAGGCCGAGAGAACACCCTCAGAGGGACTCGTTTCTTGGGCCTGAATATAAATCAAGTGATTATCAAGTTGCACTCGAAGAAGTATCCCTGAGTTTCGAGCGTATGCCTCATCCTGGTCTCTTTGATTACGCCGCAAAAAAAATCTGCGATGGTGAAATCGTGGCATGGTTTCAGGGTCGCATGGAATTTGGGCCTCGCGCGCTTGGCAATAGAAGCTTCTTGGCGACGCCCCTTAAAAAAGAGATGAAAGATATCCTCAATGCCAGAGTAAAGTTTCGCGAAGGATTTAGGCCTTTTGCTGCGATTGTATTGGAAGAGGATGTTGGGCGCTATTTTGATTGCGCGTATCAAAACCCGTATATGCTCTTTGTATATCACGTAAAAGAAGAGTATCGGCACATACTTCCTTCAATTACACATGTAGACAACAGCGTTAGAATACAGACTGTGAATCAACAGGAAAATCCAGACTTATATGCCTTGTTAAAGGCATTTAAGAGGCTTACTGGACATTCAGTCATAATCAATACATCTTTCAATATTAAGGGGGAGCCGATTGTTTGCTCGCCCAGAGACGCCGTGAATAGCTTTAATAATGCAGATGTTGATGTGCTAATAATGGGCGATTTTGTTTCAACAAAATAGTCCAATTTAGTTGTTGAAATCTTTGACAGAGGAATATTTGTGAAGCCAGATCCGGACATTAATTCTTATTTGGCCAAATGGTCAGAAATTTACGACAATTTGAATTACGAAAATGGATCTGCAGGATATTTCCTTAAGAAAAGCCACGCTTGGTTAGAGCAACAACTTGACGAAACCCGGCATTTTGATCGCGTACTTGAAGTAGGCGCGGGCACTGGGATCCATTTGCCATTCATTCGCCATACTTTTAATGAATACTGGATGACGGATTTGAATCCGCCCATGCTCGACAAGATCGAACACGGTAAAGATTCAGATGGAAAAAATCGAAATATCATCGTCAGCGCTGAAAATGCAAGCCAACTGTCGTACCCGGACGCATCGTTTGACAGATTGATCGCAGCGCACGTTCTGGAACATCTATACAAACCACATGAAGTGCTTAGAGAGTGGGCTCGTGTATTGAAGCCTGGCGGCATGATGTCTTTACTGTTGCCCTGTGATCCCGGCCTACTTTGGCGCATGGGGCAACATGTCGGTTCTAGGGGTAAGTTTGAGCGTGTTGGATTTGAATACGATTACTGGGCCGCTCGCGGTCATGTAAATCCAATCAACAACTTGGTCATTTTTATCAATTATTATTTCGATAATGTAAAAAGCTCATGGTATCCCATGAGAATCCCATCAATTGATGCCAACCTGTTCTATATTGCACACATAACCGTATAAAAGGCAAAAATGTCTGCTGTGCAACTTTTTCTTTTGCTTGCTTGTGTTACTGCAGTCTCGGCCGCCCAAATACTGTTTAAGCAACTTGGGGTTCTAATTAAAAGCTCCGCTAGCATCCTCGAGGCTCAGATATTGATGGTCGGCTTCGCATCAATATCTTTATATGGAGCCGCGACACTGCTCTGGATCTTTTTATTAATGCATATTCCATTAAGTAAAGCTTACCCATATATGGCACTGTGCTTCATACTTGTTCCGTTAATGGCCTACTTCGTTTTTGGCGAACAACTGTCTACCGCATACCTTATAGGATGTATTTTAATTTTGGCAGGGATAGTTGTTATTGCACAAATTGGCTAGTTACAACGCAGATGGGTCATCACGCAAATGAATTTAAGTAGCATTCATAATCAATAACCAAGCATCAGGTATGCTAATTTCCACACCTCATCGCCCTGACGTATCGCTGCATTCTTCAGGCAATACATCGTCAAGCCTTTCTCGATGAAAATCGTCATAACTGGGGCTACTGGCTACATCGGCAGCCGACTTACCGCGCTAGCATTAGAGCGCGGCCACGACGTCATCCTTGCCTCACGTCGCGACCCATGCATTCCAAACGTACAGTGGTTTTACTTCGAACTATCATCCATCGTACCTGTTGAGCTACCACCCCAAACACATGCCATCATTCATTTGGCCGCCAACACATCCTCAAGCCACAGCGTTGATGATGAAGCTGAGCTATTCGCCGCCCGCTCTTTGCTTGCCGCCTCGCAACACGTCGAGGCTAAATTTATTTTTGTATCCAGCCAAACATCTAGACCCAATGCGCCTACCATGTATGGGCGCAATAAATGGCGCATCGAACAAGCGGTAATCTCCTCTGGTGGATGGGTAGTTCGTCCCGGACAAGTGTATGGCGGCTGCGTACAAGGACTATTTGGTACTTTGGTAGTTGCGACCAGAAGGCACCCCATCCTTCCGAAATTCTTGCCAGCACCTCATATACAACCGGTCCATGTTGATGATTTCGCAATTGGATTGTTGCGCATCGTTGAAAATGACATCCCTGCCGGGATTTATTGCCTTGGTTCGCCAAAATCCGTTGACTTTGCGGATTTCTTAGAAGCAATAGCAAAATTCCGAGTTCGGCGCTTCCGGCTCTTTGTCCCTATTCCTGTTTTTATCGTCAAATTAGCAGGCTCGATTCGTAGTCATCCTGCAAAAAGCCCTTCAAATATTGATCGCCTGATATCCCTGCTTGAGCTACCACTAATGGATACTGCAGCAGATATAGAGCTGCTTGAGCTTTCATTGCGCCCCTTGCCAGATGGGATGCATGCATCTGGCAGCATTAGGCGTCGATGTTTGCTGCGCGAGGGCCATGCATTCTTATGCTATCTGTTGAAAACAGCTCCTACGTTCTCACTTCTTCGTCGTTATGTACGTACAGTCGAGCGATTACGTGATGGCTTGCCATTAGCACTGCCAGAATTGTTTTTGCGATACCCATTTTTCATGCCTCTTATTGAGAATCACACCAGCACGTCCTCTCGCTATTTGGATGAATTCAATTGGCGACTGGATGCGGTAACGCTACTCGCAGAAGCCACACCACAAGGAGCGATTCGATTTCTTGGTTCTGGCTCAAAATTTGGTATAGGCATAAGTTTACTTTGCATAACTAGGGCAATTTCGGGTGAGATTTTCTGGCGGCTATTATGTTTCATTAGTTCCCCTATCCTGAAAAGATGGGGCCGTCGCAGGGAGGGCGAACAGTGAAAAAACCGGATTTCGATGTGATTATCATCGGTAGTGGACCGGCCGGTGTTACTGCTGCATTTCCCTTTTTAAAGGCGGGGCTGCGGGTATTGATGATAGATGGTGGCTATCAAGCGACAGTTACCCCCCCTTCAAAAGCCTTTCTTTCTGCTCGATCTCAGGATGCTGACCAATGGAGATGGATGATAGGCGAAGATTTTTATGCTCTTAAAAATTTAGGCGGGGTGTCACCAAAACTTCGTGCTCCAACCCATGACTTTGCTTTTAAAAATTTTGCTAATGAAAGTCAGATCTCCTCTCATGATTTCGTTGCAATCGGCTCGCTTGCAACAGGCGGCCTATCTAATGCATGGGGTTGTGGCGTTGCTCGACTTTCAGAATCTGAGCTCTCCGACTTCCCGTGTTCCACATCTGATCTGTTCAGATCTTATGCCACTGTTTCAGACCGAATCGGTATTAGTGGCTCCCAGCATGACGATCTTTCTGACTATTTTGGTTTGGATGCATGGTCCCAGCCTCCTATACAGATGGATACTCTTCATGAATTCCTTTACACCCAGTATGTAAATCGCAGAACCAAGGTCACCCAAAATGGTTTTCGACTTGGTCGCTCACGAGTTGCCGTACTTAGCGGAGATCGTCCAGGGCGATCTGCTTGCGACTTGTCCGGAAATTGCCTGTGGGGATGCCATCGCAAGTCATTGTATTCAGCAACTGATGAACTCACCAGCTTGCGATTACATAGCAACTTTTACGAAGCACACGGCTTTATTGTCGACGAGTTGATACGCAATGGCGAGATTCTGTCAGTTGGCGCGCGAAGGAATGGCACGCGTGAGCGCCAAGCTTTTTCGGCACGCAAAGTGATTTTAGCGGCGGGCACCCTGGCAACAACTCGACTGGCACTGCATGCGCTCAGGTATGAGCAAGCGGTTCCTTTACTTTCATGCCCAACTGGGGCCTTCTTACTGTGGCTGCCTCGCTTTTTGGGATTACCAAGGAAACCAGCATTTGCTCTGGGACAATTATCGTTCACCTTGCCTCTTTGCCAGGAGATCTCAGCATTTGGGTCAACCTTCAACGTAACCGGCATTCCTCTTTCAGAATTCGCACGACATCTGCCCTTACGGCGGCGTAATACAATCGACCTGTTAAAAGGCCTGTTGAGCTCCTGCTTGGTTGGAAATGTCTTCCTGCCAGGAAACCTTTCCACTTCAACCGCAAGTTTGAGAGCGGACGGATCATTATTCATCTCCGGCGGATACAGCGACGACATCCCCGCGCTAATGACCAAGATTGCCAAACATCTACGGATCTCATATGGTCAACTGGGAGCGAAGATCTTGCCAGGAAGTTTCAGAATGGGGCTTCCTGGGAGCGACATCCACTATGCAGGCACATTGCCGATGAAGATGAATCCATCATTAGGTCAAACTACGCCACTGGGCGAACTGCATGGTTGCAGGGGGGTGCATGTGGTCGATGGCGCATGTCTTCCAACTCTTACAGAGAAATCTCACACCTTAACCCTTATGGCCAATGCAGACAGAATAGGTCGCGCTGTTGCGAGTCAAATGAGCAATAGCCAATAGCAGTCGCCCCGCCACTGCCAGAAGGTCTCCACTCAAGTATTACGTGGGCCGTAAAGGCTGGAATCAGCCAATTCCGCGGGCGGCTGTGAGACGAGTGCTGGTTCGTTAGGCCAACGCATGCTAAGGTTCCGGTTGAAGCACGGCGGCGCGAATATAACGAGGTGCGCCCGAAAAAAACACCCGCCGGATAATTTCCCTCCGCCAATGCGAAGCAATTGAACGGTATTGTCTAGGTAATTCCCTGATGCGAAAAACATTATTGCTTGAACAATCATCTGGGCCGCGTGTGACGGTAATTACTGTGGTTTTTAATTCCAAGGACACTTTGGAGGAGACCATATGCAATGTCATTCATCAGGTTGGAGTCAATCTTGAGTATATTGTTATCGATGGGGGGTCTAAGGATGGTTCCATCGACATAATTCGAAAATATGAGAACTCCATTAGCTATTGGGTAAGCGAGCCAGATGATGGGATTTATGATGCGATGAATAAAGGCGTTGCGCATGCCAATGGTGATTGGGTTATTTTTATGAACTCCGGGGATGGCTTCTTCTGTGAGCAAACCCTTGCCAGGGTGGTCGCGCAAATTTCTGGTGCTCCGGATATTGTCTATGGGGATGTGCAGGTAATTAAGAATGGCTTCCCTGTCAGGGTAATCGCATCCAAAAAAATAAAAGTACCGCTTCGATGCATGCCTGCATGCCATCAATCAATGATGATAAAGACCAAGCGATTGCAACAATATCCGTACGACAAAAGAATCTCCATTGCGGCTGATTTTGATAACCTTTGCCGTATTCTGGCAAGCGGTGGAACGGTGCAGCAGATTCCTATTGTTGTTTCTCAAATTAGTGCCGGTGGCTTATCTGATGTAAAGCGCGATGAGGTTTATAAGCAATACCAACGTATTTCCAATTTGTATTTTGGCGCGAGTATAAGTGGTTCGCTGTTTTACTTTATACGGAGAGCTTGGGAGAAAATAAAATTACACATCAAGAAAATACTCGGGATGGCGCATTGATAACTGGGCTGCGGCCTTCACGCGACTTGAGGGGCGCGTGACATTAGAGTCCAACCTCAACCATTAGTGAGATTGCGACGTTTCCCCATTTTGAGTAGCACCTGACATTAGAGTCCAATCCCACCACAGAGGAGATTGGACATGAAGAAGCGATTCACAGAAGAACAGATCATTGGCTTTCTGCGAGAGGTTGATGGCGGCTCTGCCGATTATGGATCTGTGCTGGTGGCGCAGTAAGTACGGTGGGATGAGCGTTCCCGATGCTAAGCGATTGAAAGAAATTGAACGCGAGAACGCCTGTCCGAAGATATTGCTGGCCGATTCATTACTTGAGAACGAATCCGTACGCGAGGTTCTCCGAAAAAGAGGGAAAGTAACCGGCACGCTGAGAAGCGGTGCGAATGCTTCGGCACATGAGTTGAGTGAGCACCATGCATGGCGTGAGCAGTTCCTGGAACTAGCTCAATGGCGCTGCAACAAAGGTTCCGGCATGCTTTTCTGACTTTGCGTAAGACCGGGCAGCAGGTCCGTCACAAACGTGTCGAGCGGCTTTGTGCCGAAGCTGGCGTTTAGGTGCGGCGACGCAAGCGCAATAAAATGCCGGTATCTGAGCGGCAGCCATTGGGATGGCCGCAGAAGGCCGATCAAGTCTGGTCGATTGGCTTTGCGTTCGATAGGGAGGCCCGAATTTCTGAGGGCACTTCTGCCATTCGGCGGCCGAATTTGAAAAGTGGCAGCGGCTTGGATGTGGTTATAATTACGCCCTTAACGAGAGTGTGTAGCGGCCATCCATTAGCAGTTAGCGGGATGACGGTGAAATGCATCATCGCTCAACTCAACTTGGGCCAAAACTCATATGCAAGCAATCTTGCCTAACAATATTCCACGTTTGCGGCGGGCAATATTTCTTAGTTTATATTTGGTTGTGATTGTTTCATTCGGTGAGGTTCAATCACTGATCGCTGGTACGATTGCCAATCACGTCCAATTATCGACTCCATTAGCGCTTAAGCTCGCCAAAGACGCGGTCATTTGGCTGGCGGTTCTGTATTTTTTTATCTGCAAGAGGGACAGGCTAAACCATACGGCAATTCAAATTGCGTGGTGGGGCTTTGTGTTATTGGTTGGCTTGTCAATGACAGTCTCGATTTTGAACGGCGAAAGCATGATGTTGTCAGTTGCCGGCTTACGTTGGTGCGCCCCTATTTTCCTATTCATCGGTGCAATCGGGGTAGTCACGAAGGCTGATATTGCCTTTATGGCTTTAATAATGAGGCGATTATTCCTTGTGCATTTTGCACTGCAGCTTATTGAGCTATTTTTCGCCGCGCCGTATTTTGGTTTGACGCCGTGGGGGTTGAATCTACGAAATCCAGGTATATTTGTTATTCCCAATACGGGGGGCTTATTCACAGTGCTTGCTGCATTTTTCTGTTTAAATTTTTCAGCAGATAAGTGCGGATGGCGAAATAAATTAATGTTTATAGCTAGCGCACTCTTAACGGCATCAGGGACCGCGATAGTTTCGTTGATTGTTATCTACTTTATCCATTACGCATATAAATTCAGGGGCTTTTGGCTGCTATTTGCCCCACTGGGGCTTGCGCTTGCTCTTTGGGTAATGTCTTTGGCTTTTTCTGACATAAGAGGAGACAATTATTTACAGGCCTCTCTGGGTACTAGGCTGGAAATAATTGGCTCACAAATGTCGGATGCGGGCTTCATAAGTGAAGCGTTTGGAGCCGCGACGAATACTGCATTTATGCTAGGGGTGGACTCGGCGCGGGCCGCGGACTCGACTTATGCAAGTGTGCTTGGCAATTTGGGTTGGGCAGGGTTTGCTGTGTTTATTCTTGGGATGGTTTATGCTTTTTATATCTCTGAAAAAAATAAAAGTAGAGATTTATTCATGCTACTCAGTTTTTCAATGCTTGCTGCGTTTACCTCAATATTGAATGAGGCCTACCCGTTCAATTTTATAATGCCGATTCTTTTTGCATATTATTTTTCCTTGCGATTTACTCCTTCCAAATGATTGCATTTGTTTCGTTTGCCGAACTTCGGGGAGGGGCAGCCAAAAGCGCTTGTAAGTTTTACAGGGCATGCCTGAAGATCGGCGTGGCGGCAGACTATTTGGTGGTGGAGAAAAATTCGCATGCGCCTGATGTTATTTCGCCCGGCAGATGGGCTTATTCCTTCCACTTCTTTAAGCGGGTAATTGCGCATTTCTTGCAATGGTTGCAGTGGGAAGGCGGTGAGGGTAAGCACTCATTAAATATTTTCGGCTGCTCGTTCGTTGTCAGGCGAATGAAAAAGTATAGCTATGTTCATCTGCATTGGATAAATAACGAAGTAATTTCACTGGAGCAATTGGCAAAGATTAAGGCGCGTCTTGTCATTACTTTGCATGATGAATGGTTTTATTGCGGTAGTGAGCATCTTGCGATGGATAGTGTTCGGCCATTCGAGGGTTATTGGTCAACCAATAAGAATGTGAAGGGCTTGGACTGGGATCGTATAACTTGGGAAAGAAAAAGACGGGCACTGTTGGCAATTAAAGATCGAGTAATCTTTACTGCGCCTTCTAAGTGGCTTGCTGTTCGGGCTCAAAATAGCAAGTTGTTGAGTGAATTCAATATCAGGCTGGTTCCAAACTTTGTGGATACCGAAGTATTTAGTAGAAAAACAGATTTCGGACGTTCATTATTTGGGGCTGAAGTTAAGCCTGCAGATGACGTGATTTTATTTGGCGCGGTTCATGGTAAGAATATGAAGTTAAAAGGATTTCATATTTTGCATGAGGCCTTATTGCTTTTGGCAAAACAATTAAATTGCCAGAAAAATATTGTAGTGGTTAGTTTTGGAGGGCAGGCAGGAACAAGCAGAACCGATTTTGGGTTCCGGCATGTTGAGGTTGGCCCCATTGCAGATGCGGCACAGCTTGCATTGTTATACAGCCGCGCTACCGTGACCATTGTGCCTTCACTGGTGGAATCGTTCGGGCAGGTGGCGGCAGAAAGTCTGGCTTGTGAAACTCCGGTTGTTGCTTTCAACTGTTCGGGACTGGCTGAGGTTGTTGAGCACAGGGTTGGGGGGTACCTTGCATCGCCATTCTCGGCAGAGTCACTTTGTGAGGGCATGCATTGGCTCTTAACTATGGGGGGCGATAATATTCGAAATATGGGCCAGAGCGGCAGGCAGCATATTTTGGAGAATTTTTCGGAAGCGCGGGTAATGGAAAGATTGCTGAATGTATATCGTGAACATGGTATGGGATTGTAGTTTAGTTAACGCATTGCTTAACTGGCTTGGTGAATGATGAAAAGTCGTGCACAAGTATCGTGTCAGAAAGATTGTGTTTTTTGAGAGGCTTTAACGTTACATGCCAGTAAAACTTCAAGGTGGCGAGCGTATGCGCAATGTGTCGAAACGTAGCAAGCCCGATATGCCACTTATTTCGGTTGTTACTGTTGTATTTAATGGAGGCGGGACGTTGGAAGACGCCATCCGTAGCCTGCTTCAGCAGACCTATGGCAACATTGAATATATTGTAATTGATGGGGGTTCTACTGATGGCTCCTTGGATGTTCTTCGCAATTACGATGCTCAGATCGATTACTGGATAAGCGAGCGGGACGAGGGAATCTACGATGCAATGAATAAAGGCATGGCATTGGCATCGGGTGAAATTGTAGGATTCTTGAATTCCGATGACTTCTACGCGGATGCGCTAGTCCTTGAAAGAGTGGCTAGGGCGTTTCAGGATGAATCAGTTCAGGCCTGCTATGCGGACTTGGTTTACGTGAGTCAAGATAATAGTCGTGTTATTCGTTACTGGAAGTCCAAACAGTTTGTCAAAGGTGACTTTGCTAAAGGCTGGTGCCCTGCACATCCTACTTTTTATGCTCGCAAGTCGGCAATTGACCGAATGGGATTTTTTGATACTTCATTCAAATTGGCGGCAGATGTTGAATTCATGATGCGCTATCTGGAGTGTGGCCAAATACATGCGGCATATATTCCACATGTATTAGTGCGCATGCGTGTTGGCGGAGCCACGAACCAAAGTTGGGAAAACATTATTCGGCAAAATAAAGAGATATTTGCTGCGATGAAAAAGAATGCAATCCGCTATTCGAAGATGTTATTTGTGGGTAACAAGGTGGTTAGTCGTCTATGGCAGTTCATTGTTGGTCGTGTGAGGCGGAATTACTGAGATGCGAATGCTGATAACCGGTGCGAACGGCTTTGTAGGAAATGCTTTATGTAAAGAAGCTGTTGTGCGTGGCATTCAGGTGCGCGCCGCTACGCGTACACCAAGTACCTTTCCTGGAAGTATCGAGTCGGTGGTGGTAGGGCAGACGGATGGACAACAAAATTGGTCAGACGCACTGCGAGATGTTGATGTGGCCGTCCATCTGGCTGCACGAGTTCATGTTATGCATGATGATGCGGCCGATTCGTTAGCTGAGTTTCGTAAGGTAAATGTTCTAGGAACCGTACATTTTGCGCGACAAGCGGTATCGGCTGGTATCAAGCGACTGGTATACGTCAGTTCTATCAAGGTAAATGGCGAAGAAACATCAGGTGGGCACATATATTCGGAGCTGGATGTGCCTGATCCGCAAGATCCTTATGGCCTCTCTAAATGGGAGGCCGAGCAGGCCTTGTGGGATATTGCCAAGGAAACTGGCATGGAAGTCGTGGTCGTGCGGCCGCCTTTGGTGTATGGCGCAGGGGTAAAAGGAAACTTTGCGCAGATGATGCGAGTAGTTGCTCGAGGCATTCCTCTGCCGCTTGGCTCAGTGCACAATCAACGCGACTTGATTTATGTTGGCAATCTTGTGGATGCCTTGATTGCATGTGCTACACATCCAGCTGCCGCTGGACAAAGCTATTTGGTAAGCGATGGTGACGCGGTTTCAACACCGCAGCTATTACGAAACTTGGCGAATGCACTCGGCGTTCCGTCGCGTGTATTTGCATTTCCGCCCGTATTGCTAAAGTTGGCAGGACAGGTTTTTGGTAAGTCCATGCAGGTGGAGCGTTTGTTAGGGTCCTTGCAGGTTGGCAGTGTTAAAATTCGCCGCGAGCTTAATTGGAAGCCACCTTATGACCTGCAGGAAGGGTTGGCGAAAACGGTGGCGGCAGCTAAACATAGGTGAATAAACAGATATTGCTCGCGCACTGACTGGAATCTTGCTGGGTGTAGCAGTGGCTGTATCCGATATTGTTCAGAAAACTCCTTCTCTGTGAGAAAGAGGCGTCTGAGATAAAACTTTATTTGAAAGAATCGTAATGGCACAAATAGAACAAAATGACGATATGGGCCTCGTAGATATGTGGGCGACTATTAGGCGTTATAAGCTGCTTATTTTAATTTCGCCGACTCTTGGTGCAGTTGCAGCCTATATTTTTGTTGCGTTTATGGTGGCGCCGACATGGGAAGCTTCGGCTATTTTGCAAGTAGGGCAAGTAGGGCAAGTGGGGCAAGCGTCGAAACAAGTCGAGCCTATTCCAAACGTCCTTTCACGCATGACGCAGCCTTCGTTCGCAGTAAAGGCGTTAGAGGAATCGAATTTAAATTCCGATGAGCGGAGGGCGGCGGAGGTGATATATAAAAGCACACTCAAAGTCACTAAAGTCACAGATGCCGACCTGGTCGAATTTAAATTGCGGGGCTATTCTGTGGAAATGGCTCGCTCTTTGGCTGAGGGCACTATTAGCTATGTGCAAAAGCTTCATGAGGAAATGATGTCTGCCGGTGTGACGCGTATTAAGGCCCAAATTAAGGCGGTGGATGAAGATTTGAAATTAATACAAGAAGAGGCGGATTTTCTTAAACGGAAGTTGCAAGGCAATCACGATTGGAGTTCGTATAACGCAACTTTGGCCGCAACAGTATTGCAGGATAAAGGTAATCAGCTGCGCTCGTTAACGCAAACAAAGCTATTTTTGACTGAACAATTAAGTCCAACGGTTACTTTTACGACTAGAGTCGTGGGCGATTTGACAGTGTCAGGGGGGCCGGTTTCTCCGAAGAAGTTGCAGATTATTGGCTTGGCTATTTTGCTGGGTTTGTTTGGTGGGTTATTTGTTGCGTTTGTGCATAATGCAATTGCCAAGTCCAAAGAGGGGGCTATTGCTCAGGCACGATGAAATAGGAAGTACTTTTCTTGAGTTTGTCGTCAGGGACCGGCTTCGACAAATTCGCCCGAGCAGGTTGCGAGGTTTTGCTGGGCTGGATGCAGGTTGTTGATTAGTCTGGTTTATGCCGCCTTCTGGGCAAAGATAAAGCTGTAGTTGTATGCGCCTTGCCCAGCACAACACATGCTCTGCGCGGGAGGGGGCATTGAGCGTGAGGGTCAAAATCCAATATGATTGCCTCGGTAACTTAACAAACTAGATTCCCCTTGCGTGGGAATGATGGAGAAATGTCACACTACCTACCTCTAATTTCTTTCCTTGCGACCCTGTTTATTACACACTTATTGCTGAGAAGCAACGTGGGGCGATCTATTCAGGACATTCCCAATGAGCGCTCCTTGCATGTGGTGCCGGTTCCGCGCGTTGGTGGCATTGGAGTAATCGCGGGAGTTTTGCTGGCGTGGGCGCTGGTGTATGAGGCGCTAAATTGGTGGTTGCTTGCGCCGCTGTTGTTATTGTTTGCAGTGTCTTTGCTAGATGATATACGCGGCTTGCCAGTTAGCCAGCGTTTTCTGGCGCATGCTGTTGCGGCGGCAATATTCGTAGCAGGTGCTGGAGGGGGCGGGCAAAGCACTCTGTTTACTTTCTTGGCATTCTTTTCTGTCATTTGGATGACCAATCTGTATAACTTTATGGATGGCTCTGATGGGCTGGCGGGGGGCATGGCGCTATGTGGCTTTGGCGTGTACGGTGTTGCGGCTTACCTATCTGGAAATGACGTGCTGGCCATGATGTGTTTTTCAGTCGCAGCAGCAGCACTAGGTTTTTTGTATTTCAATTATTATCCTGCCCAGATTTTTATGGGCGATGCCGGTTCTATTCCACTTGGCTTTCTTGCTGCGGCAATTGGATTGAGAGGGTGGCAGGATGGCATCTGGGGGTGGTGGTTTCCCTTGCTGGTATTTTCGCCGTTCATAGTTGATGCTTCTGTTACATTGATAAAGCGCAGCTTGAGTGGCACCCGCATTACCGAGGCGCACCGAGAGCACTATTATCAGCGCGCTGTACAGCTGGGGTGGAGTCACCGAAAAGTAGCGTTGTTTGAATACGCATTGATGTTTGTTGCGGGGATTGTGGCGTTGTTAGCAAATATGCAAAGCTCGCCTCTGCGGGCTTTTTTGATTCTTGGCTCTATCTATTTGGTGCTGATGATTGTGTTGGATTGTCGCTGGAATGGGAATAACAAAAAGGCAGATTCATGACGCGCTCCAGACTGAATGCTTTTATTGCGGTTGTACATGATACGTTGGCTGCCATAACTGCCTGGTGGTTTGCCTATCAGTTGCGTTTTAATTTTGAGGTACCCCAGAATTTCGCCACTGAAATCGTAGATACCTTGGCATGGGTGGTGCCGATACAGCTAGTCGTATTCTGGGGCTTTAGTCTATATCGAGGCGTGTGGCGATATGCCAGTATGGCTGATTTGCGCCGTATTTTTTTTGCCGTTGTTGTAGCTACAGCATTTGTTAGCTTGGCCATCAGTTTACTAAGCCTGCCCCACATTGTGCCTCGTTCTGTGTTGGTGCTGGATCCGTTATTGTTGCTGATAATGATGGGTGGCAGCCGCATGGTTTACCGTCTGTGGAAAGAGAATCAGCTTTATGGTGGGTTTCACTTAAAGGGGGAGCCGGTAATTGTTTTGGGTGCTGGCGGGGCTGGAATCGGCTTGTCCAAGGAGCTGGCTCACAGTGGTGCCTGGCATCAGGTGGGATTCCTAGATGATGATGCCAGCAAGCAAAGATGCACCCTAAATGGCATTAAAGTGCTGGGCAAAATAGATAGTTTGCCGCATTGGGCTAAGCATTTTGAAGTGGAGCAAGCCATCATTGCCATGCCCTCCTCTTCACACCAGGAACGCAAGCGAGCAATCGATCTGGCCGCGGCTCACGGCATCAAAACGCTTACGGTGCCGGCATTTGATGATTTAATCAATGGTAGGATTTCTATATCTCAACTTCGGGAAATCGAGTTGGATGATTTGCTCGGGCGAGATCCCGTGCAATTGGATGAAGCAGGGTTGCACGAACAATTAACCGATCATGTTGTACTGGTAACGGGAGCGGGGGGGTCAATCGGTTCCGAGCTGTGCCGTCAAATTGCGCGTTTCGGCCCCCAGAAGCTGATACTGTTTGAAGCATCTGAGTTTGCGCTATACAAGATTGAACAAGAGCTCAATATAAAATTCCCACATCTTGACATTGTCTATTTGGCTGGCGATGTGCGGGACGTTGCGCGTTTGGAACAGATTTTTTCTGAATACAGACCTAGTGTTGTGTTTCACGCTGCCGCATACAAGCATGTTCCGCTCATGGAAAGAAATAACGCTTGGCAGGCGGTGCGCAACAATGTGTTTGGAACCTGGCAGGTGGCACGTTGCGCGCAGCGCTATGATACGCGGAAGTTTGTCTTGATATCGACCGACAAAGCAGTGAATCCGACCAACGTGATGGGAACAACTAAGCGAATGGCAGAGATGGTGTGTCAGGGATTACAGCAGGATCAAGGGACAAATTTCGTTATTGTGCGCTTTGGTAATGTGTTGGGTAGCAATGGTAGTGTGATACCGAAATTCCGTGAGCAAATTTCAAAGGGAGGCCCGATTACGGTTACGCATCCTGAGATTACGCGCTATTTCATGACGATTCCTGAAGCAGCGCAATTAGTTATGCAGGCGGGATGTATGGGACTGAATGGCGAAATCATGGTGCTGGATATGGGCGAGCCGGTGAAGATTGTGGATCTCGCCAAAGAGATGATTCAACTTTCAGGGCTGACTGAAGCTGATATCAGGATTGAGTTCACAGGTTTGCGACCTGGTGAGAAGTTGTATGAGGAGTTACTGGCAGATGATGAATGCACTCTACCGACCCCCCATCCAAAATTGCGTATTGCTCAGGCGCGCGAGGTAACTGGAGTTGAGTTGAAAGCCATTCAGGACTGGATTTCAACAGAGGCAATTGTTGCGGATGAAATAGTGCGCGAGCAGATGCGCCGCTGGGTGCCGGAGTACACCCCTACAGCACATTAACGATGACGCTTTCCGTCATACTCATCACCAAGAACGAAGCCGAAAATATAAGAGCCTGCTTGAAATCGGTCGAATGGGCGGATGAAGTCATTTTGGTTGATTCCGGAAGCGCCGATGAAACCGTCGCAATCGCGCGAAGCATGGGGGCCAAAGTCTTCGAACACGACTGGCCCGGCTTCGGCCAGCAGAAGAACCGCGCACTCGGCTATGCCAGCAGTGACTGGGTGTTCTCCATCGATGCCGACGAACGTGTCACGCTGGAACTGCGCGCCGAACTCGAACAAGCCATGCGCGAGGGCGGAGCGGAGGGTTACTACTGCCCGCGTCTGTCGCAATTCTGCGGTAGCTTCATCCATCACAGCGGCTGGTATCCGGACTATGTGCTGCGCCTGTTCAGACGCGGCAAGGGCCGGTTCTCCGACAGCCTGGTGCACGAGAGCGTGAAACTGCAGGGACGCAGCGCGAAGCTGCGCTCACCATTGTTGCATTACAGCTATCTGGATCGTGCGGATGTGGAGCGCAAAGTGGCGCACTACTCGGATGCCGCCGCACAACAGATGCATGCCGCAGGCAAACGCACCGGCTTGCTGCGCGCTGCACTCAGTGCCGGCTGGGCATTCGTGCGCACCTGGGTGATCCGTCTGGGGATGCTGGATGGGGGCGCGGGTTGGGGCATCGCCATGATGAACGCGCGTACCACCTGGCTCAAATACCGCAAGCTGGCCGCGCTGAATTCACAACGATAATTCCTGGCAATCCCGTCATTCCCGCGCAGCGGCACCACTTGGACATTGTCCGCTTTGCGGAATTTGATGATCACTGGATTCCCGCCTCAGCGGGATAACCAGCCACTTGCCAGCTTGCAGGCTTAGTGGATTAGCTATAGTTTCATCAATGACGGCCCTAACCCAGTGCGCGCTTGATGCGACTGCGCAGCATCTGCCAGCGCAACTCGCGCGTATCCTCCGGCTCATCCAACTTCATTCCCTTAGCCACCTGGCCGCGCCGCAGGTAATAACGGTCGAACACCGACTGGCGCATGCCCCACTTCATCAGGAACTGCCGCCCGCCGTCGTTCTTCTTCACCTTGCCGGTGGATTTGCACTGGAAGTGATACACGATGGAATCGCCCACGCCGAAGAACACGCGGCAACCCGCATGCCACAGCTTCATGGAGAAATCGTTGTCGCTGCTCATGCCGGGCGAGAACTCGCTGCTGTAACCGCCCACCTTGAACCACCAGCGTTTGCTGACCAATGTTGGTGGCCAAGTCGCGCCCAGCCAGTCCGTCTTGCGCAGGTTGGGCAGGTCGGCCAGCAGGCGCGCCTCGTCGAACGTATGTGCCTCGGTGCCGTAGTCGCCCACCACCACACAGGGGTTGTTCGTCTCGCGCGGCTCGATCATCGTGCCGGACAGCATGAACAGGTCGGTATCCAGTTGTTTGAGCTTGTCCGCCAGCGCAGTATCCCAGCCGGGGCAGCAATACATATCGTCGTTCAGATACAGGATGTAGTCCTGCGTGGCATGCATCGCCGCTTCGTTCACCGCCAGGCAGATGCCGATGTTGTCCGGTGATGCGGTATATGTCAGCCCCTGTTCGCGCACCCAGTCCAGCGTGCCGTCGCTGCCGTCGTTCACATGCACGATAATCTGGTGCGGGAATGCCGAATTTTCGCGGATGCTGCGCACGCACAGTTGCAGCAGGGCCAGATTGTTCCAGGTGGGGATGATGATGGAGAACATGCTCGGTCCTGTCAGTTGGTGGGTTTGCGGGCGCGGATCAGCACATTTTGCCCGGTCAGCGGTTCGAGCGCTTGCGCGTAGAACTCATGCAGCTCCTTGCGATAGCTCCAGACCAGTGCCGCAAGTTGATCCAACCAGGATGCGACGCGGCCCAGCTGTATCTCGCGGCTAACGCGATACACTACAGCAGAACCAGCGGAAAAGGTGGTGGCCTCGGATACCTCGAAGCCAGCTTGTTGCGTCAGATTGCGCAAAGCCTCGACCGTGAACAGATGCAGGTGCCGTGGCGCTTCCCAGCCGCGCCAACAGGCGCCGAACTCGGTGGCGCCGATGCTGTGTGCATTGGGGGTGGTCATTACCAGCAGGCCGCCCGGCTTGAGGATGCGCAGGCATTCGCGCAAGGTGGCTTTGGGGTCGTACAGATGTTCGATGGCCTGACTCATGACGATCGCATCAAAACTGTCAGCGGGCAGCGCGCATTGCGGCAGGTCGCCGACATGCGTCTTGATGCCGTAACGGGAAGACACACGCTGCGCGGCCTGCTCGTCGAAATCCGTACCTTCCACCTGCCAGCCGCGTTTCGTCATGCGGTTGAGCAAGCGTCCGCCGCCGCAGCCGACATCCAGCAACTTGCCGGTCGGTTCATCGCCCAGCGTCATTAAGCGCAGGTAATCGGCCTCGCGTTTCATGCCATTGGCGAGCCAAAGGGGCAGCAGCCACAGCTTGATGAAACGGTGCGCCAGACTGAGCATCGCCTTGCCCAGGCGCCCGGAAGATTTGCGGGTGTGCGTGTGATAAGTCGCATACGCCTTCCACAACTCGTGCGGCGGTGGGGCGGGATCCAGCCAATAGGCTCCGCACGCCGCATCGGCACAGCGCCGGAAGCTCCAGCTGCCTTCGAGATTACCATCCGGATCGCGGATGCCCGATTGCGCCACTTCCCCCGCGGAGCCGCACAGGTCGCAGGAAAGTCGTGGTTCACTTGATATACTGTTCACATTCATAGGTTGAGTGCTGTAGAGACCGCATTCTAAACGACACACTATCATTTCAGGGACGGCATGAAGACAATCCACATTGTCAGACGTTATGGCCCCGTGGGGGGCATGGAGCGATACGTCTGGGAAACGACCCATGAGCTCGCGAAACTGGGGCATGAAGTTCAAGTGATATGCGAGATATGCTTGGGAGAAGTGATGGCAGGTATTGCCGTGCACGAACTAGGCAAGATGCGGTATCGCCCGCGCTGGCTCTATTACTGGCGCTTTAGCCGGCGAGTTCATGCGTGGCTTGCCGCGAATCCGCAACCTGGGTGGCTCATCCACAGTAACGAACGAATCGGGGTTCACGACATCACCACCTTTCACGGACCTCCTTTTGCCACTGTGCGTGAAAAACCTTGGTGGAAGCGAGCTTCGATACGGGTCGCGATGCAACTGTGGATGGAGCGGCGCGAGTTGCGCGTTGCCAAGGTAATAATTCCCAACTCTGGAATCATCTCGAAACAGCTTGCACGTTACTATCCAGAGTACGCTCATAAGCTCACCGCCCCTGTAGTTCCGGGAGTGGTTGCCGGATTTATGCGACGTGCGGATATTGTGCCGAAGGTGGGCGGTATCATTGGCTTTGTTGGGCGCGAATGGCAGCGCAAGGGGCTCCCACTTGCGGTCAAAATAGCGGACAAACTTCGCAAGACTCGGCCGGAACTCGAGTTGTGGGTTGTGGGACCAGACGAGAAAGAGGTTGAGCATCTGTTCAAGGATTGGAATGGAGGGCGTAGGTTACTTGGGTGGCGCACTAATAATGCACACTTTGAGCAGTTTGACGTCTTGCTGCATCCCGCTAGGGCGGAGCCGTATGGCATGGTCATCAGTGAGGCAATGGCTGCCCGTGTGCCTGTAGTGGTGTCGGATGTCTGTGGTGCTGCAGCGCAAGTCGGGAGATGTGCTGGTGCCGTGCTTCCACTTGATAGCTCAGTAGATGCTTGGGCAAAAGCAGTAGAGGGGCAGTTAACGCGGTCCCAAAAAGTGCCGAAATTTGTGCGAGATTGGAAAGAAGTTGCTGCTGAATTAGTGGCGTGCTATGGGAAAATTCAAAGAAGAGCGGAGTGATAATTGACGCGTTTCTCATATCTCAATCTTGTTGAAGGTGCTGTAGCATTAATTCTGCTTTTGTACCCCGCCTTGACGATAGCAATTAAGGGGGGGATGAATGGCAGTCTTATATTCATTCTGATTCTGTGTTTCATGGTATGGGTAAAGCCTCCTAGAGGTCTAAGCCACGCGGAATGGGAAAAGGAATGGTCCATATACGCTTGGGCAATGGCATCATTTTGGCTGGCTATTGTAATTAATCAGCTCTATCACCAAAATTTTACAGCACCTGAATATGATGCCCCAGCCAGATACTGGTTGAGTATCCCAGTTTTCTTGCTGCTAGTAAGATTGCGACTTCGATTCCTTTCTACAATTCAAATTGCATTTCCATCCGCGGCAATCATCGGATATTTACTATCGTACCCAGTAGACACATTTAAAGTAGGAATCGGTACGATGGACACAATTCACTTTGGTGATTTCGAGCTAATTCTTGGTGTGATGTCGATAATGTCGCTGCACTGGTTCGGCCGTGACAAGCTTGCTATGCAAGTATTAAAGATTGTTGGATTCATAGCAGGAATCACTGCTTCAATAGCTACGGGGACACGGGGTGCGTGGATAGTCTGGCCAGTATTTGTCTTAATGTGGATCTACTTTGGCAAGAGGAAATATTCGAAACTTAGAATCGCAATGACAATGGTTGGTGTGACGATATGTGGGATAGTTTTATTCTTTTCGAGCGAAACTGTCAGTTCGCGAGTAAATGAATTGATAATAGATGTGTCAAATTACGAAGCGGGAAGCGCAAATTCGTCAAGTGGGATTCGTTGGCAACTATACAAGGCTTCGGCAGAAATTTTTTTGCAGTATCCAATATTCGGTGCGGGATTAGAGGGTTATTCACACACACTACAGAGGCTTCATGAATCGGGGGAAATATCACAGATGGCAGCCAATATCGGACGAGGAGAAGTGCACAACGAGCTTTTGGCTGCAGCTGCAAAAATGGGAGTATTTGGGTTGATAGCAGCTTCGGCGATATATTTCGTTCCAATAATGCTATTTAATAGGGCAGCGAAAAGCTATCAACGGATTGTCAGGCAAGCGGGATATATGGGGTTAACATTTGTAGTCGGTTTCTTAGTATTCGGCTTGACTGCAAATGTATTGAATTTAACGATGGCTACAGCTTTCTACAGCTACACCGTCGCTGTACTTCTGGCAGTCTGTTATAACGTGCACTATGAAACAAAAAATACACAATTTGATGTCCCACCCATGAAAGATATGAATGCCTAATCACTTGGACCTAGGATGTGGAACTACTCCGCATAATCCATACAACAAGCCAAATCTATTTGGAATTGATGTGAGAGAGGATGTTCAGCAGATTTTGGCTGAAAAAGGCATCGTGATGCGCAAGGCCAATCTAATATTTGAAAGTCTCCCGTTTGAGGATGACTTTTTTTCCAGTATTTCAGCTGTGGATTTCTTGGAGCATATTCCCAGGCAGATATGCCTCGGAAATTCGAATGAGGTTGTTTATCCATTCATAAATCTTATGAATGAAATATGGCGTGTACTGGAACCCGGTGGCCACTTATTGGCAGTAACGCCTGCATTTCCATCGCCACTTACTTTTGCAGACCCTACGCATGTAAACTACATTGCGGAAGGAACGCACCATTATTTCTGCGGCGATAGTCCGGTAGCTAGCATTTATGGTTTTCACGGAAAATTTCGCCCCTTGATTGCTAGACGATCCGTGCCCACCAACTTCCGAAAGATGCCGCCCAATCCCATAGAAAGCTTTGTCCGGGATGTTGGTCGCCGTATTTCTGGCAAAGGATTACACCATATGGTTTGGGAACTCGAGGCGGTGAAGTGATCAGCATTGTCATTCCGAGCTGGAACAACCTGCCGCATCTGAAACTGTGCGTGGAGAGTCTGCAAAGACATTCAGCTCATGCGCACGAGATCATCGTGCATCTGAATGACGGTTCCGATGGTTCACTGGCATGGGTGCAAGCCAATGGCATCAAGTACACGCAAAGCGGCAAGAATGTCGGCGTCTGTCTGGCGGTGAATCATGCGGTGGCGCAGGCGAAGCACGATTGGGTGCTGTTCATGAACGACGATATGGTCGCCGCGCCGGGGTGGGATAAAGCCTTCATGGAAGCGATTGCATCCGTGGATACCGACTTGGCCTTGTTCTTCGGCACGCTGGTCCAGCCTGAAGATGGTGGCAACGAGATAATCATCAAGCACGACTTTGGCCGCACGCCGGAGACTTTCGACGAAGCCGCCTTCCTGCAGGGTTGTTTCGATGATCCGCGCGGTGACCGGGAAGGGGCGGCTTCGCAACCCACCTTGTTCCACAAGAAGTGGTGGACCATCGTCGGTGGTTACAGTCTGGAGTTCTCGCCCGGCATGAGCAGCGACGACGATCTGCTGATGAAGTTCTGGGTGGCCGGTTGCCGCAATTTCCGCATGGTCGGTGCAAGCCGCTTTTACCACTTCGGCATGGCGAGTACCGGGCGCATCACCCACAATCAGGGCGGTCGCATGTTCGTGATGAAGTGGGGCATCACCCAGCTGGAGTGCTCTCGAGATAATATGCCTTCGTTGCGCAGGCCTGATGGTGGCAACACACCGGATAATCCGCACAATTTTGCGCGACCGACCTGGCTGGGGAAATTGCGCCGGGTGCGCTATGCCTTGCGTTACAACTATCCGCTGGACGGGATCGAGGCTTGGGATCCGGTGGCGGGTAGCACCACCTTCTCGGATGGTGACTCGCGGGGATTTGGTGAGGACTCTGCCTTGTGCAGCGCCTTGAGCATCTCATCCCCCAATAGCAGATAGCCTGTCGTTGATACGTGCGTGCCATTGGCGGGGAAGAGATCGACAGTCTTGTCATCAAGTGCGCGTTGCATCATGCGCATCAGGTTGGGGGTGCCATAACGTTGTTCTGCCTTGTTCCAGAATTGTTTCTTCGGGTATCGATAGACGGTGCTCTTGTTGGGCACGAACATCCAGATAGGCGTGACGCCTTCCATCCGGGCATTGAGTATCGCAATGTTATCTAGTGCGCTGTTATCGATCTCCCCTTCTAGGTCGTACGACAGGAACAAGGCATCGTTGCAGCGCGTATGACTGAATAGTTCGCAACCGTTCTTTACACGAGCCATGGTCACGTCATTGGGCAACGTCCATGTGCTGAAACCCTGTGATTGGCTCAAGCGCTCGTATTCGAATACGTGTATCAGGGTGCGGAAGCCGGTGGACAATTTCCCGCCATAGTTGCCGCCATTTATATCGAAGCTGACGGGAAGTGGATAACGCGGCGCATCGGTGCGGGCATTGGGGTGATACTGCATCTTCTCGCAAGCCACTGATTTACTGAGGTCGTTCACCAGATTGCGTTCGATGGATTCAAGTACGATGAATCGGCCATGAAAGCCTTGCCCGCGCAGCCAGGGCATGAAGTCCGCACATATCCCCCGTACGCTGTTCCACATTTCAGTTCTGACTTTATAGCCTTGGCGGGTGAGCTTGGTTTGCCATATGCGGCCATCTGAAAAACTGTCGCCGATGACCAATACGTCTGCATCCTGCATGCGGGCTTGTTCCATCCACTGCATATCTACCGCGGGTTGCGCTTTGGTCCAGCCGAACAGGGTCTCGGGCAGCAAGGCCATGCGTGTCAGTTCACCTTCGAAGGTGGCTCTGGGCAGGAAGTAGAAGCCAACAGCGCCGTAGCAGAGCAACGCCAGCATCACCGCAACAGAGAATATCTTGGCCTGTTTCATATCAGAACTGGAAGTAAAGGAAAGGGCTGTAACTGCCGAACTGGTCGATCGCCACATACAACATGTAAAGCACGATAGCAGCTTGCGCCAACATCAGGGTGTTGCTGCCCTTGATGAAGCGGATGCGGGTCGAATTCGGTAACAGCCAGACCCAGAGTAGCCCTAGCGTCATTAGACGCATCAGGTGGCTACCCGACATGTCAGTAAACAACAATAAATTTCCGTGTATCACCGCATCGAATGAAATGGGGCGATAAGCTATTCCAAACATCGCGTTGAGCATGACCATCGCCTGCGGCATGTTGTCGGCTCGGAACACCACCCATGCCGCGACCACGGCGATGAATGTCAAAGTCCCGCCGGTCAAAGTGCTAAGCCAGCCGGGTGCCCAGCGCAGGTATCTTTCAGACACAAGCTCGCGCCACAGATGGTTGATGGTGAGATAGACGCCATGCAGTGCACCCCAGACCACGAAGGTCCAGCCCGCGCCGTGCCATAGCCCGCCCAGCAGCATGGTGGCCAGCAGGTTGCCGTAACGGCGCATTTTGCCTTTGCGATTGCCGCCCAGCGGGATGTAGAGATAGTCGCGCAGGAAGGTGGACAGCGTGATGTGCCAGCGCCGCCAGAAGTCGATGATGCTGGTGGCCTTGTAGGGCGAGTTGAAGTTGATCGGCAGCCGTATGTTGAACATCAGCGCGATGCCGAGTGCCATGTCGGTATAGCCGGAGAAATCGAAATAGATCTGCAAGGTATAGGCCAGCGCACCGGACCATGCTTCGTAGATGGTGGGCAATATGCCTGTGGACAAGCCGTGCTGGGCGCCGTCGAAGATGGCGGTGGCGTAGGGGGCGAGTGAATCGGCCAGCAATACTTTCTTGCACAGGCCCAGCGTGAACAGCAGCAGGCCGGTTGCGACGTTGTCCCAGTTGATGCGGTAGGTCGATGCATGTGCGAACTGCGGCATCATGTCTTTGTGGTGCAGCACGGGACCCGCGATCAGATGCGGGAAGTAGGTGACGAACAGCACGTAATGGACGAAGTTGTATTCCTTCACCTTGCCTTGCCAGGTATCAACAAGGAAGGCGATCTGTGTGAAGGTGAAGAACGAGATGCCGAGCGGCAGGATGATCTCGCCAAGTGACAGGCTGGATCCTGCGAGGTCGTTCACGCTGGAGAGGCAGAAGTTGGCGTATTTGTAGTAGGCCAGCAGCAGCAGGTTGGCGGTGATGGCGAACGTCAGCAGCTGAGTCTTGCGCCGGG
>JBDRPZ010000087.1:0-7960 GCA_043826585.1 Pseudomonadota bacterium
CCAGACGCAGATACAGCGCATCCATCTTGGCATCCGGTGCGGCACCGTTGAATACACCGTAGGGCGAGATACGCATACCGATGCGCTCGGCACCGATGGCTGCAGCGCTCGCCTTGGCGACTTCCACCGCGAAGCGGATGCGATTCTCCACGCTGCCGCCCCACTGGTCGGTGCGCTGGTTGGTGGCGGTATTGAGGAACTGGTCGATCAGGTAACCGTTCGCGGCATGCAACTCGACGCCGTCGAAACCGGCAGCGATGGCATTCTTCGAAGCCTGCGCGTATTCGGCGATGGCGGTTGTGATGTCTTCCTCAGTCATCTCGGTCGGTACGGGGTAGGGCTGCATACCATTGCTATCCGTCCACATGTCTCCGGCCAAAGCGACAGCAGACGGTGCGACGATCTTGGTACCTTCTTGCATATTGGCAGGATGGCTGACACGGCCGGTATGCATCAGCTGCACGAATATCTTGCCGCCCTTTGCATGCACCGCATCGTTCACCTGCTTCCATCCCTGTACCTGCCCGTCCGAGAACAGCCCCGGAATGCGCGCGTAGCCCAAGCCGTTGGCGGATGGCGAAGTGCCTTCGGTGATGATGAGTCCCGCGTCCGCACGCAGCGCGTAATACTTCTCCATCAGTTCGTTAGGCACGTTGCCCGTGGCACGCGAACGCGTCATTGGCGCCATCACGATGCGGTTCTTGAGTTGCAGTTTGCCGAGTGTGGTCGGGGTGAATAGCGTTTGCGTCATATTGTTCCTTTGTTACTGTTCTTTTTCCCGCCGGTCTTGTGACCGGCGGTTCGTTCATTATTGCTTGATGGCTTCCACCGGGATGGTCAATGTCACTTCATCGCCGACGTAGGGTGTGTGCTTGGCCATGTCGAAGTCGGAGCGTTTCACCTTCGCCGTAGCAGTCGCGCCGCAGGCTTCTTTCTTCACCATCGGGTGCGGCATGCAATGGAATGAATTGATGGTGAGCGTGACCGGCTTGGTGATGTCCTTGATCGTCAGTTCGCCTGCCACGGACACCGGCTGATCTCCCTTGAATTTGATCTTGCTGGACTTGAAGGTGATGGTGGGGAACATCTCGGTATCGAAGAAGTCGGCGGCCTGGATATGTTCGTTGAAGATCGGCACTCCGGTATTGACCGACTTGGCGTCTATGGTGACGTCCACCGAGCCAGTCTTTTTGGCGCGATCCAGCGTGATCGTGCCGGAGGTCTTGTCAAAACGGCTGAGCTGGATGGAATAGCCGAAGTGGCTGTATTCGAAACGCGGCAGCGTGTGGGTGGGTTCGATCGTATAGGTCTCGGGGGCGGCGAATGCCGATGCTGAGACAAATGCGGCGATCAGAGTGGCAAGTGTGCGTTGCATGGTGTTCTCCTTTGCGTGGGTTGGATTTACTTCTTGTTCGGTGCTGCGGTGACGACAAAATGGAACTTGATCTGTATCTCGTTGGCAACGGTGTCGACATCCGACCATGCACCTTCGCCGATGGCGTAGTCGAGACGTTTGATGTTCAGCACGCCGTCGAACTGACCGCGCGCGCCGACGTTTGTGAAAGTGACCGGTACGACGACATCCCGCGTCCTGCCTTTGATGCTGAGCTTGCCGCTGGCTTCATAACGGTTGCCGTCCAGCGACTTCATGCCAGTTGAAACGAAGCTGGCAGTCGGAAAATCTTGCGCATTGAACCACTGCTTGCCGACCACTTCCTCGTTCGCCTCGTCCACACCGGTGTCGATGCTGGTGATGTCGATCTCGATCTTCGCCTGCGCCTTGCTCAGCTTGGCTGGATCAAAAGCGAGCTGCGCCTCGAACTTGCCAAACTTGCCATCCAGCGGCACGCCCATCTGCTTGTAGGCGAAGCCCACCGAGCTTTCATTCGCCAGCACTTGGCGATACTCGACCGCACCCGCCGTACCGAAGTGCATCAGCAGCAGGGCCATCAACAATCGCTTGATCGTGTTTTGCATCATGCGCTCCTTCACGCCAGACGGCCGCTGCGGTAATCGTCCAGCGCCTGGTGGATCTCTTCCTGCGTGTTCATCACGAAGGGACCGTATTGCACGATGGGTTCGTCGAGCGGTTTTCCTGCCACCAGGATCAGGCGCGCATCACCGGCGGCGGAGATCGTCACGCCGTCCGCATCGGGCACATTGCTCAAGATACCCATGCGTTGCGCGTCCACCTGCGTATCGCCGACCTGCACCGCACCGCGATAGACATAAACGAATGCGTTGTGCGTGGCCGGTAGCGCAGTGGAAAGTTGCGTGCCCGCAGACAGGTGGATGTCCAGATAGACCGGCTCGGTGACTTCGCGTGCCATCGCGCCCGCCACACCGTTGCTCTCACCCGCGATCACGCGCACGGTCACGCCTTCCGGCGTGGTGTATTCGGGAATCTCTGCCGACGAAAAATCCTTGTACCAGGGTGCCGCCATCTTGTTGCGAGCGGGCAGGTTGAGCCAAAGCTGGAAACCTTCCATCAGCCCGTCTTCCTGTTCGGGGATCTCGGAATGGATCGCACCGCGTCCGGCGATCATCCACTGCATGCCGCCATTCTCCAGCAGCCCTTCATGCCCGGCACTGTCGCGGTGGCACATGCGCCCGGACAACATATCGGTGATGGTCTCGAAGCCGCGATGCGGATGATCGGGAAAGCCGGCGATGTAGTCGTCCGGATCGTCGCTGCCGAAAGCATCCAGCATCAGGAATGGATCGAGGCGGCGTTGCAACTTGCCGGTCAACACGCGCGTCAGGCTGACGCCCGCGCCGTCCGATGTGGCCACGCCCTGCACCAGACGTTCGATACTGCGTGATCGCTTGAGGTTTGTTGGGGTTGCCGTGTTCATGGCATTTCCTTGGTTGACTAAAGTGGTTGCATATTATGCGTTCCAAAAACATAGATAAACCTAGAATACCGAGATAGACTATCCCGTAAATGGAACAAAAGAATATCTCGGCCGATGACATGATCCTGTTCGCCACCATCGCGGAACAGTCCAGTCTGGTGCGCGCCGCAGAGCAACTCGGCATGCCGAAAGCCACCGTCTCGCGACGTTTGGGCAATCTGGAAGAGTTGCTGGGACAAAAGCTGCTGATCCGCACCACGCGCCGCCTGTCGCTCACCGAATTCGGACTGGCCTTCCTCGATCACTGCCGCCGCGTGACCGAAGAAGTCGCAACCACCCAGGATTTCGCACGCAGCCAGGATGTGCAGCCGCGCGGCAGCCTGCGCGTCTCCATGCCGGAAGACTATGCCAGACGCACCTTGTCGCGCGCACTGGCCACCTTCATCGAAGCCTATCCAGAGATCGAACTGGAACTTGATCTGAGCTCGCGCTTGGTAGACCTGATCGGCGAACGCTTCGACCTTGCCATCCGCATGGGTGAACTGGCGAACGATTCCACACTGGTCGCGCGCAAACTGGACGAACAGCATCTTGCCTTGTATGCCAGCCCCATCTATCTGGCGCTGCATCCCGCGCCGCGACATCCGGACGAGTTGCAACGGCACACCTCGCTGCGCATGGCCACCAATCTAGGCCAGCCGCAGCCATGGAAACTATTGCGCGGCAAAGAAGAATGGGCGGGCGTGCCGCCGGGACGCATGACGCTGAATTCCATCAGCGTCATCCAGCAACTGCTGCTGGACGGCGCCGGCATCGGCATGCTGCCCGTACCGTTCGCGGAAGAAGATGTAAAGAAGAACAGACTGGTGCGCGTGCTGCCCGACTGGTGCTTTCCTTCCGTCACTGCGTGGGCCGTGATGCCGATGCGCCGCTTCCTGCCCAGCAAGACACGCGCGTTCCTGGATCATCTGGAAGGTGCTTTGAAGCTTGCATGATCTCTACACGCACAAAGAAAAAGCCTCGCATTTCTGCGAGGCTTTTTTATTGGTGGGCCCTCACGGACTTGAACCGTGGACCAAAGGATTATGAGTCCTCTGCTCTAACCAACTGAGCTAAGGGCCCGTGACACTTAACTTTCGCCGTCGAGGAAGCTCTTCAGTTTCTCGGAACGGGAAGGATGGCGCAGCTTGCGCAGCGCTTTGGCTTCTATCTGACGGATACGCTCACGGGTGACGTCGAATTGTTTGCCGACTTCTTCCAGTGTGTGATCCGTATTCATCTCAATACCGAAACGCATGCGCAGCACTTTGGCTTCGCGCTGGGTCAGGCTGTCGAGAATGTCCTTGGTGACGTTGCGCAGACTATCGAACACGGCCGCATCGATCGGTGCCAATGAGTTGGCATCTTCGATGAAGTCGCCCAGATGGGAGTCGTCATCGTCGCCCACCGGTGTCTCCATGGAGATAGGCTCTTTGGCGATCTTGAGGATCTTGCGGATCTTGTCTTCCGGCATCTCCATCTTGATTGCCAGCGTAGCGGCATCGGCCTCGATACCTGTTTCCTGCATGATCTGGCGCGAGATACGGTTCATCTTGTTGATGGTCTCGATCATGTGCACCGGGATACGGATGGTGCGCGCCTGGTCGGCGATGGAGCGGGTGATGGCCTGACGGATCCACCATGTCGCATAGGTCGAGAACTTGTAGCCGCGGCGGTATTCGAATTTATCCACGGCTTTCATCAGACCGATGTTGCCTTCCTGGATGAGGTCGAGGAATTGCAGACCGCGGTTGGTGTATTTCTTCGCGATGGAGATGACCAGACGCAGGTTGGCCTCGATCATGTCGCGCTTGGCGCGGCGTGCCTTGGCTTCGCCGTTGGTCATCTGGCGGTTGATCTCTTTCAGATCGGCGATGGGGATACCCACGCGCTGTTGCAATGCGATCATCTGCTTTTGCTGGTCGACGATGGCCGCTTCGTGACGGGACAGTGCTTCGCTGTACGGTTTCTTGGCCGCGATCTCGCGCTGTACCCATTCCAGGTCGAGTTCATTTGACGGGAAGGACTTGATGAAGTGCGGACGCGGCATGTGTGATTTGGTCACGCACAGCATCTGGATTGCGCGTTCACTGGTGCGCACGTCTTCCACCATCTTGCGCATGGTGTCGCACAAGGCATCCACTTGCTTGGCAGAGAAGCGGAACTCCATCAGTTCATCGGAGATCTGCTGTTGCAGTTTGTCGTATTGCTTGCTGCGATAGCCGTATTTCTCGTAGGCCTTGCCCATCTTGGTGAACAGATCGCTGATCACCGCGAAGCGCGTCAACGCATCAACGCGCATTTGCGCAAGATTGGCAGCTACCGCTGCTGCAGCCGCCGCGGCCTGTGCTTCTTCGTCTTCTTCCTCGTCGTTATCGGAGTCATCATCGTTGTCGGAATCAGCGTCATCGCTTGAATCGCTGGAGCTGTCGCTATCATCGTCTTTGCCGATCTTGGCTTCGTCTTCGCCATCGACGAATCCGTCGATCAGCTCTTCAACACGCATCTCTTCATTGGCGATCTTTTGCGCCAGCAACAGGATCTCGGCGATGGTTGCAGGGCAAGCCGAGATGGCCATGATCATGTGCTTCAGGCCGTCCTCGATACGCTTGGCGATCTCGATCTCGTCCTGGCGCGTGAGCAGATTGACGACGCCCATTTCGCGCATATACATACGCACGGGGTCGGTGGTACGGCCAAACTCGGAGTCCACAGTGGAGATCGCGGCCTCGGCTTCGGCGGCAGCATCTTCATCAGCCACCGGCGGCGCGACTTCGTTCATCACCATCGACTCGCTGTCCGGCGCGACGTCGCACACAGAGATGCCCATGTCGTTGATCATGCTGACCACGCCTTCGACTTGCTCTACTTCCAGCATGTCCGGCAGGTGGTCGTTGATCTCGGCGAAGGTCAAATAGCCGCGCTCCTTACCGAGCAGGATCAGTGCCTTGAGTCGCGTGCGACGTTCTTCGATGTCTTGCGAGTTATCACTCTGCTTGCCAGTAGCTTCAGCGGCCTTGGCTTTTGTGCTGGTCGCTTTGCTGACAGTTTTTTCCTCCGCACTCTCTGCCGCACGCTTGGCTGCCGCTGTGGTTTTTTTCGCTGGAGTGGTGGTTTTCTTCTTTTGCTGAGTCGCCATGCTCGGTTCCCAGAATTAAATTGATTAGCGGATGGCCGTGTCGACGACCATCAAAAGGGCGCGGATTATAGCAGATTTATTCAACTTTTCCGAAGGTTAGCTTCAAGCAATGCCCAAATGACCGGATGCAATTACCGTGCCTGCAATGTGTATTCAACTAGCTTCGGCCTTCAATTGCAGCAATGCCTCACTAAGCGCGGCATGCCGTTCACGCTCGATCGGGCTCATCCCGGACAATCCTTTGGCCAGCAACAATGCCATTTCACTTTCTATCTCAGACCGGCGGATTTTCCGCAGCAGGCCTGCGAAGTCCGAGTCGATATCGTACAGATCACCAAGTTGAAGGATGTCGCCCTGCACAGACGCAAAGACGGCTTCGTGCATCGTGTCCTGAAAATGTTGAATCAGCGCGGCAGTGCTCACCTCGTCCGCCCCTTCTTGTACCCAATCAGCGAGCGCCACGATGGCTGCCCCCTCGGCGCTCTCACTTGACCAGTCGTGCGGCAGTTCGCGGGCGAGTTCGGGTTTCATCACCAGACATCGCAACATGTGGCGCAGTTCCGAAGGTGCATTGCGTTTTGCCTTCTTGGGTGCGGGGCGTTTCGGCGCTGCAACCGGCTTTATAGACCAGAGCGCCTCGAGTTCTGCTTGCTCCAATCCGGCCAGTGCGGCGACTTCCTTGCGTAATAGCAGGGCAGTGGTTGGCGCCGTAATGGCAGTCAACAATGGCTGCGCATTTTTCACCAAAGCACTTTTGCCTTCCTGGGTCGTCAAATCGACTTGCGCTGCCAGTTCGCGCAGCAAGTAGCCGGACAATGTCATTGAATCATCCAATTCATGCTCGAAGGCTTCCGTCCCGAACTGGCGGATATAGGAATCCGGATCATGCTCTTCGGGCAGGAACAGGAAGCCGATGCGCTTGCCATCCTGCAATTGCGGCAAGGCGTTCTCCAGCGCGCGCCAGGCGGCTTTCTGTCCGGCACGGTCTCCGTCGAAACAGAACACCAGCTGGTCGCACAAACGCATCAGCTTTTGCACATGGGAAGGCGTCGTCGCTGTGCCCAGCGTCGCCACGGCATATTCAACGCCGTGCTGCGCGAGCGCCACCACATCCATATAGCCTTCAACCACGACCACGCGCTGATGGGCGCGGATGGCTTTTTGCGCCTGAAACAGACCGTAAAGTTCGTGGCCTTTTTCAAACAATGTGGTCTCGGGTGAATTTAGATATTTCGGCTCGCCCTTATCCAGCACACGCCCGCCGAAGCCGATGACATTGCCGCGCACGTTGACGATGGGGAACATGATACGGTCACGGAAGCGGTCATAGCGTTTACCGCCCTCGCCTTCGATGACCAGACCGGTCTCGACCAGTGATGCATCCTGATAGTTGGGTACGGCCGCCTTGAGAGGCTGCCAATCGTCAGGCGAATAGCCGATACCGAAACGCGCGGCGACTTCGCCCGAGAGGCCGCGGCCTTTGAGATAGTCGATCGCACGGGGATTGTTTTTCAGTTGTTCACGGTAGTAGCGCGTTGCGGTCTGCATCAATTCGTACAGATCGGGCGCGACCTTTTGTTGCGGCGCGTTCGATGCTTCGCGCGGCACTTCCAGACCGATGCTTTGCGCCAAGTCTTCCACTGCCTCAACAAAACCCGATCCCATGTGCTCCATGACGAAGCCGATGGCCGTGCCGTGCGCGCCACATCCGAAGCAGTGATAGAACTGCTTGCTCTGACTGACCGTGAACGACGGGGATTTTTCGTTATGGAAAGGACAGCAGGCGACATAGTTCGCGCCAGCTTTATTTAACGGAACATTACGCTCGATGACATCGACGATGTCGAGACGGTTGTGCAGATCCTGAATGAAACTTTTTGGAATCACTCCAGCACCCGCTCGAAAGAGAACCTCTGAATCCCGGCTA
>JBDRPZ010000088.1:0-63037 GCA_043826585.1 Pseudomonadota bacterium
GCGTGCCGCTGCTGGCCGACCTCGCCGCCATGCGTGACGCAGCCGCCAAACAGGGCAAGAACCCGAAAGTCATCGAGCCGCTGGTGCCGGTGAACCTCGTCGTTGACCACTCGGTGCAGATCGACAGCTATAACAATCCGAACGCGCTCAAGATCAATATGGAGATGGAGTTCGAGCGCAACACCGAGCGCTATCGTTTCATGAAATGGGGCATGCAGGCCTTCGACACCTTCAAGGTGGTGCCGCCCGGCATCGGCATCGTGCACCAGGTGAACCTGGAATATCTGGCGCGCGGCGTGCTGCAAAAAAACGGCGTGACCTATCCCGACACACTGGTCGGCACCGACAGCCACACCACCATGATCAACGGCATCGGCGTGGTCGGCTGGGGCGTGGGCGGTATCGAAGCGGAAGCCGGCATGCTGGGTCAGCCGGTTTACTTCCTCACGCCGGACGTAGTCGGCGTGCACCTGAAAGGCAAGCTGCGCGAAGGCGTGACTGCCACCGACCTGGTGCTGAACGTCACCGAACTGATGCGCAAGCACAAGGTGGTCGGCAAGTTCGTCGAGTTCTTCGGCGAAGGCACCGCCGCCCTCACCCTGCCCGACCGTGCCACCATCGCCAACATGGCGCCGGAATACGGCGCGACCATGGGCTTCTTCCCGGTCGACGACGTGACCGTGCAGTTCATGAAGAACACTGGCCGCACCGCCGAAGAAGTGGACGCCTTCGAATCCTACTTCAAGGCGCAAGGCCTGTTCGGCATCCCGCAAGCCGGCAGCATCGACTACAGCAGCGTGGTGGAACTCGATCTCGACAGCATCGTGCCGTCGCTGGCCGGCCCCAAGCGCCCGCAGGACCGTATCGCGCTGTCGCAGATGAAAGAGACTTTCAACGCACTGTTCAGCAAGCCCATCGCCGAGAACGGCTTTAACAAACCCGCCTCCGAGCTGAACCAGCGCTTCATCACCGGCATGCCGGACCGCGACAGCCGCATCTGCACCCCCATCTCCGGCGGCGGCAAGCAGGACGGCGCGCAAAGCAGCAGCGAGATGGAGATGGCGGGCGACCACCCGACCGCGACCCTGCGCTGCGAGACCTCCGGTGAGATGTTGCCGCCGGTCGAGATCGGCCACGGCGACGTGCTGATCGCCGCCATCACCAGCTGCACCAACACCTCCAACCCCGGCGTGCTGCTGGCGGCGGGCCTGCTGGCCAAGAAGGCCGTAGCCAAGGGCCTGCGCGTCAAGCCGCACATCAAGACCACGCTGGCCCCCGGCTCGCGCGTGGTGACCGAATACCTGACCAACGCCGGCCTGATCGAGCCGCTGGCGCAATTGGGTTTCAGCGTCGCCGCCTACGGCTGCACCACCTGTATCGGCAACTCCGGTCCGCTGGACGCCAAACTGGAAGAGACCATCGTCAAGAACGACCTCATTGCCGCTGCCGTGCTGTCCGGCAACCGTAACTTCGAGGCGCGCATCCACGCCAACATCAAGGCCAACTTCCTAGCTTCGCCGCCGCTGGTGGTCGCCTATGCCATCGCCGGCAAGATGAACATCGACCTCGACAAGGAACCGCTGGGTACAGGCAGCGACGGACAACCGGTGTACCTTAAAGACATCTGGCCGAACAGTGCCGAGATCCAGACCGTGATGAAGTACGCAGCCGACCCGGCGGTGTACCAGAAGTTGTATTCCGATTTGACCAAAGATCTGCCGCTGTGGAACGCCATCCAGGCCCCCACTGGCGAGCTGTACCAGTGGGACGACTCCACCTACATCGCGCGTCCGCCGTTCTTTGAGGGTGAGACGCCTGAAGTGGGCGACATCAAGGGCGCGAAGGCGCTGGCACTGTTCGGCGATTCGGTCACCACCGACCACATCAGCCCGGCCGGCAGCTTCAAGCCGACCACCCCCGCCGGCCAGTATCTGCAAAGCAAAAATGTGGCAGTGAAAGACTTCAACAGCTACGGCTCGCGTCGCGGCAACCACGAAGTGATGATGCGCGGCACTTTTGCCAACGTGCGCGTGAAGAACCTCATGCTGCCGTTGAAGGAAGACGGCAGCCGCGTCGAAGGCGGCTACACGCTGTACAACGGCGAACAGATGGCGATCTACGACGCCGCGATGAAACACATCGCCGACGGCACACCGACCGTGATCTTCGCCGGCGAGGAATACGGCACCGGCTCCAGCCGCGACTGGGCGGCCAAGGGCACCCAGTTGCTGGGTGTGAAGGCCGTCATCGCTAAGAGCTATGAACGCATCCACCGCAGCAACCTGGTGGGCATGGGCGTGCTGCCGCTGCAGTTCAAGGGCAACGACAGCATGGCCAGCCTGAACCTGACTGGCGACGAGACCTTCGCGCTCACTGGCCTCGGCGGCGAGATCAAGCCGCAGCAGGACGTGACCCTGACCATCACCCGCAAGGATGGCAGCAGCCAAAATGTCACCTTGCTGCTGCGCATCGACACACCGATCGAAGTGGACTACTACCGCAACGGCGGCATCCTGCCGTTCGTGTTGAAGGAACTGGTAAGCAAGGCGTAAGTGATGACGTTGGACGTGGACAAGGCACTCAACGAGCTGGCGACGCGTGGCATCAAGCTGCCGCCGCAGCCCAAGGTATTGCTGGAACTGCGCCGTCTGCTGGATCAGGATGATTACAGCATGAAGGACCTGGCTGCGGTGATGTCCTCCGACCCGGGCATCACCGCGCTGCTGTTCAAGGCGGCGCGTTCACCGGTGTTCGGACGTAACCGCTCGTTCGATAATATCGAACAAGTACTGATGGTGGTCGGCGTCAAGCAGACGTTCAATCTGGTACAGGCCGCCGCGCTCTCAGTCAGCCTGTCCGATGCCTCACGCAAGACCTTCGAGATCTTCTGGAACCGTTCGCAGGAAGTGGCGCAGATCGCTGGCCTGATCGCGGCTGACCGCGTGTCGGTGTGCAACATCTTCCCCGACCAGGCCTATATGGCCGGCATCTTCCACGAGTGTGGCGTGCCGGTGCTGATGCTGCGCTTCCCTGACTACTGCGAGCGGCTCAACCTGCACGACGCCTGTTGCTGGCCCAATCTGCACGAGGAGGATGCGCACTTCCACATGGACCATTGCAGCGTGGGCTATCTGGTGGCGCGTCACTGGAAGCTGCCGGACTTCGTCTGCCAGGCTATCCGCTACCACCACGAATTGCCCGAGCAGGAGACCGGCACGGTCAGGACACTGGTCGCCATCCTGCAACTGGCCATCCATTACTACCATCGCATGGGCCGCATCGACGACCCAGCATGGAAAACACTACGCGCCGATGTACTGAACGAACTGGGCATCAGCCCGGACATCGAGCAGGAATACTACGAGCACATCAGCGAGCAGTTCCACGGCTAAAGCTTGCCCCCGGTAACGAGACCATAGCCCACTCCGTGCGAATCTTCTTTACCGGAGTACCTCAATTCCTGCAATTACACGAAGTTGCACTGCACATCGGTGCTGCGCATGACTGACTATTATCGCGCTCGTGCAGATCAGTCGCCCGTGATCTCTTCGTCCAAAGACGAGCTATAGAGCGAATAGCGGTTGCGCCCGCCCAGTTTGGCTTCGTACATGGCTTGGTCGGCTTTTTTCAGCAGGCCGTTCGCGTCGACTTCTTCAGATGGATACAAGCTGATACCGATACTGACGCCGATGTTGACCTCTTTCCCGTCGACTTCCCATTCGGATTCCATGGTCTGCAATATCTTGGTGGCGACATCTTCGGCGTCCGATTCATTCTTGATATCTTTGAGCAGCACGGCGAATTCGTCGCCGCCGATGCGGGCGAAGGTGTCGCTGCGGCGCATCAATACGGATACCCGCCTCGCGAATTCGACCAGCAACATGTCACCGGCTTCGTGTCCCAGGTCGTCGTTCACACCTTTGAAGCCGTCCAGATCGAGGAACATCACGGCGATGGTCTGTTTGGCACGGCGCGCATGGCTGATCTCATGTTCCAGCCTGTCGAGGAACAGCACGCGGTTCACCAGTTGGGTGAGCGGATCGTAGAAAGCCAGGCGCGTGATCTTGCTTTCCGTGATGTCCTTGCCGGTGGAGACGAAGTGGGTGACCTTGCCTTGTTCATCCAGCAAGGGGGCGATGGTCTTCTCTTCGTAGTACAGCATGCCGTTCTTGCGGCGATTGATGAACAGGTCCTGGAACGTCTCGCCCTGCTTGATACGTTTCCACATGTCCGCGTAGAACTCGCTCGTATGCTGACCGGATTTCAGCAGGCGCGGATTCTCTCCGATGACTTCGCGCTGTTCGTATCCGGTCGCGTGACAGAAAGCCGGATTCACATAGTCCATGCGACCTTCCTTATCGGTGATAAGCACATGGTCCGTGGTCTGCTCGACGACCTTGGCCAGTTTGTGCGCTTGCGCCATGGCTGCTGCGGAAAGTATCTTGAGCTTGCCCCAACCGCGCATCACGAACGCCCAGATCGACAGCCCAATAACGAGCAACACCAGAGCGATCTGCAGTCTTTCAGCGGCAGGCGCCAATATCGTCGCGACATCCGCCTGCCCGCTCACCAGCCAGAACGGATCGGCGCTGCTGATACGCTCGCTCGACCAGCCGCTCAGATTATCGATGTCGACCAGATCGGTCGGCAGCACGCGTCTGGTAACACCGCGAACGGGGCCGGACGCCCACTTCACCAAACCTTCTCCTTGCCACGTCGGGAACATGGACCAGGCTTGCGGGTCCGCCTGCTTGAAAGTCCTGTCATGCTCAAGCATGCCGCCCCAGCGATCCTGCTCGGCACCGCCGCCCAACCATGCGCCCTCTGCGTTGAGCAGCATCATGCGCAAACCGGACGGGTCTTCGGTATCGAACAGTTTCGCCAACACCGGTGCCACCCCGTAGTTGATGACGATCACCCCCAAGCGTTCGCCGCGCGGCGAGTTAACCGGAACGGAGAAACGCAGCATGGGATTGAGCGGTCGCTCGATCTTGCCGTGCTCGATATTCAGATCCAGATGCGAGAGACGCAACGAGTCGGCAGGCAGGCTGACAGCATCCCGGAAGTAGTCCCTTCCCGATTTGTCCTGCAACTCACGCTCAGCCACGCGCCAGACCTTGCCGCCGACCGAGTTGACACGCACACGCTCCATGCCGGATGCATCGATGAAGCGAACCTGCTGGTAATGCGGATGGAAACGGGCCAGCGATATGAAGCGCTCGGCCAGCATATCCATCGCCTGTACGGACTGATGCTGTAACAAGCTGTCATCGGCCAGCAACATCGCGTCCGTTGACGCCTCGCGAAGATCGGCCATCAGGGTGGCGGATGTCCTTTGCACTTGCGCTTCCATGCTTTGCTGCCACCTGTCCAGCGCCGTTGCGCGATCAGCCAGATGCAGACTGAAAACGATCAGAATTGCCGGAATAGCGATAGCAAGGAAACGCCAAATAAACATTTGGCGGGTCATGATCTCTACTCTCCTGTGCCACACCTTTGCAGTGAGCACGAATTATTGTGTCCGACTCAAGTTGGCCGGAGGGCGCGCATTATATGACCTCTCTCTGGATATGCCTATTAATACCCTAACGTTTAGCTCTGTTTTAAGTTTAAGAAACAATGGAATATCAAAGTTTGGATCGAGTCCCCTGCGCACGAAATCAGACTTCGGATCGGTATTGCCAGCTTGCGTTTTTCAGGCGGGTCTTTGTTCGTCCTCTACGCCGATGATACGGGTGAGGTAGTGCTCCAGATTGCGCTCGGAATGATGCGGGTAATGTTCCGGCAGACAGTCGATGCGCAGGATGCGATCGAAACGGAAGTTGCGGTATTCGTCGCGCAGTTCACACCAGGCCAGCAACGTCCAGTGATCGCCCCAGCCCACCATGCCCAGCGGCCACAGCGTGCGTTCGGTTTGCTGTTCCTTCATGTCGCGATAAGCGATCTTCACCTTGAGCCTGAGTTCACATGCCTTGCGCAGCAGGCCGTGCGTCTCGCGTTCGGGGTAGGAATAGTTGGGGATGCGATAGGGCAGGCGCGAGACCTCGTTGAGCATGGCAGGCGTGAGCACGGCCAGTATCTTTGCCTCGGCCCGTCTGGCGGCTTCGCCCAGCGCGGGATCTGTCCACGCCTGCACCATGCGGCTACCCGCCAGCAGCGCGGTGACTTCGTCCATCTCGAACATAAGCGGCGGCAAGTCGTAGCCTTTGCGCAGGCGATAACCCACGCCCGCCTCGCCGTCGATGGGCACACCGGTTAGCACCAGCGCCTGGATGTCGCGGTACACCGTGCGTATGCCCACGCCCAGCTTTTCTGCCAACGCCTGCCCGGTCATCGCCGTGCGGCGACCTTGCAGCAGCGTGACCAGTTTGAACAGGCGTTCGGATTTGCGCATGGCTTACTTCTTTGTCTTTGGAGCCTTAGGCTTGGGCATCGGCAGCGCCCTGTCGGTCGTGCGCAGCAAGTCGCACAACCATTCCGAGTCTTCCCATTGGTCCGGCGTGATCAGTAGATGCGGCTTCGCGCCGGGATAGGGAGAGCCTTCGACCACCTTGGCAAGCTTGCCCTTCCCCGCGTCGGTCGGCTTGAGAAAAAGCTGGTCATCACACACCAGCCCGACCGGCTTGCCGGCAAGATAGAGACAATATTCTCCGAACATCTTTTTGGCGGATGCCGAGCCCAACGATGAAAGTTGGTCGAGCAGGAAGTCGATAGTGTTTTGTGTGGTGGCCACTTGCTTATCTCTTGCTTGAAAGAATCACGCTTTGGCTGCTGCTTTGCACGCAAGGACAAGATAGTCGCGCACATGCTTGCCTTCGATGTCTTGCACGGCAGTGAGTTTGATGTGGCGACGCAGCTTGCCATCACCCTCCAGCACCTTTTGTTTATCAGGCAACGCCGCCCCGGCGCTGAATTCCAGCGAGACATGGCTGGCGTACGAGAAGATGCCGCAGAACGGCTTGTCCGCCGCAAAAAGTATCCCGCCGTATTTGACCTCTTCGCTGATACCCTCCAAACCGAGAACCAGCTTTCTCAACGACTGAACCAGTTTGAATCGCTCCTCACTCAGCAGGCGAATATCTTCAAGCAGTTTGGTGACGCGATCATTGCTCATTATCAACTCCGGTTGTTGCTCTGGAAGATCGGCCCGCCAGAAGCGGGCCTTCTCGCTTAACGGCTTATTGCCACCTCGCTCACCTGAATAATCGGCTCGATGTCGGTGTAGTTCGGCATGTCGCCCTGCAACTCGGCCGCATGCGGCATGAATGCCGCCATGAAGTCGTCGGCAGTATCAAACAGGTAGTGGCACATGGCAACATGGGCAGGAGGCGAACCGGGCGCTGCGCCACCCAATCCCTGCTCCACCGACACGCCGCAATAGCCCTTGCCTTTACTCAGCAGCTCGATGGAGCGCGGCATGTGGGTGTTGAGGTAGTAGTCCATGTCGAACTTGCCGGTATTGGGATACAGGATGCTGATCTTGATCATCGCCCGCCCCTCAGCCTCGCTGCATCACATGCGCCTTGCTGTGGCTCACCACCACGCTCGTCATGTCGATGATCTCCTCGCAGGTCGCGCCCAACTCGGGACCGAACTTCTCCCCCGCAGCCTTCGCAGCATCCATGCTTTCCCAATAGACCATATCCAGCCACTCGCCGTCGTCGGTCTCGGACAGGCTACGGAAACGGAAACCGGGTTGCTGCGTGATCCATGTGTTGATCTTCTCGTTGGCCTTCAGCCAATCGGGCGCAGTCTTGCCTTCGCTCAAACGGAAACGCACCAGCTCTATCGTGTCGGACATTGTTGTTCTCCTTGTTGTGATACCGGGACATCCGGCAAGGAGGATGCTACGCACCCGCTACTGACAGCGTGGTGGCAGGAGTGTTCATGGGCGCGATGCTTTCTCCATATCTTCCAGTTGCATCAACAGACTCAGGCGGTCGTTCCTCGCCACATCCTGCCAATGCCTGCCCGTCAGCGCCCCCTCCATCGCCCACAGCAGATTGAGGCTGGCGTTGTTGCCACTGCGTTTGACCTGTACATAGGCGCGTACCGAGCCGAGTTCTTGCAGTTGTTCGATGGTATGGATGCCCGCCTGCGCCAGCATCTGCTGCGACTTGGGGCCGAAGTTGGGTAGGTCGGAGATTTGCTTCATGCAGCCGTATGTTCAGAGAGTCAGTATCTCTTTCCTGCGGAAGCAATCCAGCGCATGGTCGTTCACCATGCCGGTCGCCTGCATGTGCGCGTAGCAGATGGTCGAGCCGACGAATTTGAAGCCACGCCTGATCAGGTCTTTGCTCATGGCATCCGATTCCGGGCTGGTCGCCATGTAATCTGCGGGGGTGCGTATCGTGTTCACGATGGGTTTGCCGTCGACGAAGCGCCAGATGTAGGCGTCGAAGCTGCCGAATTCGTTTTGTACTTCCAGGAAGCGCTGCGCGTTGTTGATGGCGGCCAATATCTTGGCGCGGTTGCGGATGATGCCGGCATCGCTCATCAACTGCTCAACTTTGCTGTCGCCGTAGCGGGCGATCTTGTGCACATCGAAACCATCGAAAAGGCGCCGATAGTTCTCGCGTTTGCGCAGCACGGTGTACCAGCTCAAGCCAGCCTGCGCGGCTTCCAGCGTGAGGAATTCGAATAGCACCCGGTCGTCATGGACGGGCACGCCCCATTCCTTGTCGTGATACTCAACATAGTCGGGCTTGCTCAGATCCACCCACTGGCAGCGGCAGATTTCATCGTTTGCTCGTTTCATATCGGTTCCCGGCTGAAAGACTGTAAACCAACTTTATCACCACCATGCTGACAACATGGTGTCAGCATGGTATTAGGGGTCAGGCTCTCAAAATTTTCTCCATCGACTTGCCTTTGGCCAGTTCATCGATCAATTTATCCAGATAACGAATCTCCCGCATTGTGGGTTCTTCAATATTTTCCACTCGGACACCGCACACCACGCCTTTGATCAGGGTGCGTGAAGGGTTCAGCCGGGGAGCTTCCCCGAAGAAGGTCGCAAAGTCTGTTTGCTTTTTCAATTGCGCTTCAAGTCCGTGCGGATCGTAGCCTGTCAGCCAGCAAATAATTTCATCCACTTCCAGCTTTGTCCGCCCCTTCTTTTCTGCCTTGGCGATGTAGAGGGGATAAACGCTGGCGAAGCTGGTCGTGAAGATTCAATGATTGGTGGTCGTAGTCATTACCTTTATCCACTGGATGATTCGCAGATCGTCTTGAGCTTCGCCAGCGCCTTGGGCCAGGTGTCGGACATGTATTGTTCAAACTCCGCCGGGACTCCGGACATATCAACAATGAGTTCGGTGATTCCACCCCTCTCGTTAAATGTGTAATTCTCAAGGACGCCGGACCACGCTTTTGCTTCCGGACTTTCCGTGTCGTCCATCCCGTTCTTGACGATGCCCAGATGCCTTATGGAAATGAACTGATAGGGATTGTTTTCGGCGATGACAGACGTCATGCCGCCGGGACCATCGGGGCCGAGGAAGCGGATCTTCGCGCCCTGTTCCCAGGAACCTTCGTAGTACGAACCCTCGCAGAACTCGGCGGTCCAGATGCGGTAAGTTTCCGGTTCCAGCATGGTTTTCCACACCTTTTCCTTTGCTGCCTTGATCGTGATCGAAAGCTTCAATGTTTTCATGATGGCCTCCTGTAGAAGAAAGGTTCACTTGACCTGCCGTGCATAGCTGACGGTCAGCATCTCCCATTGATGTCCGTCCGGTTCGTTCCAGTAGACGTTGCCGTATTGCGCATCGACCTTCATGTCGACCGGGCCGCGCACCGTGCTGCGATATTTGATGCCGGCTTCCTTGATGCGTTCCAGAATGGCGTCGAATTCCTGCGGGCTGACGCGGAAGCAGAAATGATAGACGGGGAAAGCCTCGTCCGTGTCCTGGAAATCCAGCGTCAATCCGTCGTTGACATACACGGGAGCGAACAGCCCTTCACCACTTTCCGCCCACGGCACGCCCAGCAGGTGCGCCAACAGTTTCGCAGACGCGCTCTTGTTGCGGCTAGGCACGATGGTGTGGTCGAGCTGGATAGTCATGGCGATTCTCCCAGCGTAGTTGCGATCAAACGAATGAGCCCGATTTGATCGCACCGGCAGGTTCATAGCTCGCGATAATGACGCCGGTCGCTGTTACCTTCGAGCCGGTGAGTTTGAATCCCTCGGGACGGGTACCTTCGGCGAACAGCCGTTTGCCAGGTCCCAGCGTCACCGGAAGTATCCACAGGTGCATGACATCGATCAGCCCGTTCGCCAGCAGCGTCTGCACGAGCTTGCCGCTGCCGTGGACCCAGAGATCCGGCGCGTCCATCTGCTTCAGTTTCCTTATCTCGCCGACCACATCGCCCGTGACCAGCGTCGAGTTGTTCCAGGATAGCTGCCGCTGGGTGTGGGTAACCACGTATTTTTTGGTGCGGTTGAAGGGCTCTGCGACGCTCTGGTCCGTGGTCGCCGTCGGCCAGTAAGAGGCGAAGATGTCGTAGGTACGTCGGCCCAGCAGGAGTTCGAACGGCAGTCGCATGAAGCCGTCCATCGTGTTGCCGCCAATATCGTCCCAGTAACCGAACATCCAGCCGCCGTGCTCAAAGCCGCCGTCGCGGTCTTCGTCCGGCCCGCCCGGCGCCTGCATCACGCCATCGAGCGAAATAAAAGTAGTGGTGATGATTTTTCTCATGGCTGACTCCTTTATCAAGAAGTTGATTTTTCGTCGAAGGCCTGTCTGAGGGTTGCGATATCGAATTTCTTCATCTTCAGGAACGCATCGGTGAGGCGCGCCAGCTTCTGCTTGTCTTTGCTCTTTTGCATTTCCCACATGACTGTGGGCACGATTTGCCAGGAGACGCCGAACTTGTCCTTGAGCCAGCCGCAAGCCTCGGCCTCCGGTACGGCGGAAAGCTTGTCCCAGTAATAGTCGATCTCTTCCTGCGTGTCGCAGTTCACCATGAAAGAGATTGCTTCGTTGAACTTGAACAGTGAGCCTGCATTCATGAGTTGGAACGTCTGGCCAAGCAATTCGATTGTGACGATCTCCACCGTGCCGGAAGGCGTGTCCTCTAACGTGGTGCTATCGATGATTTTTGCGTCCTTGAACACCGAGGTGTAAAACCTGGCGGCCTCGGCCGCTTCCTTGTCGAACCACAAGAAGGTGGTTATTTTTTGCATGGTTGCCTCCTTCAGGTTTCGGGCAGATGCGATTTCTATGCTTTGCTGCCCCGGTTAATGCGCAGGTCCCCACCAGTGGATTGCGTGTTCGGGATGGATCCAGGCTTCCCACACCAGTGCGCGCGGTGCATCAAAGGTGCGCGTCAGCGTGAGCGGCAATTGGTTTTCTGTGTCGGCGCTCATGGAGATGCTTTCTTTCCTTAATCGGGGATCACCGGTTCGACCAGCATTGCGAGTTGCATCAGCGACTCCTGCCAGCCGAGGTAGCACATCTCGACCGGGATCGCAGGCGGGATACCTTCTTGCACTATGCTGACGTCTGTGCCGCACATGACCGGCTTCAGCGTCACCGTCGTCACCATCTCGCCGGGCAGGTTGGGATCGTCGAACTTGTCCGAATAGCGGATCAGTTCATTGGGTTTCAGTTCGCGGTATTCACCGCCGAAGGAATGGCCGCTCCCGGTGCCGAAATTCGTGAACGACATTTTGAAACCGCCTCCGACTTTGGCATCCATGTGATGCACCGTGCAGGTGAAGCCGTAGGGCGGCAGCCATTTCGCCATCGCACCGGCATCGAGAAAAGCGCGGTAGATTTTGTCGGGCGTAGATTTCAGTACGCGATGCAGTTTTACAGTACCGGTAGTCATGATCTTTTCTCCTATTTGTTCTTGCGCTGTATGACGACATGCGTCGCTTTTTCGGTCGGGACTGACTGCACGCATTCGTAACCAAGTGTCCGCAGGTCCAGCCCTACAAACAGCGGCTCGCCTCTGCCCAGCAAAACCGGCGAAATAGCGATGTGCAGCTCGTCGATCAAGCCCGCCTGCAAGTACTGGCGGATGGTATTCGCGCCGCCGCCGATGCGCACGTCCTTGCCTGCTGCGGCTTGCTTCGCTCTGTTCAATGCCTCGTGGATACCGCCGGTAACGAAATGGAAGGTGTTATCTCCGTCCATGATGAGGTCGGGACGCGCGTGATGGGTCAGCACAAAGATTGGTACATGGTAGGGAGGGTTGTCGCCCCACCAGCCTTTCCAGTTCAAATCAGGCCAGGGACCGCGTACCGGTCCGAACATGTTGCGGCCCAGTATCCATGCGCCTATGTTCTGGAATCCTCGCTCGGCAAAATCGTTGTCGGTCCCCGTCGTACCGCCTTCCGCACCGAGCACGTTCTTCTGAAAAGTCCGGGTTGGGAAAAACCATTGAACCAAATCCTCTCCGCCAACCCCGAGCGGATTGTTGATATCCTGATCCGGTCCCGCACCGTATCCGTCCAGCGAAATCGAGAAGCTTTCCACTCTTACCTTGCTCATATTCTTCTCCCGGTGATTTTGATCGCTATGTTCGCAATGCTTGCGCCAAACGATCCAGTGCTTCTTCCCAGCTGACGATGAATCTCGCTTCCGCTGCAGCCTGCTTGCGTTCGGGCGAAGCGAAGCGCGTATGGAGCGTGAGCCGCGTTTTGCCATTCTGCTCGGCAAAGCTGACCGTTACAGTCGCGCGCGGCGGGATACCCGCCCCGCAGGGATGTCCCTCTGCTGCTTCGCCGTCGTATACGATGCGCTCTCCTTCGACAATCTCGCGGAAGGTACCGATGCAGGGATAGACATTGCCATCTGGCGCACGCATCTCAAGCTGGAATCGTCCGCCTATCCGCAACTCGCTTTCGCAGCGTTCGTTGTGAAACCCGGCTGGCCCCCACCATTGCATGATGTGTTTGGGATCGGTCCAGGCTTGCCACACCAGTCGACGGGGTGCATCGAAGGTGCGGGAGATGATGACTTCGCTGTTGGATGATTCACTTCCTTTTGCGGACATTCTTCTTCTCCTGTGCTTGCAGTTGTTGAAGGTAGTTATCTAGCCGGTCGAAGCTCTGCTCCCAGTGCTGGCGATACTGTTCGATGAAACTGGCCGCTTCCTGCAACGGGGTTGCTTCAAGCTTGCATGGTCGCCATTGCGCCTGTCGGCCGCGTGTGATCAAACCTGCGTTCTCCAGCACCTTGAGATGTTTGGTCACAGCGGGAGCGCTGATATGGAATGGCTCAGCCAATTCGCTGACCGATGTCTCCCCCAGTGAGAGCCGGGCCAGAATGGCGCGCCGGGTTGGATCCGCGAGCGCCGAGAAAGTAAGACTTAATGAATCAGGTGACATGACTTCTCTTCACTATTTAACCGTGTGGTTAAATAGTGAAGAGAAGTCAGCTTCATGTCAAGCATTCGCTGAGCGAATATGACAAACATAACTTGGTGGCTGTCAAAGCACTGGAAACGAGAGACTTAGCTAGTCAAAGCGACAACAGCACGTGCGAGCGCCCCTGCTCGCACTGGATGCTGGCGATGTCTATCATCGGTTCGCACTGACCGGACATCTCCGCTTCGAAACGCTCACCAGCCAACTCGGCAGCCTCGCCACTTTCCCAGCACAGCAAGTCTATCCACTCCCCTTTGCTGGTCTCGGACAGGCTGCGCAGCCGAAAGCCCGGCTGACGCTGCAGCCATGCATCGAGTTTCTTGTTCGACTCCAGCCATTCGGCCGTCGTCCTGCCCTGACTCAGGCGGAAACGCACCAGTTCTACTTTGCCTGACATAATTGCCTCGCTGATCGATCTTGTTGGCGATGACACTGTAGCCGCCCCCTGCTGACAACGTGGTGGCAGCAGCCTCAGGCCTGCGGCAAAAAGACGCGCAATGCTAGCCTTCGCACATGCTCGCGGATATCCAGCGGCCAGTCCTCGGTGTGTACACCGAACTGCTCTGGCTGGTCGGCGAACAGGGCGCGAGTCGCTTCTTCATATCCCGGCAGGTTGCCTGCGATGGCGGACATGAAGCGATAAGTGGCCTCCTGCGCGCGACGTTGCTGATCCTTGATCTCGTTGGCGCGACTGGCGGCCTCGACCAGTTTGCGCAAGGCGACCGACGCACCGCCGGGCTGTTGCGACAACCATTCCCAGTGGCGTGGCAGCAAGGTCACTTCACGCGACACCACGCCCAGCTTGGGACGACCCGGTGTACGCACAACTGGCTCATCTGCGGCGACAGGCGGCAGCGTCTTTGGCAAACGATTCAATACATCCTGAACCGTGCCGCGCAGGTCGATCTCTATCGGTTCGCTGGTCTGTCCGTCGAAGATCAGGATGGAAGTGTCTGCGTGCACAGCCTGCCATTGTTTGACAGCTGCTGCGACGGCATGAAGATCGCCTTCAGCGATGCATTGCGCACCGCCAAAAGCGATGCAGGAAGGAAGATTGCTGGAATCGGTGTTCATATGAGCGCCATTTCTGTTCGGAGTGGCACGCATTTTACCCGGGTTTAATTAAAAGTCAATTTTACCCGGGTATATTTTCGAAGTGGCAGTACGCCATATCAATCATCATCGTCATACCACCGACCGCGCCCGGGAATGCTGATGTCGTGCTCCGACCAGCGACCTTGCTCCACGGTCTGGTGACAGGCGGTGCAGTTGGCGCGGCTCTTCACTTCGGGATGCACCCATTCCTTGGGCGAGATGCTGCGGTGTTCACGCTTGAACCATGGCGTCTCTGTGATGCGCAGGCTGTCCGCACTGTGACGCGCGCCGGAACCCGCATAACGCACAAGGTAGTCTTCGATCGCTTTCCTGTCTTTTGCATTCAGTTCCGCGTTGTCGCCGAAGTGTTTGTCCAGGCCGCCCATCAACTTCTTCCAGTTGTCTTCGGTCAGCAGTCGCGGCGGGAATGCGGTGTGGCAACTTCCACACTCTTCCTGCCACAGAGCGTTAGGCGGAGATTTCATCTTGTCTCCGTCGGCATATGCCAGTTGTGTGGCGGCTAGCAATACCAGCGTCATGATGATGCGATTCATACTCTTCCTCCTTCGATTGCGAATTGAATGAAATCAGCTTTTTCTTCGGCGCTGCATTCGCGACCCAGCACTTCTTTGCAGTTGCGCTTGAACCACTTGGCGACCTGCTTGGCTTCAGTGAAACGCTCGGCATTCACAACAGGAGTGAGCGGTGCGATTGGCTTGCCGGTTTTGACGTGCTTGCCTTGGGCATGCATGTCTTTGCCGTGACAGCTGGTGCAGCTTGGTGTGCGTTCCGATATGCCCCATTGCTTGATGAACAATTCTCGTCCGCGCTCGGCGGATGGCTTGAAGCCATGTGCGGCTTCTTCGATGTAGCTGACCTGGATCTGCTGCGGCGTTTCGGCCAGAGCCGGTGCTGCACTTGCCAGCATCAGCAGGGTGATACAAATATTGTTCGCGGTCATAATGTGCGCCTGTGTAGGTTAGGACGGTGCGCAGTGTGGCAAACGATTCTTAATCCCTCCTTAATGAACGAATGATCTGGCGACGATGAGAATATTGCTGGTGGAAGACGACAGACTGCTCGGCGACGGCACCCGCAACAGCCTGGGCCATCTCGGCTTCACGGTGGACTGGATGCAGGATGGGCAGCAGGCGCTGGATGCGCTGACCAGCGAGGCTTATGACGCCATCGTGCTGGACATCGGCCTGCCGCGTCAGGATGGCTACAGCGTATTGCAGACAATGCGCGAGCGCGGCCTGCTCACGCCGGTGCTGATGCTCACCTCGCGCGACGACAAGCTGGACAAGCTCAAGGGCTTCGGTCTGGGTGCGGACGACTACGTGGTGAAGCCGGTGGACATGGAAGAACTGGCCGCACGTCTGCGCGCCCTGATCCGCCGCACCGGCGGACGCGCCACCGCCCGCCTCAGCGTGGGCGCGGTCGAAATCGATCCGGACAGTCGTCAAGTCTGGCTCAAGGGCGAAGCTGTAGAACTTTCCGCACGCGAATTCGGCTTGCTCGAACTGCTGATGCAGAACGCCGACCGCGTGATGACGCGCGCACAACTGGAACAAAGCATCTACGGCTGGGACGACAGCACCGACAGCAACACCATCGAGGTATTCATCCACCATTTGCGCAAGAAGCTGGGCAGCGACTTCATCCAGACGCTGCGCGGCATCGGTTACACCGTGAGGCGTCCATCATGAGTCGGCGCACCCTGTCCATCCAGTCGCGGCTCACCATGCTGCTGCTCGGCGCTGTGCTGCTGTTCGGCGTCGTCGCGGGATTCGAAAGTCACAAGAACGCGCTGCACGAAGCGGACGAGTTGTTCGATGCGCAACTGGTACAGTTTGCTCACAGTCTGCTCTCGGTCGCGACCGATCTGGATGACGACCATGCCGCCCGCAAGCTGCCGCTCGCCCACAAATATCAGCAGAATTTCGTATTCGAAGTGTGGGGCGAAGACGACGGCGAGCGCAGGGTGTTGCTGCGTTCCGATGAGCTATTGGACTTGAGCGGCATAAACTTGCCGGAAAAGAAACTGAAGAGCAGATCATGGAACGGCAGCGACTGGCGCTTCTATCGTCTGCGCGACCATCGCCGCCGCGTCGAAGTGCTGGTGGGTCAGAGCGACAAGGTGCGCAACGAGTTGGCGCGCGAAGTGGCCTGGCACAACGTCACGCCTTTCCTGTTCGGCTTGCCGGTGCTCGCGTTGCTCATACTCATCGCCATCCGTTTCGGATTGCGCCCCCTGAACCAACTCACCGCCTCGCTGCAACGTTTGCAGCCGGAGCAGTTGCGTGCCATCGAGCTGGAAAAAACACCCGCCGAGATCACGCCGGTGGTGAGCGCGCTGAACAGCCTGCTCACACGCACCGCCGACGTGATCGAGAACGAACGCCGTTTCACCGCCGATGCCGCGCATGAATTACGCACCCCCATCGCCGCACTGCAAGCGCAGATACAGGCCGCACAACTGGCCACCAGTGATGCCGAGCGTAATGATTGCCTGCATAAATCCCTGCAGGGCACAGAGCGCATGTCGCACCTTGTCGGACAGTTGCTGACGCTATCTCGACTGGATGAATTGAGTGCACCCGCCCTGCTCGAACCATTGGACCTGACCGAACTGGCGCGCGCGTGCAGTGCCGAGCTGGCACCGCTGGCGCTGGACAAACATATCGCGCTGGAACTGAAAGCAGACTCGGCGACGCAGGTGATGGGATCGGAAGAATTGCTGCGCATCTTGCTGCGCAACCTGCTGGACAACGCCATCCGCTACACGCCGCGAGATGGACAGGTATTGATCGAAGTCACGAAGAAATCCCTGTCCATCACCGACAGCGGTTGCGGCGTTGCAAAAGACGATCTGCCGTCACTGGGACAGCGTTTCAATCGATTCAACCGCTCGACGCAGGACGGTGTGGGACTGGGGCTTTCCATCGTACAGCGCATCGCCATCCTGCACGGTGCGCAGCTCGAATTCAGTCATGCGTCCGGCCACAGCGGACTGAAAGTGAAAGTGCGTTTTCCTGCCGCGCACTGATACATCACGAAGCGCGTCATTCCCGCCCCGCCCATCGCCAGGCGCGGACACAGTTCGGGGATGAACTGCATCAGTTCTTTTGCTCATTGTCAGGCTGCACAATAGGCAGCCAAACCCTGAACGAGGTGCCCTTACCTGTCTCGCTCTGCACCTCGATTCGGCCATGGTGTTTCTGCACGATGCCGTATGACAGCGACAGTCCCAAGCCCGTGCCTTTGCCGATCGGCTTGGTGGTGAAGAACGGATCGAATATCTTCTGCAGGTGTGCGGGCGCGATACCGTGTCCGGTGTCGGCGATCTCCACCCACACCTCGTCGCCCTCCCGCCCGGTACGCAGGGTGATGGTGCCGCGTTCCTCGATGGCGTGGACGGCGTTCACCAACAGGTTCATGAACACCTGATTGAGCTGCGACGCCAGGCACTCGACTTGCGGCAATTCGCCGTATTGTTTGACCACCTCCGCCTTGTATTTGATCTCGTTGTTGACGATGCTCAGCGTGCTGTCCAGTCCGCAGTGCAGGTCGGCATAACACCACTCGTCGGAGCTCTCCGCATGCGAGAAGTCTTTCAGGTTCTGCACGATATTCTTTACACGGGTGATGCCGTCCTTGGATTCAGCCATCAACGCGCGCAAGTCGGTCTTGAGAAAGGCGAGGTCCAGCTTGTGTTTGGCAGTCTGCAGGCGCGCCAGCACTGCCGGGTCGGTGATCTCACTTTCCGCCTGCTCGTATAGCTCGATCATGCTGAAGGCGTCCTGCACATATTTCTCCAGCATGCCCAGGTTGGAATACACGTAGCCGATCGGGTTGTTGATCTCGTGCGCCACGCCCGCCGCCAACTGGCCGATGGAGGCCATCTTTTCCGATTGCAGCAACTGGTTGTGCACATCTTCCAGCTTGCGGATGAGCATATGCTGTTCTTCCTGTTCGTTCTGCAGGATCTGCTCAATGCGGCGGTGCTCCGCCAGTTCCTTGCGCAGGCCGTCATTGGCCTCGGTCAGTTCCGTCGACATCAGATCGAGGGAGTGTTCGATCAGTTGGCGGTCGGCATCGGCGTTATCGTAAGCTTCGTCCACCGCGGCGATGAACGCTGCCAGCCCGGCCGGCAGTTCGGCCGGGTCACCGAGGTGACGCTTGATCTGGCGTGCGAGCAGCCTGTGCATGTTCATCGCTCCGAGAAAGTGGTGATCGTCATGGTCTGGTTGTGCAACTCGCATTGGGTGAAAGTGCCATGCGGGCATATCTCGCCGTAGGAGTAGAAGCCCGTGAACACGGTATCTTCCCCCAGCACGTCGCGCACGCCCTCCACCTCTTCTTCCACGCGCTGCTTGAGCACCAGCTTGCGCCCCACACAGCTGATGAGCAAAGCCAGTTCGGGGTTGGACGCGCCCAGCGTGGCATTGGTGGCCTGCGCAGCATCGGCCGCACCATCGATAAGGCGATCGAAGTTGGCCTTCATCAAACGGGCATAACCGCCTTCAGGCATATCGCCGGCAAAGGTCATACTTTGCGCCTCTTCATCTATCGCCATGACCGAGCGCACCAGGCCGTAGCCCTCTTCGCCGGTGCGCAGCGCCAGCGGGAAAAGCAGAGCCTCCGCCGGTGAAACTGCAAGTTCGCCCAGATAGCGTTTGTACAACTCAAGTGCGGATTGGCCGTCCAGTTCATACAACACGTTGCCTTCCGAGCGCGTGATCAAACGCTCGGGGCCGAAGGAATCCCAGCCGCCGAGCGAGCCGTAGCCCACCTTGAGGCGTTCGCCGTAAAAACCCAGCGCGGCGACTAGACCGTCGGCGGGCGGGGTATCGGCACAGACCAGCGTCTGCTTGAAGTTAGCGCCGTCGCCGGCCATGCCGCCGGTCACCGCCACGCCCTGCGGCAGGTTCTCGCGCAAACCGCGCGCCAGTTCGGTGCCGTTCACCTTGAGCCCGTCCGAGAGCACCAGCACATGCACCAGTTGCGGCTGCGCCAGATCCTGTGCCAGGCGCTGGCCGGCATCCGCACTGTCTTCGCTGCCGTTTATGGCTGTCTTCGCCATCTTGATCGCGGTGTGCTCAAAACGGACGGCGGTCACCACGAGTGAATCGTCACGCACACGGGTACCGCAGATCTCGCCCGAGGTAGAACAGCCTAGCAGCGGGGCGGCTGGATAAAACGCGCGCACCTCGTCCATCCGTGCGGTATCGGCCAGCACATGGCCCGCGCCAAAAACCAGCACCAGCGAAGCATTGCCGGCGACCGAGGCCGCCGTTTCCCTTTGCCAGCCTTCGGCGGCCGTCCAGTATTGCTGTTCAATGAGCATGTCGATTGCCCTCCGTTGGGTTGATGGAAAAGCCGGCGTTAGACGCCAGACCTGACCCCGTTACTTTTTATAGACATAAAGGATCAATTTGTCGCCGATCTGTTCGAAGTTCCTGATATGCCCGATCAGAAGTTCGTCCAGCCGGTAATCCTTGGACAGTAACAGCTCTCCTTGTTTGGTCAGCAGATCGCGCGAAAGCACCATGCCGGGCCTGAGCTGCTCCGCATGCAGCGCTTGTTCCGGCCGCACATGAGCAGTTTCGGCGTTCGCCCCCATGACGCTGATGAAAGCATCCACCACCGCGGGATCGTAACGATGCCCGCGGCCCTCCTGAATGAACAGCAGCGCGTCAGCCTGTTTCAGATGCTTGCTTAACAGCGTGCCGAGCTGCACCGAGTCGTATTCGTTGGCCAGGGCGATGATGCGCGCCCCCAGCGGGATCTCCAGTCCGACCAGTCTGTCCGGATAGCCGGAACCATCGTAATGCTCGTGGTGGCTGCGGATCAGTTTGCCGGCATTGTGCAATGGTTCCAGCGCCATCAGCGCCGTCTGCCCCTTGGCCGGATGTTTGATCACAGCGCCCCGCTCCTCGGGGGTCAGGCTCGAGAACGGTTTTTGCAGCAGATAGTCCGGGAAACCGATCTTGCCGACATCGTGCAGCAGCGCCGCGAGGAATACGTCCTGCACGTCCGCTTCCTGCATGTTCATCTGCCGGGCGATGGCTCTGGACAGTTCAGCGACCCGGCGCGAGTGTCCTGCCATGCCCCCTTCCCGCATTTCGATCAGGTTGGAAAACACCCGGATCGAGGTGATGAAACCCTGCTTGAGTTTTTCATGGGCGGCTTCGAGGAAACTCATGGTCTGGCGCAACTCTTCGGTGCGCGCCCTGACCTTCGATTCCAGGCTGGCATTGAGCTCCTTAAGCTCCTCGTTCTGCCGAAAGGTCAGCGCCTCCAGTCGCTGCTTGTCCCGTTCCAGTTGTTTCTGATGCAGCGCGTGCCGGATCGTCAGCGTGACGTCGTTGTCTTCCCATGGCTTGGAGATATAGCGATAGATATGTCCCTTGTTGATGGCGTCGATGGTGGCGTCTATCTCGGCATAGCCGGTCAGCAGGATACGCAGCGTCGCCGGCCATCTTGCCTGGACCTGCTCCAGGAACTGCGCACCGTTCATTTCCGGCATGCGCATGTCGGAAACCACCAGATCGACTGGCTCGTTTTGCAGGATCTCCAGCCCCTCCGCGCCGCTTTCCGCCGTCAGGATGCGGTAGCCGAGCGGGCGGAACAATCGCTTCAGGGAATACAGGATATTCGCCTCGTCATCAACGAACAGTATCGTCGCCGTCGTGTCTGGTGTCTCGCTCATACGCGCCCCGCTGCTGTGTGTTGTTGCATATTCGATGTCCCTATTTCCGCTGTGCAGCCGGCGTGATCAAGCCGGCCTGCTCGGCGTTTGTTCAACGGGCAGCCATACGCGAAAGGCCGTACCCTTGCCCAATTCGCTCTGCACCTCGATCCGGCCGTGGTGTTTCTGCACGATGCCGTATGACAGCGACAGCCCAAGCCCTGTCCCCTGTCCCACCGGCTTGGTGGTGAAGAAGGGGTCGAACAGTTTCTTCAGGTGTTCCGGGGCGATGCCCTTGCCAGTATCCGCCACTTCCACCCATACCTCATCACCTTGCCGGCCAGTGCTGACGGTGATGGTGCCGCGTTCCTCGATGGCATGGGCGGCGTTCACCAGCAGGTTCATGAACACCTGATTGAGCTGCGATGCCAGACACTCCACTTGCGGCAACTCGCCGTACTTTCTGACCACTTCCGCCTTGTATTTGATCTCGTTGTTGACGATGCTCAGGGTGCTATCCAGCCCGCGGTGCAAGTCGGCGTAACGCCACTCATCGGTGCTGTCCGCGTGCGAAAAGTCTTTCAGGTTCTGCACGATATTCTTCACGCGGGTAATGCCGTCCTTGGATTCGGCCATCATCGCGCGCAGGTCGGTCTTGAGAAAGGCGATGTCCAATTTCTGTCTGGCTGTCTGCAGGCGCGCCAGCACTGCCGGATCAGTGAGCGCGCCTTCCGCTTGCTCGTACAGTTCGAGCATGCCGAAGGTGTCCTGCACGTATCTTTCCAGCGTGCCCAGGTTGGAATACACGTAGCCGATCGGGTTGTTGATCTCGTGCGCCACACCCGCCGCCAGCTGGCCGATGGAAGCCATCTTTTCCGATTGCAGCAGCTGGCTGTGCGCGTCTTCCAGTTTCTGGTTGAGCTGTTTCATCGCCTTGATGTCCGCCTCCAGCGCCTGCTTGGCCTGTTCCAGTTCGGCCGTACGGTCGCGCACGCGCAGCTCCAGTTCCGCCTTGCTGTCGGCCAGTGCCGCGGTGACCGACAGCAAGCGGGTGATGTCGGTGCGGATGGCGATGTACTGGCGCGGCAGCCCCTGTTCGTCGAGCAGGGGCACGATGGTCGTCTCGACCCAGTAATGTTCACCGTCCTTGCTCCGGTTGCACAATTCACCCTGCCACACGTTGCCGGCCGAGATCGTTCTCCACATGTCGATGTAGAGTCCGTCCTCGTGCATGCCTGATTTGAGAATGCGGTGGTTCTGACCGAGCAGTTCCTCGCGCCGGTATTTGCTCGCCTTGCAGAACTTATCGTTCACGTAAACGATCTGCCCCTTGGCATCGGTGATGCTGACGATGGCGTGCCTGTCCAGCGCGAACTTGAGGGAACGCAACTCCCCCAGCGACTCCTGCAGCTCCCTCGCGTCACGCGTGCGCCGGCGCAGCTGCGCCACCATGGGGCGGAACAGGAACAGATACAGCGCGGGCGAGATCAGCACGACCAGCATGGCCGCATCGGCAAGCGCTTCCTGCAGCATGGATAGCGGGGGAAGATAGTTCAGCAGCAGCATCACCGATGCTTCGGCCGCCACCACGGACAAGGCGATGACCAGCAGGATCAGGGCGGGAGAGTTCTCCAGCAGGGATGCGTTGCGCTTTGAAATATCCATGGTCTCCGCTGCCTTCCTCGCAATATCCTTGTTCATCAATCCTGCGGCGCCCGCAGCAGCCTGGCCGTCGCGTCAAGTTGCTGCGGCTGCGGCAAACATGCCACCAGTTCCGGCCAGCTCAGTTGCAAACGGTCGCGCAGTGTTGCAGGCAGGCTGTCGATCAGCGCCTCGCCACCCGCGCCGCGTTCCAGTTCCACCGCGATATGCACCATCGCGGTCACCGCCTCGAATGACTCATGCGCCGGCGCGCGCCAATAGCGGATGGCATGCTCCAACTTGGCCGGGAAATTCCAGCGCCTGGCCATGTCCGCACCGATCTCGGCATGATCGAATCCCAGTTCAGCCCGCTCGCATTCGATCAGGTCCCGGCCTGAAGCCGCTTGCTGCGCCAGCACAGCGGCGAACTGTTCCGGCATGCACACATCCAGCACAAGTTGTCCGACATCATGGAACATGCCTGCACTGAACGACATCGGCCGCTCACTGCCCAGACATTGCGCCAGCGCCTCGGTGTAGGTCGCCACCCGGAAGCTGCGCAACCAGTAGGCATGGCGGTCGAAGCCTTTGCCCGCGCCAGCGGGGAAGGCGCGCATGAACCCCGCCGACAGCACCAGCGAACGGACGGTGTCGAAGCCCAGCACCGTCACTGCTTCCTGAATCGAGCCGATCTCGCGCGGCAAGCCGTAGAAAGAAGAATTCGCTACCCGCAGCACCCTGGCACTCAATCCCTGATCGAGCGCGATCTTGTGCGCCAGAACGGTGCTGCCGATCCGCTCATCATTGAAACTTGCCAGCACCTCCTGCACCACCAGCGGCATGGCGGGCAATTGATGCAGGCGGTCGAGGATCGCGTTCTTATCCATCGTGGTTCGCATAGTCATATCGGCTTGTTCCGAATCGCTTAATGATTGGTTTCATATACCGGCATCGATCACGAGCACGACGCCTTTCGATAATGAAAACGCCCCCATCCTGCAACACCAGCAATTGGCTTGCCGGCCGTCTTCCAAACGGTACGGGGGTTTTTCATCCGGCCTGTCGCATTCCGCGCTCGTCATGCACGCCAGCAGCTCGGGCGGGATGACGTCGCCGGCCGTCTCGCCCAGCAAGGCGCGTGTTCCCTGCTGCGAGAACAAACGGTGCGCAGCCCGGTTGGCAATGGCGATCACACCGTCGTCTCCGATGCCGACGACTGCCACCGGCAGGTGCTCCAGCACTTCCTGCGACACCCGCAGCACGTTCAGGTTGCGCATGACTTCGCCGGTTTTTTCCGCCACCCGTTGCTCCAGCTCATGGTTGATGCGCAGCAACGCTTCGTTCGCAAGCTGCAACTCCCGCGCCAGCCGGACGTTCTCCATTTTCATCTCGTAACGCTGGAACGCTTCTTCCACGTTGGCCCGCAGCAGATCGTCCTCCCACGGTTTGGTGAAGAATTTGTACACCGCGCCGCGGTTGATGGCGTCGGTCACCGAGCTCAGTTCGGTGTAGCCGCTCAGCACGATACGCACGGTGTCGGGATACAGCTCGCGAACCCGGCCGAGGAACTCCACCCCGGTCATGCCCGGCATGCGCTGGTCGGAGATGATCACACCGACCTCGTTCTGCGCCAGCAATTCCAGCCCCGCTTCGCCGCTGCTCGCGCGCAGGATGCGGTAGCCATCCCGGCGCAACAGGCGCAGCAGGGCGGCAGTGATGTTCTCCTCGTCGTCGACCAGCAACAGTGTGCGTTCCATCATGCCTCCGCAGGCAAAGCCAAGGTTTCTCCGCTTTGCAGCAAATGCGTCATTTCCGCCGCGGACACCGGCCGGCTGAACAGATAACCCTGTATCTCGTCACACCCCATCTCGCGCAGGCGCGCGAGCTGCGTTGCAGTTTCCACTCCCTCTGCGATGACGTTCAGTCCCAGGCTGTGCCCCAGTGCGATGATCGCGGAGACGATGGCCTCGTCGCTGCGATCGCTGGACAGGTCGCGCACGAACGACTGGTCGATCTTGAGACTGCTGATCGGAAAGCGCTTCAAATAACTCAGACTGGAATAACCGGTGCCGAAGTCATCGATGGAGAACTCTATCCCCGTTGCGTGCAATTTGTTCAGTGTGTCTATCGCCCCGGCCACGTTGTGCATCAGCAGACTTTCAGTCAGTTCCAGCTCGATCATCCTCTGCGCCGGATCGAGGCCGTATTCCTCCAGGATGGCGATCACCACCCCGGCGAAATCCGGCTGCCTGAACTGCAAAGTGGACAGGTTAACCGCGACATGGAAACCGGAAAGTCCGGCTGCCTGCCATGCGCGCGCCTGCTTGCATGCTGTGCGCAGCACCCACTCGCCCACCGGTACGATCAGGCCGGTCTCCTCCAGCAAGGGAATGAACTCGCCGGGACAGACCAGCCCGCGTTCCGCGCTCTGCCAGCGCAGCAGCGCTTCCATACCGATAATCTTGCCGTGTTCCAGATCGACTTGCGGCTGGTAATGAAGCACGAATTCATCGCGTTCCAGCGCCCGGCGCAGTCCGGTTTCCAACTGCAGCCGCTGCCACGCCGTAGCGTTCATGTGGGTGGCGTAATACTGGAAGTTGTTGCGTCCCTCGGCCTTGGCATGATGCAAGGCTGCATCTGCATTCCTGAGCAGCGTCATAGTGTTCGGCCCGTCGAGCGGATACAGGCCGACACCGATGCTGAGCGTGACGAATATCTCGCTATCGCCTATCGATACGAGGTTCTGCGCGATCGAATCGATGATCTTCTGTGCCACATCGCCGGCGTCATGCGCGGCTTTCACGCCCGTCAGCACCACGCCGAATTCGTCGCCCGCGATGCGCGCCACGGTATCGCACCCGCGCACCTTGCCGACCAGCCTTTCCGCGACCACCTGCAGCAGCTGGTCGCCCATGGGGTGCCCGAAGGAATCGTTGATCTGTTTGAAGCGGTCCAGCCCGACGGCCAGCACGGCCACCATGCGATCTTCCCGGTGCGCGCGGGCCAACTCCTGATCCAGACGATCGACAAACAGCAGACGGTTTGGGAGGCCGGTCAGTGCATCGTAATGGGCGATATGCTCGATTTGGCTGTCCTTGTGCGACACCACCTCCGCCAGCTCAAGATTGACTTGCGCCAGCAAGTCGTTCGCGGCCTGTATCTCCTGTAGCAGATGCGCTTTCTCCCACGCCAGTTCGTGGTGCCTGAAGGCTTCCAGCACTTCGGCGCGCAACGTTTCGTTGTCCCATGGTTTGGCGAAGAACTTGTAGACGGCACCGCGATTGATGGCGTCCATCACCGAGTCGAGATCGGCGTAACCGCTCAGCACGATGCGTATCGTGTGCGGATAGAGTTCCTTCACCTGGGTAAGGAACTCGACGCCGGACATCTCCGGCATGCGCTGATCCGAGATGATGACACCGACATCGTGTTGCGCGAGCAGCGCCAGACCTTCCTTGCCGCTGCTCGCGGACAATATCCGGTAGCCGTCTTTCCTCAGCACGCGCACCAGCGCAGAGGTGATATCCGCCTCATCATCGACCAGTAACAATGTACGTTCCATAGTCCCTCCCGCGATTCATGCATTGCGTGTGCACTTTATCACTGTGACCACCATCGAACACCGCTATGTGCCGCAATGCGCCCCTGCGCAAGAACCGGTTTGGCCGAGAATCTGCAAGTGCGACGATCTGCATCGCCTTACTCTGCGGTTTATCAGTCGTCCTGCAGATTCTGTCCGGGGAACAACACGTCGCTGAAACCGAAGTCGCGCATGTCGCGGATGCGCATGGGGTAGAGGATGCCGTCGAGATGGTCGCATTCGTGCTGCACTACGCGCGCATGGAAAGCATTTACGGTGCGGTCTATCAGCGCCCCATTCTCATCACGCCCCTGATAACGCAGTTTGGTATAGCGCGGCACCAAGCCGCGCATGCCGGGCACGGAAAGACAGCCTTCCCAGCCTTCTTCCATCTCGTCGGAAAGCGGTGTGAGCACGGGATTGATGAGTACGGTGTGCGGCACGACTTCAGCATCCGGATAACGCTCGTTCTTGTCCACGCCGAAGATCACCACGCGCAGCGGCACGCCGATCTGCGGTGCGGCCAGCCCGACGCCGTTCAAGGCATGCATGGTGTCGCGCATGTCTTGCAGCAAGGCCAGCAATGCAGCGCTGCCGAAGTCGCTGATCGGCTCGGCCTGTTGCAGCAGGCGCGCATCGCCCATGCGCAATACGTCTTTAATCGCCATCGCATTCCACCACGCATTCGAGGATACGACGCACGCGATCCATCGCGGGTTGCGCGACAGCGCCGATCTTGTCGAGCACGATGCCGCCCTGACTGCTGCGACGTCCGGCGGCGTCGTTCACCACCACGGCGATGGCGGCGTAGTTCACGCCCAGTTCGCGCGCCAATGCCGCTTCCGGCATGCCGGTCATGCCGGCCATGTCCGCGCCGTCTTTTTCGTAACGGTTGATCTCGGCCAGCGATTCCAGGCGCGGCCCCTGCAATGCGGCATACACACCGCCGTTCAGCAGCGGCTCGTTCGCGCGCTCTGCGGCGCTCAGAATGCGCTGGCGCAAAGCCTCGCTGTACGGCCAGGTGAAATCGACATGGGCGACGGTCTTCTCGTGGCCGTCGAAGTAAGTGGCTTCGCGTCCGTATGTGTAATCGATGATCTGGTCCGGCACCACCAGCACCCCCGGCGTGAGGTCGGCACGTATGCCGCCCACCGACGAGATCGCCACCACATTGGTCGCGCCCTGATCATGCAGCGCCCACATGTTGGCGCGATAGTTCACCAGATGCGGCGGGATAGTGTGGCCATAACCGTGGCGCGCGATGAACATCACTTCATGGCCGTTCAGCGTGCCGAAGGTCATCGGGCCGGATGGTTCACCATAGGGCGTGCGCATCACCTGCCGGTGCGTGATGATGAGGTTGGACAACTGTGCAAAGCCGGTGCCGCCGATGATCGCTATCACTTCATTCCTCCTTCACTGCGTAGATCGCGGGCAGGTTGCGCCACGCGCCATGGATATCCATACCGTAACCGAACACGAAGCGGTTCGGCAATGTCAGGCCGACGAAATCGGCGCTGATGGGCTTCACCTTGCCGTTGTCCTTGTCGGCGAACACCGCACAGTAGAACGCCGTCGCGCCCAGTTCCAGCACGCGCTGCTTGATGGCCTGCATGGTCTCACCCTCGTCGAGGATGTCGTCCAATACCAGCACCACCTTGCCTTGCACATTATCGCGCGGCGCAACTTTCCAGTGCAGCTGACCGCCCTGCTTTTCGTTGCCGTAGCGTGAGACATGCAGGTAGTCGAAGTCCAGCGGAAAATCGAGCAGCGGCAACAACTGCCCGCTGAACACCACCGCCCCGCCCATCACCGACAACACCAATGGATGCTGGCCTGCCAATGTCTGATTGATCTCCCGTGCGACACGTTGCAAGGCGCTTTGCACCCCCCCTGCATCATGGATCTGATCCGCTGCGGCCAATATCTCCCGCGCGCGCTGGTCGGTCATCATGCTGCGAACCCTTCGCCGTTGTTCGCCAATAAATTTTGCAGCGCCGCTTCATCCCACACCAAAACGTTCAGTGTCTGCGCCTTTTCCAGCTTGCTGCCCGCTTCGGCACCGGCGACCACACAATCGGTCTTCTTCGACACGCTACCCGCCACCTTCGCGCCCAGCGCTTCCAGTTTGGCTTTGGCTTCGTCGCGGCTCATGGTAGGCAGGGTGCCGGTAAGCACAAAGGTCTTGCCGGTGAGCGGTAGCACCACGTTCGCCGTGCCTTCGTTCTCTTCCCAGTGCACGCCCAGTTCGCGCAATTCCTTCACCACTTCCTTATTGTGATCCTCGGCGAAGAAATCGACGATGCTCTGCGCCACCACCGGGCCGACATCCGGCACCTGCAACAATTGTTCGACGCTGGCCTGCATGATGGCATCCAGCTTGCCGAAATAGCGCGCCAGATCTTTCGCCGTGGTCTCGCCCACATGACGGATGCCCAGCGCGAACAGGAAACGGTTGAGCGTGGTGTGCTTGCTCTGCTCCAGCGCCGCGACGATGTTGTGCGCGCTCTTCTCCGCCATGCGCTCCAGTTTCGCCAGCGTCGCCACATCCAGCCGGTACAGGTCGGGCAAAGAGCGAATGATGTGCTCGTCCACCAGTTGATCGACCAGCTTGTCGCCCAGGCCTTCGATGTCCATCATGCGGCGCGAAGCGAAGTGCAGGATGGCTTGCTTGCGTTGTGCCGCACAGAACAAACCGCCCGTGCAGCGTGCATCAGCCTCGCCCTCTTCGCGCACCGCATGGCTGCCGCACACTGGGCAATGCGTCGGCATCACAAAAGCTTTCGCATCCGCCGGACGGCGCTCCAGCACCACGCCCACCACCTCGGGGATCACGTCGCCCGCGCGGCGCACGATCACCGTGTCGCCGATGTGCACATCCTTGAGGCGTATCTCGCCTTCGTTGTGCAGCGTCGCGTTGGAAACAGTAGTGCCGCCGACGAACACCTGCTCCAGCTTGGCGACCGGTGTCAGTTTGCCGGTGCGGCCGACCTGTATCTCGATGTCGCGCAGTATCGTGAGTTGTTCTTCCGCCGGATATTTGTGCGCCACTGCCCAGCGCGGTTCGCGCGAGACGAAGCCGAGCTGCTTTTGCAGCACGAGGCTATTGACCTTGTACACCACGCCGTCGATGTCGAACGGCAGTGCATCGCGCTTGGCGGCGATCTGCTGATGGAAATCGGCCAGCGCCCGTGCACCGGTTACCACCGCGCGTTCATCGCACACCGGCAGGCCGAATGTTTGCAGCGCATCGAGAATGCCGCTGTGCGTGTCAGGCAAAGTCCAGCCGCGCACCTCTCCCAGTCCGTAGGCAAAGAACGACAGTGGACGTTGCGCGGATAACTTCGGATCGAGCTGACGAATAGTCCCTGCCGCGCCGTTGCGAGGATTGACCAGCGTGGGCAAACCCTGCTCGCGTTGCTTTTCGTTGTAGCGGTTGAAATCCTTGCGCGACATGTACACCTCGCCGCGCACTTCCAGCACTTCGGCGGAGCGATCCTTCAGACGCAGCGGGATGCAATGAATGGTGCGGATGTTCTGCGTGACATCTTCGCCGGTCTCGCCGTCACCGCGCGTGGCGGCCTGCACCAGCACGCCGTGCTCGTAGCGCAGGTTGATGGCCAGACCGTCGAACTTGAGTTCGCAGGCGTATGCGATCTCGTTGCTCGTTTCCAGCGCATTCTTCACGCGCGTGTCGAAGTTGAAAGCGCCGCTGGCTTCGGTGTCGGTCTCGGTGCGGATGGACAGCATGGGCACGGCATGCTTCACCGGTGCGAACCCTTCCAGCACTCTGCCGCCTACGCGCTGCGTGGGCGAATCGGCGGTCCGCAGTTCGGGATATTGCGTTTCGAGGGCTTGCAGTTCACGGAACAGTTTGTCGTATTCCACATCGGGGATAGTCGGCGCATCCTGCACGTAATAGGCATGGTTGTGCCGCTCGATCTCTTCGCGCAGTTGCGCGATACGCTGCCCCGCATCCATCAGGAGAACAGGCGCAATGCCTGTGCACTGCCCGGTACGAGGCCGCCGGCCAGCATGCGCTGTTCGACCGTATCCACGCTGTCGCGGATATGGGCGATGGCACCTTCGCTGAGGATCACGCGCTGGTCATCCACCAGCGTGACGCGCAGGGCGGGGGCGATATCGAGCGCCAGCAGGATCATGTCGTCGAAACACTTGGCCGGTTCTTGGACGCGCGGGATGTCCAGCAGCAGGGTGAGGCTGTTCACCTGCATCTGGTCCAGTGTGTGATGCTGGAACGGCGTGCCGTCCGATACAGCCAGGGTGTAAAGCGTGGCGCCGTCGTCCGCGAACTGGTGGAAGGTGCCGTCGGCTTGCAAGCTCATGCCGGACTGCTGCACCGCACGCGCCACTTCGCTGGCGAACAGCGGACGCTCGCCGCGACTGATCAAATTGAGACCGATCATCTGGTCGACGCTGGCACAAAAGCTGTCCAGTTCACGCGCGCGCTCCAGGGCGGTGTCGGTCAGCGGCAGCACCATGTCGGCGTCTTGCTTGCGTCCGATCTCGCTCAGCAATTCACGGAAATCCGCCAGCCGGGTGTCGCTGATGACGCCGTTGCGGTCCACCAGTTGTATCGCGATCTTCAGTTCACTGTAATTTGCCGGGCTTTCCGGGATGACGCGTTCCCATGCGCCGGTGGCGGCGTTGCAGCCGCAGGTCTGGATGGTCTTGCCGTAATCGAAACGGCGCGGCCAAAAGGCTTCCAGCACCTCTGCGCTCACGGGGAATTTGGGGGTCATGCTGACGATGTAATCGAGCTTGTCGTCCAGCAGATCACATGCTTCTGCTGCGGGTTTGTCGGCGATGAAATGGGCGGCCTGCTGTTCAGCGGGCTTTGCTGTGCCTGTGGCCGCAGCTGCCGCTTCCGGCGGGACAGCGCGTTGTGTCGCGCGCGGCTCGGCATTACCCCGATCCAGACTGCGACGATAGCGCCACTGCTGCCAGTAACCGTAGGCGTACACCGCAACCACGACCAGTAGCGCGATGACTAATAGACTTTTCTGAAATTCACTCATGTCGCTGCCGATATTTCCAGTGAAGAATGACCGGGCCGATTATAACGACACTAGGGGCAGTTCGCCCTCGCTCATACCGATCTTTCCGATATCGTGCAGTGCGCGGACGAATTCCGGGTCTTCATGCAACTGTGCATGGGTACGGGGGTGGGAATGTCCATGCATCTGCGCCAGCCGGGCGCGGCTGGGGGCGGGCAGCTCCCATTTCAGACCGGCCAGCAGTTCATCGGCCAGATCGGGGCGATTACACACCAGCACCATGTCGCAACCTGCCTGCAGCGCCGCTTCGGCGCGCTGCACGATGCCGCCCGCCACGGTCGCCCCTTCCATGCTGAGATCGTCGCTGAAGATGCAACCCTCGAAACCCAGTTCACCACGCAGGATGTCCTTTAGCCAGCGTTTAGAGAAACCGGCTGGCTTGTCGTCCACCTTGGGATAGATGACATGGGCGGGCATCACGGCAGTCAGCCCGAAATGCACCATCTGCCGGAACGGGATCATGTCGCACAGCTCGATGTCGGTGTAGCTGCGCTCGTCTACAGGAATGTCCAGGTGCGAATCGGCAGCCACGAAACCGTGCCCCGGGAAATGCTTGCCCACAGTCGGCATACCGCCGCGCCTCAGCCCCTGCAACAGGCTGTGTGCCAGTTCGGAGATGGCCTGTGGTTCACTGTGGAAAGCGCGGTCACCGATCACTGTACTGGCGCCGTAATCGACATCCAATACCGGCGTGAAGCTGAAGTCCACGCCATGCGCACGCAACTCGGATGCCATCACGAAACCGACTTCCTGCGCCAGATGGCGCGCCTGCTTGGGATGCGCATCCCATAACTTTCCCAGTTCGCGCATGGGCGGGATGCGGGTGAAGCCTTCGCGGAATCGCTGCACGCGCCCGCCTTCGTGATCGACGGCGATCAATAACGGCGGTGTACGAAAGGCATGGATGCTGGCAGTCAGCGCAGCCAGCTGTGCGGGGGATTCGTAGTTGCGCGTGAACAGGATGACGCCGCCGACCGATGGATGCTTCAGACGCACTTCATCTTCCGTAGTCAGTGTCTTGCCTGCCACATCCAGCATCACCGGTCCGATACCCATCTAGTTTGTCCTTATGAAAATGTCGCGCGGATTATACGGAGATTGGCGCTAGGTTAAGCTGCCCATTTCCCCGCACCATCACAAATCCATCGGATTGCCGCGCGCAAGGTATGACCTGAATTCATCGGAAATACGCGTGTCACTCGCTACACGTTCCCAGAAGTCATGTGCCATATTCCGCACTATCCTCACGCTATCCGAGTTCCCCGTATATTCCGGTGGCACGAAGTTGTATGGCAACACTTCGCCACCACTTTTCGGGGCAAATCCCATAGAACACATGTCGTATACCGGCAACAGCCTGAAGACACCTCCATCTATGGAGAAACTCAGATTGCCCAAGTGCATGTCCGAATTATTAATGAAACGCCCAAACCACCACAGGCATGTAGCATCAAACACATGCGCCCAATTCACTAGCTTCTTTTGAAGAAGAGCTTCAGTGACCCGCGACCAATCACTGCCTATCCCCGTGAATTCAGCATCAATGGCTTGCAAGGAAAGCATAGGCATGCGCCCAAACTCCCCTGTACGGTCGAAACGTTGCGACTCAAGAAAGAGTCGCCCGTCAATCTCCAGCAGGCGCGTCTCTGCCGCCGGGAAATTTTCTTTGTGCAACGCTTCGGTCGCGTGATATTCCGTAATCAGGATGTCGCGCCACCTGCGCGCCACCTCGTTCTCGCCCATGGGCGAGAACTTCACAATGACGTGCGCGGAACGATTGCCGCAGTAGGCGGTGAACTTGGGCTGTTCGCCACCTGCAGACGAGCCGGGGATCACACCACTCATCACGCTATCCGCCAAGGCCGGATAGTCCGCTTCAGTGGTAACGACTGGTTTGCGCCGAACACGCGATAGTGCTTGTTCACCGAACTTGAAGTTCCCGGGCAGATCGTCGCCGTTCGAGATCAGGTAGCGCCCGACATGATGCGCATTCCAGTGGCGCGGGTCGGGCGGAAAGTCAGCAGACTGTGCCGCCAGCTCCGCCGCAATCTGCCGCCCCAGAAAACCTTGTGGCGCCAAATCCCCCAAGAAGTACGGCAGATCGTCATACAGGCCATTGCCATTCGCCCCCAGCAAGAGCGGCGGCATGCCGGTAGCCGCTTCAACTAGGAAACCGCCGGGCACCAGCGGACGCAGAAAGGCCACCAGCACCGTATTGCCATGCGCATCCACCATCGCGATGGGCAACTTGTTGTTGCCGCCAAATGCATTGCGGGTCAGCGCATACCTGGGCGGACGGGTATTGGCCAATACCACCACGGCATCGCCCATTCCACGCAGTTGGCGCGAGACGGCAGTCTGGCTCAGGCCGGTAGCAGCCTGCATCTCTTTGGAAGTAGCAGGGCCGCGCAGCAATAATTCATTTATGGTGAGTGCCATTGTGAGAACGCATAGATAATGACTAGATAATCCAATCTTGCATCATTTCTAATTCAATGTAAATAAAAAGGTATTTGTAAAAAATAATGCAAATTTGCATTACTAGTGACTAGGTAATAATAGACGGAGAATGAGAAGGCGAGACTTAGGTGCGTTCCAGCACCACAAACGCCAAGGCATGCTCGTGTTCGTCGCTGATGGAAAGGTGATGATGAGCGACACCTAACGACTGAAGGTATTGCGCCAGCTCTGAGGCGAAATGGAACTGCGGTTTGCCCAGTTCATCGTGCCCAACTTCGATGTTATGCAGCGTGACCGGATGTCGCAGCCCCTGCCCTGTTGCTTTGGCTAAAGCTTCTTTGGCGGCAAAACGTTTGGCGAGGAAACGCGCGGGATGAGGCTGGTGCGCGTATTCTGCAAGCTCCGCAGGTGTAAGCAGACGCTCAGCGAATGCAGCACCATGGCGCTCGCTGGCTTCAGCGATACGCGCCACGCTGACGATGTCGGTACCGATACCGAGGATCATTTACGCAGCAGCGCCTTCATGTTCTTCACCGCCTGTTCCAGCCCGATGAAGACAGCTTCGGCCACGATGGCGTGACCAATGTTGAGCTCGGCGATATGCGGGATGGCGACGATGTCTTGCACGTTGTGATAGTGCAGGCCGTGTCCGGCGTTCACTTGCAAGCCGAGTCCGTGCGCGTACTGCGTGGCGTCGTGGATGCGTTTCAGTTCCGCTGCGCGTTCGGGCACGCTGTCTGCGTCGGCATATTTTCCGGTGTGTATCTCGATCACCGGTGCACCGGCCTTCACTGCGGCGTCGATCTGCTTCTCATCGGCATCGATGAACAGCGACACACGGATGCCCGCGGCAGTGCAGCGTTCAGTGGCGCGTTGGACCTGTTCGAAATACTTGATCACATCCAACCCGCCTTCGGTGGTGAGCTCTTCGCGCTTCTCGGGCACCAGGCAGATGTCATGCGGCTTCACACGTACAGCGTTGTCTATCATCTCGTCGGTGACGGCGCATTCAAGGTTCATGCGCGTCTGCAGCATGCCGCGCAGGATGTCGACGTCGGCATCCTGGATATGGCGGCGGTCTTCGCGCAGGTGGATGGTGATGGCGTCCGCACCCGCTTCTTCGCAGACCAGCGCGGCGCGCACCAGATTGGGATAACGCGCACCGCGCGCTTGGCGCAGGGTGGCGACATGGTCGATATTGAGTCCGAGCTTGATCATAATTTCTGTAAATCTCTCATCAGTTCACGAGTGTGTAATGGTTTTCCTGCCAAGTGATGGTCCAGCAGCATGCGCATCAGTTGCTTGCTCTGGCGTGCCGTCACCGCATCGCGGTAGTCGTCTGCCGCCATGTCCAGCAGCGTCTTCCCGGCTACCGGCATGCCCTGCGCACTGTCTGCGGTTTCGGCGACTGCGCCGCGCTCCAGTATATAGCGGTAGCTGCGCTCAGGCACCACCGGACGGCCGCTGCCGGCCTCGGTTTCCAGCGACAGCGCATAGCCCAGTTCCTGCAGCATGTGTTTTTCGAAACTGCGCAGCGTGAAGGCGTGATCCTGTTCCTGTGCCAGCCGTTGCAAGGTCTGCTGGTAATAGTCGAACAGGCTTTCATGCGGATCGTCGCGCGCCATCAGGTTGAGCAGCAGTTCGTTCAGGTAAAAACCGCACATCAATGCGGTGCCCTGCAGCTGCGGCTGACCACCCTGCCATTCCGCACTGTGCAGGGTGCGCAACTCGTGCTTGCCGAACCAACTCAAAGTAAGAGGCTGGAACCCCATCAACAGACCGCGTATCGCGGAGCGTGGGCGTCGTGCTCCGCGAGCCACCAACGGTACACGGCCATGATTGCGACTGAACACTTCGACGATCAGGCTGGTCTCCCGAAAGGGATAGCTATGCAGTACGAAAGCGGGATCGTCCTGGATGCGGTTCTTGGAAGAGGCGTTAGTCATACCCCAGCGTCTTCAGCATGTGCGCGCTGTCTGCCCAGCCACTGCGCACTTTGATGAACACTTCGAGGAACACTTTCCCGTCGAACAGTTTTTCCATATCGAGACGGGCTTGCGTGGCGATCTCTTTGATCTTCTCGCCTTTGTGACCGATCAGCATGACTTTGTGCGCGTCCTTGTCCACCAGAATGGCGGCACTGATGCGGCGTAGTTTGCCGTCCATCTTGAACTGTTCGATCACCACGCTGACCGAGTAGGGCAACTCGTCGCCGGTGAAGCGGAACACCTTTTCGCGCAATATCTCGGCAGCGAGGAAGCGCTCGTTGCGGTCGGTGATGTCATCATCGCCATAAAGATGCTCCGCTTCCGACAGGAAGTGTTGCACGGCTTCCAGCAAAGTATCAAGATTTTTCTCCTGCCGCGCACTGACTGGCACGATGGCGTCGAACTGGCGCAAGGCGGAGACCTTTTCGATGAAGGGCAGCAATTCGTTCTTGTCCTTCATCAAGTCGGCTTTGTTGATAACCAGGATTGCAGGCCTGTCCTTGGGGAGCAGCTCCAATACCTGTTGATCGCGCTCGTCGAAATGGCGTGCCTCGATGACGAACAGCACCACCTTCACTTCACGCAGGCTGCTGGTCACCACGCGGTTCATGCTGCGGTTCAGGGCATTGGTATGCTGGGTCTGAAAGCCCGGCGTATCGACGAACACGTATTGTGTCGCGCCTTCGGTGAGGATGCCGGTGATGCGGTGGCGCGTGGTCTGCGCCTTGCGCGAGGTGATGCTGACCTTCTGCCCGATCAGGTGATTGAGCAGCGTCGACTTGCCCACGTTGGGACGGCCGACGATGGCGATGAAGCCGCTAAGCATTTTCTGGGTTTCTGTCATGGGTTGTTCTGTATGAGTTGATAGGCGCGCTCGGCAGCGATCTGTTCGGCGATGCGGCGGCTACTGCCCTCGCCCCGCGTTGTGATTTTCAGTTTTTCGATGTCGCAAGCTACCGTGAATATCTGCGCCTGTCCTTTGCCGTTCGTTTCGACGATGGTGTATTTCGGCAGTGGCAGTTTGCGTCCCTGCAATAACTCTTGCAATTGTGTCTTGGCATCCTTACCCACCGCGCGCAGGTCGATGTTGGCGATGAAGGGAATGTACAGTCCGAGTATCACTTGCTGTGCAGTAGCGAAATCCGCATCCAGCCACACAGCGCCGAACAACGCCTCCAAAGCATCGGCAAGAATCGAAGGACGTTCCGCACCGCCGCTTTTGATCTCGCCGTCGCTCAACAACAGGTGCTGCCCCAGATGGAGTTGCTGCGCCAGGATAGCCAGCGTCTGCTGATTGACCAGACTGGAACGCAAGCGATGCAGATCGCCTTCCGGCAGGTCGGGATAGTTCTCGAACAGGTGCTTGGCGATGGTGCAGTTGAGCACACTGTCGCCGAGGAATTCCAGTCGTTCGTTGTGGTCGGCATTGTGACTGCGGTGCGTCAGCGCCTGCTGCAACAGCTTGGGCTGCGAGAAGTCATAGCCGATCTGCCGGCATAGTGCAGCGTGCTTCATTGGCACATCATGAGCTGGAAGGTTTGAATTCAAGCAGCAGGGTGATATTACCGACTAACTTGATGCGCATTTCGTATTCTGCGCTCAGGGACAGGGTGCCATCTTTCTCGCGCACAATGGCAATATCCTCAGCCTGCAAATCTTCAATGTAATTTATGTTTGCCCGTTTGCGATAGGACATTTCAATCTCTGGAATCGAAGCGGTACGCATCGCCGGATCAGCCACTATCTCGCGGAATATCTGGCTGATCTGCGCGCTATGCAGGTAGGCGGGCACCAGTTTTAATCCCAGCAACACCACGAAGATAAGCGCGATGGCACCCATGATGAAATCGAAGAAACTCAGGCCGCGCTGCCGACTGCTCAATCCGTACATGCTGTTCTCCTTTCCATGAACGATCACTTGACCGACAATCCGATACGGTCCAGCTTCCCGAAATTCATCCAGATCAGAAACGCCTTACCCACGATCATCTCATCCGGCACAAAACCCCAGTATCGACTATCACGACTATTGTCGCGATTATCACCCATCATGAAGTAATGGCCAGCGGGGACGACGCAGCGCATTTCCCGCTCACTATAACTGCACTGGCTGCGCTGAGGGAAATCGTCCACCTTGCCCAGATATATCTGTTCATGCTCCGGGTTGACCAGCATCGCGTGCTCCCGCTCACCCAGCTTCTCCAAATAGCGTTCGGTATGCACGAAACGCAAGCCGCTCTCGACATAGTTGTAATCGCCATCCGGCGTGAGTGCCTGCAGCTCGCCGTTCACCCACAGTTGTTTATTTCGATAGATGATCTCATCGCCCGGCAGTCCGATGACACGCTTGATGTAGTCAACAGAAGGATCATTCGGGAAGTGGAACACCATTACATCGCCACGCTGCGGCTGACCTACCTCAATGACTTTTTTGTTCAGGATGGGTAGGCGCAACCCATAGGCATAGCGATTGACCACGATGAAGTCGCCAATATGCAAGGTGGGGATCATGGAGCCAGACGGGATCTTGAATGGCTCGATCACAAAGGAACGCAGCATGAACACGGCCAGAATGACCGGGAAGAAGCTGATGGAGTACTCCACCCACCAGGGCTCCTTATCCCCTTCTTTTCTTTGTTTGCGCAGACTGTATTTGTCCAGCAGCCAGATGGCGCCGGTCAGCAACAGCAGCACGAACATGATCAATGCAAAAGTCATCGTCGTACCTGTAGGTTATTTATCGTCAACGCGCAGAATGGCAAGAAAGGCCTCCTGCGGGATCTCCACGCTGCCGACTTGTTTCATGCGTTTCTTGCCGGCCTTCTGCTTCTCAAGCAATTTTTTCTTGCGCGAGATGTCTCCACCGTAGCACTTTGCCAATACATTCTTTCGCAACGCCTTCACGTTCTCGCGCGAGATAATGTTGGAGCCGATGGCTGCCTGGATCGCCACGTCATACATCTGGCGCGGGATCAGCTCACGCATCTTGGCTGCGACTTCTCGGCCGCGATACTGACTGTTGGCGCGGTGCACGATGATGGACAGCGCATCCACTTTCTCGCCGTTGATCAGCATGTCCACTTTCACCACATCCGCCGGACGATATTCCTTGAATTCGTAATCCATTGAGGCATAACCGCGTGAAACGGATTTCAGCTTATCGAAGAAATCCAGCACTATCTCGCCCATTGGCATCTCGTATTTCAGCAAGACTTGTTTGCCGTGATAGGTCATGTCTATCTGCATACCTCGCTTCTGCGTACACAGAGTGATGACCGCCCCCACATATTCCTGGGGCATGTACAGATTGACGTCCACGATCGGTTCGCGGATCTCCTCGACCTTTGACATATCTGGCAACTTGGAAGGATTGTCCACCATGACCACTGTGCCGTCGCGCTGCACCACCTCGTAGATCACGGTGGGGGCTGTGGTAATGAGGTCCATGTCGAACTCGCGCTCGAGACGTTCCTGCACGATCTCCATATGCAACAGGCCAAGGAAACCGCAACGGAAGCCGAAGCCCAGCGCCTGCGAGACTTCAGGCTCGTACATGAGCGCGGCATCGTTAAGCTTCAGCTTTTCCAGCGAGTCACGCAGCGCTTCATATTGGTTGGATTCCACCGGAAACAACCCGGCGAACACTTGCGGCTGTATCTCCTTGAAGCCGGGCAAAGCCGCAGCGGCAGGTTTTTGCACATGCGTGACGGTATCCCCGACCTTGGCATCCTTCAACTCTTTGATGCCAGCGATAATGAAACCCACCTGACCGGCACTCAATGTATCCGTGTTCACGGATTTGGGTGTGAAGACACCGATGTGCTCGGTCAGATGCTGCGCGCCGTTCGCCATGAACAGGATCTTTTCTTTGCGCCGGAGCGTACCGTTGACAATGCGCACCAGCATCACCACGCCTACGTAGTTATCGAACCAGGAATCGATGATCAACGCCTGCAAGGGGGCATCAGGATCTCCCTTGGGTGGGGGTACTTTGGTGATGAGGGATTCCAGCACATCCTCAACGCCCAGTCCCGTTTTGGCAGAGCAATGTACCGCCTCCTGCGCATCGATACCGATCACATCCTCTATCTCAGCGATGGCATTCTCGGGATTCGCCGAAGGCAGGTCGATCTTGTTCAGCACCGGCACCACTTCCACTCCCAAATCGAGCGCGGTGTAGCAATTGGCCACGGTTTGAGCCTCGACACCTTGCGAAGCATCAACAACGAGCAACGCACCTTCGCATGCCGAGAGCGAGCGCGATACTTCATAGGAGAAGTCCACATGTCCCGGAGTGTCGATCAGGTTCAGGTTGTACACCTGACCATCGCGCGCCTTGTAGCTCAGTGCTGCTGTCTGCGCCTTGATGGTGATGCCGCGTTCGCGTTCGATATCCATCGAATCCAGAACTTGCGCTTCCATCTCGCGTGTGGCCAAGCCTCCGCAGAGATGGATGATGCGATCCGCGAGCGTAGATTTGCCGTGATCGATATGGGCGATGATGGAGAAGTTACGGATATGTTGCATGAGGTTTGAAATAAAAATCCCGTCAAATTCGGTAGTTGCGCAGGGCGCGCATTCTAGCCGATTTTGACGGGCACTGCCGGACAGCTGCTTATTTTTCGTCCAGCCGGACCGGAATATAGACGGTACCGTCGTTGCGACGCACCAGCAGCGCGATGCTGCGTCCCGGCGGCACTTGTTTCAGAATCCCGTTAAATTGAGCCACAGTGTGTATTTCAATATTACCTACGGCAAGGATTACATCGCCGCGCTGCAATTCGATCCGAGCTGAAGCACCTTTGGCATCGACCACCAGCAAACCGCCGTCCACCTGCAATTCGGCCTTTTGCTCACTCGTGAGTTCCTTCACGCTCAATCCCAGACGCAACACACTTTGCGTTTGCGCGTCGGCGGGATCGATCTGCGCCGCAACCGCCTCGTTCGGATCCTGTATCTCACCCACTACCAGAGAAACTTCCAGGGTATTGCCTTTACGCCAGATCAGCACCGGCACCTTGCTACCCGGCTTGGTCGACGCCACGATGCGCGGCAGGTCGGAAGAGCTTTCAACTGTCTTGCCATCGAACTTCAGGATCACGTCACTCGCACGCACGCCGGCCTTGTCCGCCGGTCCGCCGCGTTCGACCCCCGAGATCAGCGCGCCTGCTGCTTTTTTTAATCCGAAGGATTCCGCCAGCTCACGCGTCACCTCCTGGATGGTGACACCGATACGTCCGCGCGTGACCTTACCAGTGGTGCGCAACTGGTTGACAACATCCATCGCCACATCGATGGGGATGGAGAACGACAGCCCCATATACCCGCCGGAACGGCTGTATATCTGGGAATTGATGCCGACCACCTCGCCCTTCATGTTGAACAACGGGCCGCCCGAATTGCCGGGATTGATGGCGACATCGGTCTGGATGAACGGCACGAAATTCTCCTGCGGCAGGGAACGGCCCTTGGCGCTGACGATACCCGCCGTCACACTGCTGTCAAAACCGAACGGCGAACCGATCGCCAGCACCCACTCCCCTACCTTGAGCTGATCCGGTTTGCCCAATGTCACCGTAGGCAGGCCACCGGCTTCGATCTTGAGCAAAGCCACATCGGTGCGCTTGTCGGCCCCCACCACACGTGCCTTGTATTCCCGCTTGTCAGTCAAGCGCACCGTGATCTTGTCGGCACGATCCACCACATGCGCATTGGTCAGGATGTAACCGTCCGCGCTAATGATGAAACCGGAGCCCAGAGATTGCGATTCCTGCTGGCGCGGCACCTGCGGCGCAAAGCGCCTGAAAAACTCATAGAAAGGATCGTTCTCCGGCAGGTTGGGCAAGCCGGGGATCATTTGCTGCGCAGTAATGGTCTGCGTCGTACTTACATTCACGACTGCAGCGCCCTGTTTTTCAACCAGTTCGGTGAAGTCCGGCAAGTCCCTTGCTGAAACGTTGCTGACCAGCAATATACCGAACAATAACGCGAGTGATCGTTTGAGCATCCAGACCTCCTGTCAGAAATTTATTCAGGAACCGGCGGCGCTCACGACCGAGCGCACCACGGCTTGCATGTCCGATCGCTTCGTCAACTGCCGCACCACGAAGAATCCGGCCAGCAATCCCGCCACGGCTCCGAGCAAAGCAGCGCCATCCGGTGTCGCGGTAAAAATACCGGAAGCCAGCAAGGCTGCCACCAGCATGAACGTTAGCGGCAACACATACATCAGGATCGAATTGCGCAACAACACCCCGTCCGGCAAGCCCACATTCACTTCATCACCCACTTGCGCGTTGGCGGCGTTTCCGACCTTGAAGCTGCGCGGTTTGCTGCTGCAAAACAGCTGGGACAGTTTGCCGCTCCCGCAACCGTTTCCGCTCGCGCAATGACCGCAACCGTTTCCGCCGACCGGGGTGATCTCCGCCTCAGCACCATGCAGGCTCAGCACGATGGCACGCATCTCATTCATTCGGCGTGCCCGCGTAACGTACAGAATCGGCGACCTGGATGACCGCACGCGGCGGGAGTTCACCCACCACCGTCACCAGTTGGTCGCCTATCCGTCTGCTGTAGATATGTACCGCGCCCTGACTTTTCAAGCCGGCCCGATACCCTGCCGCATCGGAGGCCTGCTCGACGAACACGGACAACGCAGCCAAACCATCGGAATAGACGATATGCACGACAGGGAACTTCTTGTCACGCATGTTGCGGCTCATCTCCAGTATCTTTTTGAATCCCGGGGGGATGCCATCCACCTGCCAGCCACTGGTCACATTCGACAGATTATTGTTCGGCAGCGGCGACAGATGCTTGCGATGTGCAAACCGGGCAGCATCTTCAGCAGAAGGCACGGCCCATTTACATTCGATCTTGCCGCCGATCTGCAATTGTGTGAACGCATATTGCTCGATCACTTTTCCGCGCTCGTCCAGCACAGCCGCTTTCAACAACAGGCCGGATTCACTGTGCGCCCACATCTTCCTTGTGTAGCGTAATGTGTCTTTGGGCTGAAGCAACAAGGTATGCGCGTGATAGTCAGCAACGCGATCTTCTTCCTGCTGCGTGACGATGTAGTTTTCCTTGAGACTCTGGATCTGCTCCGGAAGAAGTGCGGGGAATGCACGACGCGGACGTTGCTGCTCGAAATGTACTTTCTTGTCGCCCAGTTGCAGCCAGACCTGATCGTTGTTGCGTATCACTTCACGCCGCTGGCCATCCAGTCCCTGCAGGCGCTCATGCTCTCCGTGCTCGTCGACCACATGCGTGATGCGCGATGTCTCGACCCGCCCGCCGGCCTGATAGACGAATACGCCACTATAGTTGGTCTCGTGCGCGGCGAATGCCATGGTACGCAACCAGTCGGCATCATCCAGCAGGGGATCTGCCTGTGCCACAGTCACCCAAAGTGACAGCAAAGCAAAAAACATCCCTGCCATTGCGATCTGAACGCGCACTATTTTGCTGCCACCGAATGGATGTAAGCAGCCGCACCCTGCACATCGGCACTAGGGGAGAACTCCTGGTGCGCCATCAGATAGTCGCTGGCATGGAATGCCACCGGACGCACCATATTATTCTGCTGTTGCACGCTTGCCATCTGCGGCGCAGGTTCTTGCCCGACCTGCATAGACAGCCAAGCCACCAATGCCAGCGCCATCACTGAAGCAGCTGCAGACAATGCGTATTGTTTGATTCGTTGCTGCTGGCGGCGGCGTGGGGCCAAGATAGTCGGCTCGGCTCGCAATCGATCGTGAAAGGTAGCCATAAAGTCGCGATTGACATGATCAGGCTGGCGCAGGGCATCTCCGATCAGATGATAGGCGGCCCAGTCTCGATCGGCTTCGGGATGACGTTTCAGCTTATCAAGGAGTGCGTCCGCTTCATCCTCAAACATCTCTCCATCCATCAGTACCGAAATCTCCTGCTTCATACTCACCACCTCTTGTCTTCGCTAGTACCCAGCAACGGACGTAAATTCGTTGCCACCACCTCTCGCGCACGGAAGATACGCGACCTCACCGTGCCGATCGGACAATTCATCACTGACGCGATCTCTTCGTAACTCAGACCTTCTATCTCGCGCAGCGTCAAAGCGGTGCGCAGATCCTCAGGCAACTGTTGCAGGGAAGAGTTCACTACCTCGACCACTTGTTTGCTCATCAACTCGTTTTCCGGCGTCGACACCTCATGCAGCAACGAGGCATCCTCGAATGCCTCCGCTTCTTCGGCATCCATCGAGGTACTTGTCGGGGCCCTGCGTCCCTGCGCCAACAAATGGTTCTTGGCTGTATTGATCCCGATCCGATACAACCATGTATAGAACGCGCTATCTCCGCGGAAGGCCGGCAATGCACGGTAGGCTTTGATGAAAGCCTCCTGGGTCACATCCTCTGCCTCACCCGGATTGCGGACGAAACGCGAGATCAAACGCCCCAAACGGCGCTGATACTTGGCCACCAGCAGCTCGAACGCGTGCTTGTCGCCGCCCTGCGCGCGTTCCACCAGCTGTTGATCGACCTCCCTGTCACCCATTCCGTTTCCCGGTTTTGTATTGATTGCGCCACGATGCGCGGCGCGAGAGTATAACCGGACGGGTGCACATCGTCAGCCTTGCCCGTAACGCGCCAATGGACAGCACTGTTTGAAATAAGTTCATTTCCACGTTTTCATCTCAAGTTTTGCTATAGTCCGTCCAATGATTCCTTCGCATTGCCCCCATCGTGTTGCGCTTTGATACTCTGATCATCGGTAGCGGCCTGGCCGGTTTGACACTGGCCTTGAAGCTGGCTGACCAACAAAAAATCGCCATCGTCACCAAGCGCTCGCTGCTGGACGGCGCCAGTGCCTGGGCCCAAGGCGGCATCGCCGCGGTACAAAGCCCTGACGACAGCCATGACGAACATATTCGCGACACACTAACCGCGGGTGCCGGCTTGTGCGATCCGGAGACTACTCGTTTCGTGGTGGAACGCGGGTCTGCCGCAGTCAATTGGCTCATTGAGCAAGGCGTGCCATTTTCAAAAGAAGACAACACAAGTCAGGATTACCACCTCACCCGCGAAGGCGGGCACAGCAAACGTCGTATCATCCATGCCGCCGATGCAACCGGGAAAGCTGTCCAACAGACACTGGCCGACAAAGTACGAGCCCATCCCAATGTAACGGTTCTGGAACAGCACATCGCTGTCGACTTGATCACCGGCCGCAAGATCGGCATGTCGCCTCGGCGCTGTTTTGGTGCCTATGTGCTGGATACACTCAGCGACACCATCGTCACCATCTCTGCGGCCCACACAGTTTTAGCAACCGGCGGTGCCGGCAAGGTCTATCTCTACACCACCAACCCGGATACCGCGACAGGCGACGGTATCGCCATGGGATGGCGCGCCGGCTGCCGGGTAGCGAACATGGAATTCATGCAGTTCCATCCGACCTGCCTGTACCACCCGCATGCCAAATCTTTCCTGATCAGCGAAGCGGTACGCGGCGAAGGCGGCATCCTGAGGCTCCCCGACGGCACCCGCTTCATGCCCTGGCATGATGAGCGTGCTGAACTGGCTCCGCGCGATGTCGTCGCACGCGCCATCGACTATGAGATGAAGAAAGGCGGCCTGGACTGCGTCTATCTGGATATCACGCATCAGTCCGAAGCCTTTCTGCGCGAGCACTTCCCCACCATACATGCTCGCTGCCTGTCACTCGGCATAGACATCGCTCGCCAACCCATACCTGTGGTGCCCGCGATGCACTTCACCTGCGGCGGCCTGATCACCGATCTGGCAGCACGCACCGATATCGACGACCTGTATGCCATTGGCGAGACCGCGCATACCGGCCTGCATGGTGCCAACCGCCTCGCCAGTAACTCACTACTGGAATGCCTTGTGTTTGCAGACGCTGCCGCAAAAGACATCCTGTCCCAAACTGCAGCGGCTCCTGAATCGTTGCCCGACTGGGATGAAAGCCGCGTCACTGACGCTGATGAGCTGGTGGTGGTATCGCACAACTGGGACGAGCTAAGACGTTTCATGTGGGATTATGTTGGCATCGTACGCACAACAAAGAGATTGCAGCGCGCACAGCACCGCATCAAACTATTGCATGAAGAGATCAACGAGTATTATAGAAATTTCCATGTGACATCCGACCTGCTGGAGCTGCGAAATCTGGTCGAAGCTGCCGATCTCATCGTGCAAAGCGCGCTGGCACGTCACGAGAGTCGCGGCCTGCACTACAGCAAGGATTTCCCTCTGACTGCCCCCGAAGCGCTGCCGACGATATTATCCCCCCAGAATTGAGTGCGCGCCGAGTGGCGCAGCAATACACGCAAACGGCGATAGTCTTCACCAGCCATTGCATCCCGAAAGAGCAGCAGACTTCGTTTCCCGTGACTCACCGAAGTCGTATTGAGCAATATCAGCCAAGGAGAAACCAGCGTATCAGCGCACACCACTGCAGATACTTTCACCCCATCGCGCTGTTCAATTGTGAGTTGGCGGTCGGTGCCATATACAAGTGATGTACAAGAACGTCCCGAATGCAAAGCGACATCTCGCCTCAACAGCAAAGCCATATTGGCCAGAATTGCCGAATAGCCGAACCATCGCCATCCGTTTCCCAGTGGCAAACAGGATATCGTCAGAACCAGGGTAAGAACGGCGACAAACAGCAGAACAAAATACACCCTGGAAGATCGCAGCTTGATCCGGACTTGAGTGTCCATCTCACCAGAAATATCTAGAAGAAAAGCGCGGAAAGCAAACCGACCACGATCAACACAACAATGGCCAGCAGCATGTAACCACTGCCTTTGGCTGACACATCATTTCTATGATGGCCAGGATACGAATTGCCGTAATTAGGTGCGGCCTTATTGATCTCAGCCAAGCTAGGACGCTCGGTCCGGAGGGTCTTGGCAAGCTCTTCCACTTCTTCCTTGCTCGCCGTCATAGCAGCCAAGCGCATAGTCGCTTCATTTGAATCAAAGGATGCTGACAGCCCCAGTGCAACCACGGGTTTGGAATCGTCCTCTGTCGAGGATCTTGTCATAGTAGCTGTGCGCTTGGCCGGTTGCGATGTGTCGGTGCTGCGCGGCAAGGCTTCGCGACAAGCGCGCAAATCGTTCACCATCTCACTGGCATTCTGATAGCGTGCGTCCAGATCCTTTGCCAGCGCCTTGGCAACGATATAGTTCAGCATCTCAGGTACAGCAGAATTGGCATTGCTGGGCGGCGCGGGAATGGCATTCAGCGTCTGGTACATGATGGCATTGACGTTCTCGCCGATGAACGGCACTTGTCCTGTCAACATCTCGTACAGCATCACCCCCAAAGAGAAGATATCGGAACGCTGATCGGTCACCTTTCCCAGCACCTGCTCGGGCGACATATATTTCGGGGAACCTAGCACCATACCGGTCTGGGTGCGTACTGCGGCCGAGGCCATGCGCGCGATACCGAAATCGGTGATCTTGACGTGTCCGTCACGCACGATCATCACATTGGAAGGTTTGACATCGCGATGCACGATCTCATGCTCATGGGCATAGGCCAGCCCCTGCGCCACCTGGATAATGACATCCAGCACCTGCGAAACCGGCAATATCTTGTTTTCGTTCAGGACATCACGCAACTCGCGGCCATGCAGATATTCCATCGCGATATATGCGATGTCGCCGGTTCTGCCCACATCGTAGATAGTGACGATATTCGGATGACTCAGTCGGCCGGCTGCCTTGGCCTCCTGGTAGAAGCGGGCCTCGTATTCCTCGCGTTCTTCCAGAGCGAGACTGAGATTGATGGTCTTGATAGCCACCTCTCTATCGATGAGAGGATCGCGTGCCTTGTAGACGACACCCATCGCGCCCTGCCCCAGCTCGCTGATGACTTCGTAACGACCGAGTTGGCTGATCATGGCGCGTACAGGCTCCGGATGATTACTTCGAGCTTGCGCCCTTCACACTGCGAAATACCGGTCCCCAAAGCGGATGACCCGCTTCGGCAGCTGATAGCTCGAAATTCGGATTGATATCGAGCACGTTCCTGAAGTGATTCCGGCACAACTTTTGATCTCCAGAAACGCAATAAATGAAAGCCAGATATTTGTTTGCCCATAATGTCTCGTATCGTGTGGCGTACTGGTTTTCCAATACGCCGTGCAACGCGGTTTTGGCATTGACGTAGTTGCCAGTCTCATACTCGCTGACGCCTTTGGCCAGATACCGCTTGGCGACACTATCCCCGAACAGGCGAATGCCGCCACTGCCGTCTTCGCAGGTCCCGACTACCGATCCGCAGCCGACAAGCACCAGCGAACCCAGGCCCGCAACAATCCAACGTAACATCCTTCAACTCTCCTGTTCGATCAGGCTACTTGAAACTGTGCCTGATTTTTATGTTTGCGCCCGGCTTGACCCGTATAACCTTTTTATACACCGGGAATGTCGAATTCCTGATCTCCAGCGTATGCCGACCTGCCACTACCTGCAGCTCCATCAGTGGCGGACTCACGCCTTGTTTTTTCCCATCCAGATAAATCTCACCCCAAGGAAGGATCGCCAGGCTGACTACAGCGGGGCCTCCGGTCGTATCCTCAAGCGTACGGATGCGCGCGCTCTCCTTCACACCTTGTATCTTCTTCTCCGGCTGAGGTGCTTGCGCAACCTTGGGGGCCGGAGTGGGTGGGGTTTGAGGAACAGGTTTAGCCGGCTCCGTCTTTGCCTCGGCAGCTACGACCGCCTTTGCCGGCTCGGGTTCACTCCGATGAGCAAGTTTATATACTGCCAACACAGAAGTGGCCACCACCAATACTGCCACCCCGATAATTGCTACGCGCTGCTGCTTGGTCGCACGCTTGAATACAGCCACCGCATGACGCTCGTAACCGGCCGCTTGACGCAAAAATTCATACCAGTAGCGCTTGGACAACGCGACGATTTTTTGCACACCTTCCGCATGCTCAATCTCATCGTCGATCTGCACGCCACGCTGTGTCGTCGTGAAGTCACCCGGATAACCGATGGCATAGACCTCATGTTCGCGCACATGCTTGTCGGTGCGAGAACCCTGATAGTGGAACATGCCGGCATATTCCTGTGACAAGCGAGACACCGCATCGTAATAGGAGCGCGACACCAGTATCTGCCCCGGATCGGCGAAGCCCATCACCCGCTGGGCCACATTGATGCCATCGCCCACGATGTTGGGCTGGTCGTTGATATCTTTTACCAAGCGCACCGGCCCAAGATTGATACCCATGCGCACCAGCAAGGGCGGATCCATACGCACACCTTCACCCAGCAAACTACTGCGGACACTGAGCGCGGCCTGCAACGCATCTTCGATATCGCCCAAGAAACTGATCGCAGCGCCATCGCCTGTATCAAGGATGATGCGATCCGCCACCGGAACATCGCGTATAGCGATGGACAGGAAGGCGTTGAAACGCTCCTTAAGTGATATCTGGCCTGACACGGACTTCTTGGAATATTCGACGATATCCAGGAAAAAGACCGAGCAAACGATGGTTTTATTGCCTCTTTGTTCCATGTGTCCTATCTGTCATTCGCGTTTCATCTACGAAAGCCGCAGAGACCGCCAAAAATAACCTGCCGGATTCTAACGACACTAGGGGTTTACCGCCAGTTCATTTTTTCCGCACCTTGGCCCTTGTCATCTTGCTCGGGCGCGCATCCGGACGCTGTTGGCGCGGTGCGGGAACTGGCAGGTCGACCCACTCCATGATTGCGCGCACCTCGCCCTCGCCCAGCTCCGCCATCATGCCCCGTTTGATGCGCGGCGGCAGGTTTACGATGCCGAAACGGACGCGCATCAAGCGGCTGACCGGCAATCCCAAGGCCTCGAAAGTGCGGCGCACTTCGCGATTACGTCCTTCTTTGATGACGATCCGATACCAGTGATTGAAGCCTTCGCCTCCCTCGTCGCTAAGTTTGGCAAACTTCACCACACCATCTTCCAGTTCCAGTCCCTTGTTGACCATCTGCTTCATCTGGTCCGGTGACATCTCACCCTGCACACGCACTGCATATTCGCGCTCGACTTCAAAACGCGGATGCATCAAACGGTTCGCCAACTCTCCCGAGGTTGTGAAGATCAGCAGTCCGCTGGTGTTGAAGTCCAGACGGCCGATAGCGATCCATTTTTGGCCCCGCAATCTCGGCAGCTCATCGAAAACATTGGCCCTGCCATCCGGATCGTCCCTGCTGACGATCTCGCCTTCCTGCTTGTGATAGAGCAGCACGCGCGGCAATTTCTGCTCCGCCTCCAACTTCAAGCGGATATTGCGACCATCCACCTGCACACGATCACCCTCGGCGATACGCACACCCAAGGTCGCCACGACACCATTCACTGTGATGCGCCCAGCGGAGATCCACGCTTCCATCTCGCGACGAGAACCAACCCCGGCCTGCGCCAGCACCTTCTGCAACCGTTCACCTTGTTCACTCATGCCGCTATCTCTCGTCTCTCGAATACGGCTTGCGCCAGTGTGCCGCTATCCACATGCTCCAGTTCGCCGCCTACCGGCAAACCTCGTGCGATACGTGATACTTTGATTCCTTGGGCGCTCAACAATGTCGCCAGATAATGCGCCGTTGCCTCGCCCTCCACTGTGAAGTTTGTCGCCAGGATCACTTCACATTCAAGCTCCTGCGCGCGCCTGACCAAACGCTCCAGCGGCAATTCTCGAGCCCCCACTCCATCCAGCGGCGACAAACGCCCCATCAGCACGAAATACATACCACGGTAACATTGCGCCTGCTCCATCATCAGCAGATCGGCCGGCATTTCCACCACGCACAGCAGATCACCTTCCCGCTGTGCAGAACTGCACATGGAACAGATCTCTTCTTCGGAAAAGTTATTGCACTTACTGCAATGCTTGACGCTCTCGACCGCATGGCTAAGAGAGTGCGCCAGCTGCATCGCACCTGCACGGTCGCGCTGCAACAGGTGGTACGCCATACGCTGAGCGGACTTGGGGCCCACGCCAGGTAAACAGCGCAAGGCCCCTATCAGATCTTCCAGACTGGAAGGTGTCTTCATTTAGAACGGCAGACTCATGCCTGGTGGCAGCTTGGCAGTAAAGCCGCTCATGCGTTGCTCCGTCGTTTGAGCCACTTTCTTGTTTGCGTCGTTGACTGCGGCGACGATGAGGTCTTCCAGCATCTCCTTATCGTCCATCACGCTGTCGTCCAACGTCACGCGGCGCAGCTCGTGCGCACAGGTCATGGTCACCTTGACCATGCCGGAACCGGACTGACCTTCCACCTCGACGGTGGCCAGCTCATCCTGCGCCTTCTTCATATTTGCCTGCATCTGTTGCGCCTGCTTCATCAGACCGGCCAATCCGCCCTTCATCATTTCCTGCTTCCTCCAGTTAAACGGGTCTGATCGACCCTTCTATCAATTGTGCGCCCAGCATCGCCTGCGCATCGCGCACGAATGCATCCTGACGGATCGCGTCCTCCGCCTGCTGCTGACGGTTCTGTTTGTCTTGCTGCTCGACGACCGCAGGCGTTGCCACCTCGTTCGAGGCACTCAGCTCGACCTCCAAGCGGACAGGACGCGCAAAATACTCACTCAGCGCAGCCTGCAGTTTCTCCTGGGCGACCTTGTTGCTTTGCAGATGCTTGTGCTGCGGCGGCAGATGCAGCAGCACCCGCCCCTCTGCGAAGCTGGCCAGCAGACTGTTCTTCGCCAGTTGCAGCGCCATGCCTGACAGATTGAGCTGAGCCAGCAAGGTATGCCAATCCAGATCAGCACCCACTGTCATCGCAGGGGCCGGAGCGGCTACGGTTTTGGCAGGCACTGGTGCAGGCGCCGGTTCCGCCGCACGAACCGCACGAACCGCACTCGCCACCGGCGCACTGCGCGGCGCTGCTTGTGGAGCACTCGTCGCAGCACCCGCAGCCTGCGGCGCAAATGCCAGCATGCGCAACAAAGTCATGGTGAATCCGGCGTATTCATCCGGCGCCAGCTCGATCTCATTGCGCCCGTGGATGGCGATCTGATAATTCAGCTGTATCTCTTCCGGCGTGAACTGCTGCGCCAACTCCATCAGTCGCACGCGTTCCGGCTCGTCATCGGGGATGGCCAGCGGGATGGTCTGCGCCAATGCGATTCGGTGCAACAGCGTCGCCAGATCCTGCAAGGCTGCCTCGAACGCGATCGTGCGCATGGACATATCATCAGCAATACGCAATAGGCCAGCGCCGTCACCCGCCCGCAAAGTTTGCAGCAGATCGAACAGATACCCCTGGTCGATGGCGCCCAGCATGGTGCGCACCAGCGCCTCGTCGACCTTGCCGGATGAATAGGCGATGGCCTGATCCATCAGGCTCAAGGCATCGCGCATACTGCCCTGCGCGGCACGCGCCACCAGATTCAGTGCACCGTTCTCGAACGGGATATTCTCTTGTCCCAGCACATACTGCAGATGCGAGACGATCAAGGCAGGCGGCATCTGTTTGAGATTGAACTGCAGGCAGCGCGACAACACGGTGACCGGGATTTTCTGCGGATCGGTAGTGGCGAGGATGAACTTCACATGTGCGGGCGGCTCTTCCAGCGTCTTCAACATCGCGTTGAAAGCCGACTTCGACAGCATGTGCACTTCGTCGATGATGTAGACCTTGTAGCGGCCGCTGGTCGGTGCATACAGCGCGCTCTCCAGCAACTCGCGCATGTTGTCCACCTGGGTGTTGGACGCCGCATCCAGCTCGATCAGGTCAACGAAACGGCCGCTATCGATCTCCTTGCAGGCGCTGCATACGCCGCACGGCTCGGCGGACACGCCGGATTCGCAATTCAGGGATTTGGCAAAGATGCGCGCGATGGTGGTCTTGCCCACGCCGCGCGTGCCGGTGAACAGATAGGCGTGATGCAGACGGTTCTGCAGCAGCGCATTGCTCAACGCCTGCACCACATGCTCCTGCCCGGCCAGTTGGGCGAAGTTTCTGGGACGCCATTTGCGTGCTAATACCGAAGTCGCCGACATATCGCCTCTCGCCCAACCGTTAACCACATCGAGTGTGACACCCTCGAACATAAGGAGGCGAGCCTTACCCCCGGCACTTACAGACATCAGCTGTGGCTGCTTCCTTCCGGACCTGACCAGATTCACTGCGCCGTAATGCGGGGAGACCCGCCAAACCATTGAAGCTTCGCAGATGCTGCGAAACCTCGAAAACTATACCTGCCTGACCGGGATCATCCCGATCTTTTGCTGCCATTGCGCCGGACCGATCTCGTGCACCGCCCGGCCTTGCGTATCAACCGCCACCGTGACCGGCATATCCTGCACCTCGAACTCGTAGATAGCCTCCATGCCGAGATCGGCAAAGGCCACCACTTTCGAGTGCTTGATCGCCTGCGCCACCAGATAGGCTGCGCCGCCGACCGCCATCAGATAGACCGCTGCGTGTTTCTTGATCGCTTCCAGACCGACCTTGCCGCGCTCCGCCTTGCCGATCATGCCGATCAAACCGGTCTGCGCCAACATGGTCTCGGTGAACTTGTCCATGCGTGTCGCCGTGGTCGGTCCGGCGGGCCCGACCACTTCGTCGCGCACCGGATCGACCGGGCCGACATAGTAAATGAATCGACCTTTGAAATCCACCGGCAAGGGCTCCCCCTTGGCCAGCATGTCGACCATGCGCTTGTGCGCTGCATCGCGTCCGGTCAACAGCTTCCCGCTTAACAGCAAGGTCTCGCCCGGCTGCCATTGCGCTATGTCCTCGCGAGTGACCGCATCGAGATTCACCCGGCGCGACTCCTGCGACGGCGTCCAATGCACATCTGGATAATCTTCCAGTCGAGGAGGCTTGAAACTGGCGGCACCGCTGCCATCCAGCGTGAAATGCACATGGCGTGTCGCCGCACAGTTCGGGATCAGCGCCACAGGCTTGGAAGCCGCATGCGTCGGGTAGTCCAGTATCTTCACGTCCAGCACAGTCGTCAGCCCACCCAATCCCTGCGCACCGATGCCCAGCGCATTCACCTTTTCGTACAGTTCGATGCGCAACTCCTCAATACGGTTCTGCGCGCCGCGCGCCTTCAGCTCGGTCATATCGATGGGCTGCATCAGCGCCTCTTTAGCCAACAGCATGGCTTTCTCCGCCGTGCCGCCGATGCCGACGCCAAGCTGTCCCGGCGGGCACCAGCCCGCGCCCATCCCCGGCAGCTGGCTGAGCACCCATTCCACGATATCGTCGCTGGGATTGAGCATGGCGAAGCGTGATTTGTTCTCGGAACCGCCGCCCTTGGCCGCGATATCCACTTCCACCCTGTCGCCCGGCACCAATTCGTAGTGAACGACAGCCGGGGTGTTGTCACCTGTGTTCTTGCGCCGCCCGGCCGGATCAGCCACGATGGAAGCACGCAACACATTGTCCGGATCCAGATAGGCTCGGCGTACGCCTTCGTTCACCATCTCGGAGACACTCATCGTCGCGTCTTCCCAGCGCACATCCATGCCCACCTTGACGAAGGCGACCACGATGCCGGTGTCCTGACAGATCGGACGCTTGCCCAAAGCACACATGCGCGAGTTGGTCAGGATCTGCGCCATGGCATCTTTCGCCGCAGGCGATTCTTCTCGCTGATAGGCTTCGGCCAGCGACTGCACATAGTCCTGCGGGTGGTAATAGGAGATGAATTGCAGCGCGTCGGCGATGCTGGCGATGAGATCCTGCTGGCGGATATCGGTCATGACGATGCCTCGATGTGTGATGGCCGATTATGGAAGTGTGAGCAGTCAGCGTCAAACGGTTAGAATGCGCGCCTCATCACAACTCCCAACTCCCAGTATGGCGATTCAATGGTTCCCCGGACACATGACCTCGGCGAAGAAAAAAGCGACCGAGACCATGGAGCGCATCGATGTGGTCATCGAGGTGCTGGATGCGCGCGTGCCCGAGGCCTGCAGCAATCCGATGCTGCGCGAGATGCGCGAACACCGGCAGCGCCCCTGCCTCAAGGTCCTGAACAAGGCCGACCTGGCCGATCCGGCTGCGACCAAGGCCTGGCTGGACTATTTCAATAGCCAGAAGAACGTGAAGGCGATCGCGCTGTCCTGCAAGAAGCCGGGCGACGCGGCAAAGATACCCAAGCTCTGTCTGCCGCTGGCACCGCATCGTGGCACCACCATCAAACCTTTGCGCATGATGGTGATGGGCATCCCCAACGTGGGCAAATCCACCTTCATCAACGCCCTGCTCAAACGCCGCACGGCAGCGGTTGGGGACGAGCCGGCCATCACCAAGAATCTGCAGCACTTCGACCTCAGCACCACCGAACAACTGACAGACACGCCGGGCATGATGTGGCCCAAGATCGAGCACGAGAGCGACGGCATCCTGCTGGCTGCCAGCAACCTGATCGGGCGCAATGCCTATGACGAGGGCGAAGTCGCGGCCTATCTGGGCGATCTGCTGACAGCCCGCTACCCCGCCTTGCTTGAACTACGCTACAAATCTCCGATGCAAGGGCTAGATGGCGTGGCGCTCATTGAGACCATCGCGCGCAAACGCGGTTATCGCATCAAGGGGCAGGAATTCGATCTGGAAAAAGCAGCCATCACGCTGCTGCAGGATTATCGCAGCGGCGCCATAGGACGCATCAGTCTGGAAACACCATCGTCGCGGGCACAGATGTTGAGTACATCAGAAAATGCTTATAATTCACCCCATGATGAAGCCTGAACCTCTTTCCCTGCCTGCAATGCGGTCTGCCGCACTGCTTTCATGCCTGCTCTTCAGCGCTTGCAGCACGACCCACCTGAGCCACTACACACAGGAGAAAGACCCTTTCGAGGCTTACAACCGCATGGCTTACAGCTTCAACGATGCATTGGACAAGGCGATACTCAAACCGGTCGCACAGGGTTACGCCGAATACATGCCCCAACTGGGCAAGATGGCGACAGAGAACTTCTTCTCCAATCTGGATGATGTGGTCGTTACTTTCAATGATGTACTGCAACTCAAATTCAAACAGGCTGCCAGCGATGGCAGCCGGGTGTTATTCAACACGACATTCGGCGTATTGGGATTCTTCAATGTCACAACCAGACTGCCCAAACATGACGAGGACTTCGGGCAGACCCTTGGATACTGGGGGGCACCCAGCGGCCCTTATCTGGTCATCCCGGTACTGGGCCCCAGCTCGATACGCGATGGCACAGGCCTGTATGCAGACAGTTACGTCAGCGTCATCGGCACGACGCAGCATGTTCCCACCCGCAACAGCACCTATGTGGTGGAAGGCATCGTCACCCGCGCCAGCTTGCTGGACAACGAGAAAATCCTGGAGAACGCCACCATCGACCGCTATAGCTCCTTGCGCGATGCCTACCTGATGCGCCGACGCAGCCTGGTGTATGACGGCGATCCGCCGCGCCAGCGCTACGAAGACTTCGACGACGAATAAAAAAACGGCGGGAGATCCCCGCCGTTTTCTTTGCCAGCTGCGTTACGAATCAAAGACCGTTGCGCAATGCCTCGATACGCTCATCCAGAGGCGGATGCGTCATGAACAGTCTGGAAAAACCGCCGCCGCTGGAGATCGCCATGGCCGACATGTTCTCCGGCAAGGCTGCCGCCTGTTCGTGGTTGGCCTTCAGGCGCTGCAGCGCTGCAATCATCTTCTGGCGTCCTGCCAGGCTGGCACCGCCCGCATCGGCACGGAACTCGCGCTGGCGCGAGAACCACATCACGATGACGCTGGCCAGGATACCCAGCACGATCTGCGCGGCGATCTCGGCCACGAACATGCCGATGCCGGGACCGTCGCGACCGTCGTTCTTGAGCAGCACGCGATCCACGAAGTAGCCGAACAGCTTGGCAAAGAACACCACGAAGGTGTTCACCACGCCCTGAATCAATGCCAGCGTCACCATATCGCCGTTCGCCACATGGCTCACCTCGTGCGCCAGCACAGCTTCCGCCTCGTCGCGGCTCATGCTGTGCAACAGGCCGGTGCTCACTGCGACCAGCGCATCGTTGCGGTTCCAGCCGGTCGCGAAGGCGTTCACATCCGGTGCATCATAGATCGCCACTTCCGGCATGCCGATACCGGCGGCCTGTGCCTGACGGCGCACGGTATCCACCAGCCAGCGCTCGGTCGGATCTTGCGGGTTCTCGATGACATGCGCCCCAGTCGACTGTTTTGCCATCCACTTGGACATCAGCAGCGACACGATGGAACCCGAGAAACCGATCACGGCAGACAGCACCAGCAAGGCGTTGAAATTGATGCCGCCGCTGGCATCCATCCAGCGATCCACGCCGAGGATACGCAGGGTGATGCTGATCACCGCCAGCACGGCGATGTTGGTCAACAGGAACAAAAAGATGCGTTTCATTCGATACTCTCCGTCATTTTGGGAATCATTCAGCCGGACTTCCGTCCGTACGGCATGCCATATGGGGCTGCCGTTCCATGTTTTCAAGCCGCGCCTGTGACGATTTTTGCAGCAGGAAGTTCGCTTGCCGAATCAATTTTATAGCGCTAACCTGCGGCGACCTACATTCAGGGGAATGCCGCCATGACCGATGGATATACCCGCACCGCCCTCTCCCTGCACTGGCTCATTGCATTGCTGATCTTCACGGCCTTCCCGCTGGGACTCTACATGCACGAACTGCCACTGTCGCCGTACAAACTACAGCTGTACAGCTACCACAAATGGCTGGGGGTGACCGTATTCCTGCTGATGATGGTTCGCCTGTACTGGCGCCTGACGCACCGTCCGCCTGCCCTGCCGGCCAGCATGCCGCGCTGGGAACGGATCGCGGCCGAGAGTGTGCACTACCTGCTATATGCCTTGCTGTTCCTGATCCCGCTCAGCGGCTGGCTGATGAGTTCAGCCAAGGGCTTCCAGACCGTGTGGTTCGGCGTGCTGCCCCTGCCCGATCTGGTCGGCAAGGACAAGGCGCTGGGCGAACTGCTGCAACAGGTGCACGAGTTATTCAACTACACCCTGTTCGGGGTACTGGCCGGCCACATCGGCGCAGCACTCAAACACCAGTTCATCGAGCGCGACGACATCCTGTCGCGCATGATCCCATGGCTACGGAAAAGTTCTTGAGAACGACCGATCGCCAGCGCGGAACCGCCGTAACATGACCTGCCACTCACACGAGGAGCGCGCCCATGAAAAAAACCTTTGCACTGATTGCCAGCTTGCTGAGTCTGCCCGCCTGTGCAGCGGACAATTACACCATCGACCCCAGCCATACCTGGCCCATGTTTGAAGTAAATCATCTGGGTTACTCCACCCAGCGCGGCCGCTTTGACAAGACCAGCGGCAAAATCACGCTGGATATCGCCGCCAGAACAGGCAGTGTGGACCTGACCATTGAAACCGACTCTATAGACATGGGGCTCCAGAAATGGGACGAGCACATGAAATCACCTGATTTCTTCAATGTACCGTTGCACCCTGTTATCCGCTTCGTCTCGGACAAACTGCTGTTCGAAGGCGACAAGGTGGTCGGAGCCGAAGGCAGATTCACCCTGCTCGGCACCACACGCCCGCTGACGCTGACGGTCAGCAACTTCCGCTGTGCAACTCACCCCATGCTGAGGAAGATGCATTGCGGCGCCGATGTCAGCGCCAGCATCCAGCGCACCCAGTTCGGCATGGCCAAGTATGTGCCGCTGGTTAGCGACGAAGTGAAGCTGATGATCCCGATCGAAGCCACCATGGACTGATGCACAGTCCGGCAATGCAAAAAATCAGCCTGTCAGCTCGTCCATGAACTGGATCGCATTGCCGCTTTCCTTGGCCTGATACATGGCCGCATCGGCCCGCGCCAGTACTTGTTCGTGATTGGCATGCTGGCCGTGGAACAACACCATGCCGATACTGACCGTACATTCATGGCTCACCGCCAGTGGAGGTTGATCCTGAGGCTGGTACAGCAGGTTATAGGGTTGCGACAAAGTAGTACGAATCTTTTCGGCCACGATCTGCGCCTGCTTTACTGATCGATCCCGATCTTCATCCAGCTCATTCAACAGCACAACGAATTCATCCCCTCCGAAGCGGGCCACCGTATCCACAGCACGCAAACAACTTTCGATACGGCGTGCCGCTTCTATCAATAACAGATCACCCACACTGTGACCGTACTTGTCATTGAGCGGCTTGAATTTATCCAAGTCCATGAACATCACTGCAGCATACCGCTCACTGCGCCCACTGGCCGCCAACACCTGATTCAGGCGGTCACTCAGCAGGCGGCGATTGGGCAATCCGGTCAAGGTATCGAAGAATGCCAACTGGCGCAGTTGTTCCGTCGCCTCGTCTATGCGCAGTTGCAAATGTGCGCGTTCCTGCTGCAACTGTTCAGCCATCACATTGATACCTGCGCTCAACTGCCCCAGTTCATCGATATCAGCATGTTGACGAATACGGGTATGCAACTCCCCCCTGCCGATCGCCCGAATAGCGCCACTTAAACGGTAGACAGGATCGATCAACTTGCGACTGGCGCGAAACACTCCGTACAGCACGAGAAACAGAAAACACAAAGTGGCGACAATCACTACCGTCATTATTCTGAATTGCTCTTGACGTGTCTTTTGCCAGCTCAACGCAACCGCCACGGTACCTATCTGCTGTACTGCAGGCTTGTCCTCCAGATCATCCAGCGCCAGCTGGGTCGACGTTATCGGCTGACGGAACAACAATATGTTCCCTGCCCCACTCCCCCGCAATTTCCCTGACGACATCAACGGCACATCCACTTCTCCCACTGCCGCCAGTTCATGTCCGTCATGGTCGGTGATGCGCACCGCCATCACGTCCGGCTCATGCAACACCTGCAAACTCAGAGTGCGCAAAAACTCCCGGTTGTATGAGAACACTCCATATTCACTACTAGCAGCCAATTGCCTCGCCAACAACTCCCCTCGCGCCTTCAGATTCTGCTCCATGTTGGCAGTACGATCATGCAGGAACACAGCTTCCAGAAGCACTGACATCACTATCAATGGCAACAGTGTCAGCCATGCAACATATCTGCCTATCTTGTATTGCCTGTTGATCATTGGCGACTCCCTTCCGCGCGATCGATTTCGATTCGCAAGGCCTCAACCGAACGAATATTGAAACGCATCGAGCGCGCAACTTCCGCATTCAGTACGATCCGGTACAAGCGGGGGAAGCCGGGGGGCGGCATGACACCGCGATGCAGAAAGTCAGACACCATTGCGGCAGATTGCGCGGCCTGCTGCTCCGGGGTCGAATACACGGCACACAAGGCACCGGCACTGACATAGGCGGCAGACAGTCCTATCATGGGTATCCCGCGCCGATAGCTACCAAGCAGGATATTTCGTATCGTGGACGAGTTGTAAATGTTGCTATCAGGCACTGCCAACAAGATTTCACTCTGTATCAGCAACTCCTCGAGTTTGCCGGACAGATTATCGTCCGGCTGAACCGCCCGCGTGACCAGTTGCGCCCCCTGCCTCTCAAGTTCGCGCTGCAGTGGGTGAGGGTCGAAGTCCCCCCCTGCCGTATACAACACGCCGACTTTTTTCAGCGAAGGCAAAGCGGCACGAAGCAGCGCGACTTGACGCAGGAGCGGTTGATCGATGAACAGTGCCGACATGGGGTTCGGGAGCGCCCTCTGCGATTGCATCTGCTTGAAACTTTTGCTGGGCAACATGGTGGCCAGCATTGCGCCGCGCCATTGACCAGTCGCCCATTGGGCTGCCTTGCTCCCGGCAGTCACCAAGATATCGGCCCTGGGCATATCAGCCTGTTGCGCCAGCGTCCGCACTTCCAGGCGCACATCGGACGGCAAATTCTGCTCAAAGGCCTGTCGAAAATGCTGATATGCCACATGCTGCTCGCTGAGCAGCAACAATACCTGTTTGGGTTCTGTCGCGGCTACTTCTGATGCAGGGATGACGCATAGCAGCACTGCCGCCAGCCATCTCCAGCATATCGGAAGAATCGCACTCAACAGACACCCCTCATCATCAGTCACTTGTACTTTGACATCATCGGATAGCAGAGTTCGGGATTGCAAATCCCCCCCCTACACCTTCGTGCAGGGTGCATCCCATCCCCACGGGATGAAACATACGTGAGATACGGACTTCTGTCAGCAGTGCGCGTGAATGTACTAACGGTATTTGCGTACGAGACCGACCAGCACACCGAAAATTTCCAGCGAACCTTGCGGGCGGATAACCGGATATGCAGGATTCTGCGGGCGCAAGATGAATTTGCCGCGCTCCTTATCCAGGGTCTTCAAGGTGAATTCGCCATCAACGATGGCAACCACGATATCGCCGACGCTGGCCAGATTGCGCTTTTCCACCACGGCCACATCACCGTCATGGATACCCGCATCCACCATCGAATCGCCTTTGACCGTGATCAGGGTGGTCTGGGATGGATTTTCAATCAGCATCTCGTCCAGCACGTAGTATTCGCCCTGCGTCGCATTGACCGTGACCGGCATTCCCGCAGGCACTGCGCTTTCGGCCAAGGGACGGGCAAAGAACTCGCGAGTAGGGATCCACATGCCATCCGGCGTGCGTTCAAGAAAGCCGGCCTCACCCAGCCGGTCGAGAATAGCTTTCACCCAGGATTTGGATGCGATACGAAACACATCGCACAACGCGGCGTAGGAAGGGATGCTTTTCCAGTCGGCGTAATATTCCTGCAGTCTGGCTAGATATTCAGCATCCCGCTGTGCGGAAGGATGGGAGTCGGTCATGGTGTCACCTGTACAGAACGAATGTACTGCATACTAGAGAACGCACGTTCTGCTGTCAATTGCGACTCGACTTGTCAGCGGACACCCTGGTCGATAAGGAATTGGGCCAGTTTGGAGTCTGCATGCTGAATATGATTGATCAGCCAGTCCTTGATCGTTTGCAAGACGAGCAATTCTCCACCATCACTCAATCCCTTGCGCAGGCGCATGGCCTCATCCACCAGCAAGGCATGTTCCTTTTCATGCATCCGCTGCTCCGGGTAGGCGTAATGGGCCATATAGCGTCCCTCGGTTTCAAAATGCTCCGCGGTGGCCGTCACCAACTCGTCGAACAACGACAATAAGGTTTCATGCGCCGCCCCTTTGCGCCATGCACTGTTCAGTTTGTTCACCATGCGCGCCAGATTGCGATGTTGCTCATCCAGCTCTGCCACGCCGATCATGTGAGACTGGTCGAACTTGATCCATTGATCGTCTATGTCAGAGACATGCTCACCAAAAAAGGTGTAAGTGTTCTTGCCGGCATGTTTGCTGTCATACATCGCCTGGTCTGCCGCGGTCAGCAGACCATCCATGGTCGAGCCGTTCTCGGGGAAGATGCTGATGCCGATACTCACTCCGATCTGGCAAGAAGCCCCCTGCTCTAGGGTCATCTCTGCCTCGAAAGCATTGATGATCTTCTCGGCCACCTGCGACACCTGATGCACGCCATCCACATCGCTCAGGATTATCGCGAACTCATCCCCGCCGAAGCGCACCGCCGTGTCGACAGCGCGCAAGCACGCCAACAGCCTTTGCGCTGCCATGCGCAACACATCATCTCCGGACTCGTGTCCATACACATCATTGACCTGCTTGAATCCATCCAGATCAGCGAACAACAATGCCACACGCCGATGATCGCGCTTGGCTCGCGAGATCGCTTGCGAGAAACGGTCGAAGAACAGGGCGCGATTGGGCAAGCCGGTCAGTTTGTCGTGATAGGCCAGATAACTGACCTGTAGCTCGGCTTGCTTGCGGTCATGGATATCGATGTTGATCCCCACCAGCCGTGCCGGCTCGCCCTGGTCATCCACGGCCACACACTTGCCGCGCCCCTGTATCCATCGATAGCGGCCGTCTTTGGTTTGCATACGGAATTCGGTCACGTAGATATCCTGATGCTGCCGCAGCTCTTCCTGGATCGTCCGCCAGACCTTATCCCGATCATCGGGATGGATACGCGCTAACCATTCCTCCTGATTGGCGGGGAACTCTTGCGGCAGATAGCCCAGCATCGTGTAGAACTCGGGACTGAATTTCGCCTGCCCGGTCTTCATATCCCAGTCCCATACGGCTTCTTGGGCGGCATCCAGCGC
>JBDRPZ010000089.1:0-3161 GCA_043826585.1 Pseudomonadota bacterium
AACGGCGGCTTGAAGCGCGGCTGCCCCTTCTTGCCTTCGATGGATTCCAGCAAAGCGGTCTCTTCACCGCACACATAGGCGCCGTAGCCCATGTGGTTGAAGAGATCGAATTCGAAATCGGTGCCGAGGATGCCCTTGCCCAGATAACCCGCCTTGCGTGCATCTTCGCAGGCCTGCTCCATCGCCACGTAGGCTTCGAATATCTCGCCGTGCACGTAGTTGTAACCGGCTTTCACACCCATCGCATACGCCGCAATGGCCATGCCTTCGATCAGCATGTGCGGGTTGTAACGCAGGATGTCCCAGTCCTTGCATGTACCCGGTTCGCCTTCGTCCGAGTTACAGACGATGTATTTGTCGCCCTCGTAGTTCTTCGGCATGAAGCTCCACTTCAGGCCGGTAGGGAAGCCCGCACCACCGCGGCCGCGCAAATTGGACGCCTTGACTTCGGAGATGATCAGGTCGGGCGACATCTTCTCGGTCAGCACTTTGCGCAGTGCCTGATAGCCGCCAGCTTTTACATAGTTGTCGAGATTCGCCAGACCGTCCGCAGCGGTGGCGAGGATGATGGGCTTGCTCATGCCTTGCCTCCTTCCAGATCAGCGAGGATGCTGTCGATCTTTTCCGGCGTCAGCTTGCCGCACATCTTCTTGTTGTTCACGTTCAGCAACGGTGCGTCGATACACGCCCCCATGCACTCGCCTTCGCGCAGGCCGAACTTGCCGTCCGCAGTGACTTCGTTCATCTTGATGCCGAGCTTCTGTTCCAGATAGCTCACCGTGTCGCCGGCGCCACACAGCGTGCATGACAGATTGGTACACACGGTCAGCGTGTGCTTGCCCATCGGCTTGAGGTTGTACATGTGATAGAAGGTCGCCACTTCGTAGACAGCCATCTGCGGCATGCCCAGATATTGCGCTACGTCGGCCATATCCTCCGGCGCGATCCAGCCCTTCTCGTCCTGCACGAAACGCAAGGCAGCCATCACGGCGGACTGGCGCTGGTCGACAGGATATTTTGTCAGCTCTTTGTCGATGAGCGTCGTGATCTGTTGCGACAACATCAGCGGTCTACCTCCCCGAAAACGATATCCTGCGTACCGATGATGGCGACCACGTCGGCGATCATGTGGCCGCGTGTCATCTCATCCAGACTGGACAGGTGTGTGAAACCTGGTGCGCGGATCTTCATGCGATATGGCTTGTTGGCACCATCCGATGCCAGATAGATGCCGAACTCACCCTTGGGATGCTCAACGGCCGAATACACCTCGCCGGCCGGCACGTGCATACCTTCCGTGAAGAACTTGAAGTGGTGGATCAGCTCTTCCATGTTCTGCTTCATCGCCTCGCGCTTGGGCGGAGCGTATTTCAGATCATCCGCCATGACCGGGCCGGGGTTCTTGCGCAGCCAGTCTATGCACTGGCGGATGATGCGCAAGGACTGGCGCATCTCTTCCACACGCACCAGATAACGGTCGTAGCAATCGCCCTCGACACCCACCGGGATGTCGAAATCCATCTTGTCGTACACCTCGTACGGCTGCTTCTTGCGCAAGTCCCAGGCGATACCGGAACCACGCAACATCGGGCCGGTGAAGCCCAGTGCCATGGCGCGCTCGGGCGTGACCACGCCGATGCCGACCGTACGCTGTTTCCAGATGCGGTTGTCGGTGAGCAGTGTTTCGAACTCGTCGATGTGTTTGGGGAAACGGACGGTGAAGTCTTCGATGAAGTCGAGCAGGGAACCCTGACGGTTCTCGTTCATGCGCTTCACATCAGCCGCGTTGTGGATCTTGCTCTCTTTGTAGTGAGGCATGACTTCCGGCAGGTCGCGATACACGCCGCCCGGACGATAGTAAGCCGCATGCAGACGCGCACCGGCCACCGCCTCGTAGGCGTCCACCAGATCCTCACGATCTCGGAACGCGTAGAAGAACATGGTCATCGCGCCGAGGTCGATACCCACCGCGCCCAGCCACAACAGGTGGTTCAGAATACGGGTGATCTCGTCGTACATGACACGGATGTATTGCGCGCGGATCGGCACTTCGATACCGGCCAGTTTCTCCACCGCCATCACATACGCATGCTCATTACACATCGGCGACACGTAATCCAGACGGTCCATATAAGGCATGGCTTGCAGGAAGGTCTTGTGCTCGGCCAGCTTCTCGGTGCCGCGATGCAGCAGGCCGATGTGCGGATCGGCACGCTCGACCACTTCGCCGTCCAGTTCCAGCACCAGACGCAGCACGCCGTGGGCCGCAGGGTGCTGCGGTCCGAAGTTCAGGGTGTAATTTTTGATTTCAGCCATTACTGTCTCTCTGCTCTTAGTTTCGACCGTACTGCTCTTCACGCATGGTGCGTGGCGTGATCTCGCGCGGTTCTACAGATACCGGTTCATAGATCACACGGCGTTGATCTGCGTCGTAACGCATCTCGACGGTACCCGACAGCGGGAAGTCTTTACGGAACGGATTGCCCACGAAGCCATAGTCTGTCAACAGGCGGCGCAAGTCCGGATGGCCCTTGAAGATAGTGCCGTACAGGTCGAACGCTTCGCGCTCGTACCAGTTCGCGACAGGCCACACGCCGATCACGGAATCCATCATCGGCATCGCATCATCCTCGGCGAACACGCGCACGCGCAGCCGGATGTTATGGGTGACAGAAAGCAAATGGTAGATCGTGGCGAATCGCGGGCCCTGATGTGGCTGGTCGACCAGATAGCGGCCGTCCTCGCACGTCTCACTGCCGTAAGTGGAATAGTCGATGCCGCACAGATCGATCAGCTGTTCAAAGCGCAGATCGGCGTCGTCACGCAGACGGGTGAACACGCTGATCATGTCGGCAGCCTTCACCACCATGGTCAATTCGCCCAAGCGCTCTTGCAGACTCACCACTTTCGTTCCGAAAGCTTCGTGCAGATTGGATTTCAGGATTTGGAGGTCGGTAGTCATGATCAGCCCCGCGCGATGGTGTTGGTGCGCTTGATCTTGTTCTGCAACTGGATCACGCCGTACAGCAGGGCTTCAGCCGTCGGCGGACAGCCGGGAACATAGTTGTCGACGGGAACGATGCTGTCACAGCCTCGCTCCACGGAGTAGGAATAGTGATAGTATGCGCCGCCGTTTGCGCATGAGCCCTTGGAGATCACCG
>JBDRPZ010000090.1:0-3423 GCA_043826585.1 Pseudomonadota bacterium
GGTACGGGTCTGGCCTATCACAACACGCGCAGCAAGCAGAGCCTTGGTCTGGACATCGCGGAAGGTTCGCGTCTGGAAGCGCTGGAAAGCGTAGCCGAAGACCAAGAAGTGGTGAAGTTTCATTGACAGGCGGGTGTTCCATCAATAGAATGCGCGGTCTTTTTGGTCCGCGCGATTCTGTTATGTTGGGCATGCGCCCTGTCTTGCGGCTCAGTTTTATTAGGTAAGTATCGATTTAATAACGAAAAGTTTTCAGGAAGCGAAGGTAAATAATGCCAACCATCAACCAGTTAGTGCGCAAGCCCCGGACCACGGAAATCGTCAAGAGCAAGGTGCCTGCGCTTGCCGGCAGCCCGCAAAAGCGTGGCGTTTGCACACGTGTATATACAACGACTCCGAAAAAGCCGAACTCCGCCTTGCGTAAAGTGGCGAAGGTTCGCTTGGTCAATGGCTTCGAAGTCATTTCCTACATCGGCGGTGAAGGTCACAATCTGCAGGAGCACAGCGTGGTTCTGCTGCGCGGCGGTCGTGTGAAGGACTTGCCTGGTGTGCGTTACCACATGGTTCGCGGCAGCCTGGATACGGCTGGTGTTAAGGATCGTAAGCAGTCTCGCTCCAAGTACGGTGCTAAGCGCCCGAAGAAGGCCTAATTAAACAAGTTATCTGAGGTATCGAAATGCCAAGACGTAGAGAAGTCCCCAAACGCGAAATCCTGCCGGATCCAAAATTCGGCAATCAGGATCTGTCCAAGTTCGTTAACGTGCTGATGACCGCCGGCAAGAAGTCGGTTGCGGAGCGCATCCTGTATGGTGCGCTGGAGCAAGTCAGCAAAAAGAGCGGAAAAGACCCGATCGAAGTGTTCAATCTGGCATTGAACAATGCCAAGCCGCAGGTGGAAGTTAAGAGCCGCCGTGTTGGTGGTGCGAACTATCAGGTTCCTGTTGAGGTGCGTCCTTCCCGTCGCATGGCGCTGGCGATGCGCTGGTTGAAGGACTTTGCCCGCAAGCGCGGCGAAAAGTCCATGGATCTGCGCTTGGCTGGTGAGTTGATCGATGCTTCCGAGGGTCGTGGCGGCGCAGTCAAGAAGCGCGAGGAAGTGCACCGTATGGCAGAAGCCAACAAGGCATTCTCGCATTTCCGTTTCTAATCAAAAGTACATAGTCAGGTAATCATCGTGGCACGTAAAACACCCATTAGCCGTTATCGTAATATCGGCATCAGCGCGCATATTGATGCGGGCAAGACAACGACGACCGAGCGCATCCTGTTCTACACAGGTGTGAGTCACAAGATTGGTGAAGTGCACGATGGTGCGGCCACCATGGACTGGATGGAGCAGGAGCAGGAGCGCGGTATCACTATCACTTCGGCGGCAACCACTTGCTTCTGGAAGGGTATGGAAGGTCAGTTCTCTGAGCATCGCTTCAACATCATCGATACGCCGGGGCACGTGGACTTCACTATCGAAGTTGAGCGTTCCATGCGTGTGCTGGATGGTGCTTGCATGGTTTACTGTGCGGTGGGTGGTGTGCAGCCTCAGTCTGAGACTGTCTGGCGTCAGGCTAACAAGTACAAAGTGCCGCGCTTGGCCTTCGTAAACAAGATGGACCGTTCCGGCGCGAACTTCTTCAAAGTTGTCGAGCAGATGGGTACTCGCCTGCGTGCGAGTCCTGTGCCTATCGTGGTGCCTATCGGTGCTGAAGATAAGTTCGAGGGTGTGGTTGATCTGATCAAGATGCAGGCGATCTACTGGGATGAGGCATCTCAGGGTATGAAATTCGACTATCGCGAAATCCCTGCTGATCTGGTGGATGTGGCTGCCGAGTGGCGCAACAAGATGGTCGAGTCGGCTGCCGAGGCATCGGAAGAGTTGATGAACAACTATCTGGAAAATGGCGATCTGACAGAAGAAGAGATCGTGTCGGGTCTGCGCATCCGCACCATCGCTTGTGAGATTCAGCCGATGCTGTGCGGATCCGCATTCAAGAACAAGGGTGTGCAGCGCATGCTGGACGCGGTCATTCAGTTCATGCCGTCACCTGCCGACATTCCTGATGTGGAAGGCGAGTCGGAGGAGGGCGAGCCGCTGACCCGTAAGGCTGATGATGAGGAAAGCTTCTCTGCGCTGGCCTTCAAGCTGATGACTGACCCGTTCGTGGGGCAATTGACCTTCGTGCGCGTGTATTCCGGTGTGCTGAAAAAAGGCGATACCGTCTATAACTCCGTTAGGGGTAGAAAAGAGCGCATCGGTCGTATCGTGCAGATGCACGCTAACGAAAGAATCGAGGTTGATGAGATTCTGGCGGGCGACATCGCTGCTTGTATCGGCTTGAAAGAAGTGACTACCGGTGAGACCTTGTGTAGTACTGCTGACCCGATCATTTTGGTGCGCATGGTATTCCCGGATCCGGTGATTCACGTTGCCGTTGAGCCGAAGACTAAAGCAGACCAGGAGAAGATGGGTATCGCCTTGGGCCGTTTGGCGGCGGAGGATCCTTCCTTCCGTGTTCGTACCGACGAAGAGTCCGGCCAGACCATCATGTCTGGTATGGGTGAGTTGCACCTCGAGATTCTGGTGGATCGTATGAAGCGTGAGTTCGGCGTCGAAGCTAACGTCGGTGCGCCTCAGGTGGCCTATCGCGAAGCGATCAAGAAGACAGTCGAAGTCGAAGGCAAATATGCCAAGCAGACAGGCGGTCGAGGTCAGTACGGTCACGTATGGATCAAGATGGAGCCGAATGAGATTGGCAAGGGCTTTGAATTCGTGGATGCGATCAAGGGTGGTACCGTTCCGCGCGAATTCATCCCCGCGGTCGAAAAAGGTCTGCGCGAAACTCTGCCCAACGGTGTACTGGCTGGTTATCCGATCGAAGACGTCAAGGTCACATTGTTTGACGGCTCTTATCACGATGTGGACTCGAACGAGAATGCGTTCAAGATGGCCGCATCCATGGCATTCAAGGATGGTATGCGCAAGGCCAGTCCGGTTCTGCTGGAGCCTATGATGGCGGTTGAGGTGGAAACGCCTGAAGACTACACCGGCACGGTGATGGGGGACTTGTCCTCTCGTCGCGGCATGGTGCAGGGCATGGACGACATGGCCGGCGGAGGCAAGTCGGTCAAGGCGGAAGTGCCGCTGGCTGAGATGTTCGGTTATTCCACCGCGTTGCGCTCGGCGACACAGGGTCGTGCGACGTACACCATGGAATTCAAGCACTATGCCGAAGCGCCGAAGAATGTCGCCGAAGCGATCATGAACAAGAAATAATTTTAGATTAAGGACGAAATATCATGGCAAAGAGCAAATTTGAACGTACCAAACCGCACGTAAACGTCGGCACGATCGGCCACGTTGACCACGGCAAGACCACGCTGACAGCGGCGATCACCATTGTATTGACCAAGAAGTTCGGTGGTGAAGCG
>JBDRPZ010000091.1:0-58745 GCA_043826585.1 Pseudomonadota bacterium
GTCTCGACGATGTCGCTTCGGATAGTTTCAATGAGATTCGCAAATGCTCGTTCTTCGACCCCATACCCAGCGAGCAACTTCGCCCGATCGCCGAACTGGCCACTATCCACACATTCACCGAAGGCGACAAGCTGACCTCCGAAGGAGATGAGATCAATTCATTCTTCGTCGTACTGTTCGGACGTGCCAGCGTGCATGTCCGCGACAACGAGGTGGCCCTCATCCATAGCGGCGAATGCATTGGGGAAAGTACTTTCTTTGCCGGCGAGGCTGCATCACGTTCCGCCACCGTGATCGCAGAAGGAGAAGTCATCGCCGCCGAGATCAAGAAATCCGATATCGGCAAATTGACGCCCGAGAGTCGCAGCTATATGGACAAGGCGCTGCTCAATGCACTGTTCCGCAAGCTGCAGCAGGCCAACCGCAAGATCGAGGAGCTGCTGCGCTAATCATCCATGAGCATCATTGCCGTATTCAACCAGAAGGGCGGCGTCGGTAAAACCACCACTGCACTGAATCTCGCGGCCGCGCTGCACAAGCGGGGGCGCAAACCGCACGCCTTCGACCTCGATCCGCAAGCCCAATTCAGTTCCATCACCGGAACTGCCGCGCGCAACGGGCACGAAACTCTGCTTTCCCTGTTCCAGCTCAACCGTCCGCTGCGCGATCTGCTGCGCACCTCGGACAGCGGCATCACGCTGATTCCATCCCACAACGAGCTGGCCAAAGTCGACGTGCTGTATGGCAAAGGTTTCAATGTGGTGAACCGCCTCAATTCGGCGATCAAGGCAGAAAAGTTCGGCTCTGCAGAGAATCCGCTGATCATGGATTGCAGCCCACTGATCGGCGTCATGTCCCTGAATGCCATCTTTGCCAGCGACGGTCTGGTCGTACCGATCTCGGCCGACCACCTTTCACTGCAGGGCGCACGCCAGATTGAAAAGACGCTCAACGCGCTGGAACCCGTTCTGAAAAGACGCGTGAGCCGGCGTTACCTGTTGACGCGTTTCGATCGCAGGCGGCGCATGGCTTGGGATGTGTTGGAACAAGCCCAGACGCTGTTCGGAACAGACGTGTGTAAGACCTATATCGCGGAAAATGTGAGTCTGGCCGAAAGCCCTGCCCTGAACAAAACCATCTTCGAACACGCCCCGGCCAGCCGAGGAGCGCAGGATTATGATGCCCTGCTTGATGAATTGCTGGCCGACGGCTTCATCGAATAAGCGACTTATTTCGATATCAGCGTGATGATGTCTTCCACCGACATCGCTTGCTGCGGCCTATGGTCTTCCTGTTTGCGGATCTCGCAGGTCAGCACTTCGCAGTAGCGGTACATCTGGTTCAACTTGCGCTCGGCATCCTGCTGGTCACGGCCCGCGATCACCACGCTGACGATATGCTGCCCATCGCGGGTGCGGATCGAAAAGTCGAATTTCTGCATGGCGTCGTTCGTCACGGTCAATTCCCTGCTGACCTCATTGCTCTGGCTTCATACAGGCAGATGCCGGTGCTGACCGATACGTTCAGGCTCTCCACGCTGCCCATCATCGGGATGCGGGCCAGTTGATCGCAGGTATCGCGCGTCAGACGGCGCATGCCTTCTCCTTCCGCCCCCAATACCAAAGCAATGCCGCCGCTATGTTTGACATCACCCAGCAAAGTCTCGGCTTCTCCAGCCATGCCGACCACCCAGATATCTCTCTCCTGCAATTCGCGCAGGGTACGTGCCAGATTGGTGACAGTGATGAAGGGCACGGTATGCGCTGCGCCGCAGGCGACCTTTTCCACCGTGGCATTGATGCCCACTGCCCTGTCCTTGGGGGCGATCACGGCATGCACGCCAAAGGCATCGGCACTGCGCAGGCAAGCGCCCAGATTGTGCGGATCCTGCACGCCATCCAGCACCAGGATCAAGGCCGGTTCGGTCAGCGTATCCAGCACATCGTCCAGATGCTGCACTTTCTGCGTCGCATTGACGCGGGCTGCGACACCTTGATGGCGACCATTACCGGCCATGCCATCCAGACGCTTCGCATCAGCCTGGATCACACGCACGCCGTTGCTCTCTGCCAGCTTGAGCAGATCGCGGGCACGCGGATCCTTGCGCTGCGTATCGACAAAAACTTCAAAGACGCTATCTGCGTTCTGGCGTATGCGTGCCGTGACTGCATGGAAGCCGTGGATGATGCGTGACTCAGCCATGACGTTTTGCTCCCTTGCCGCTCTTACCGGCAGATCTGGCCTGCTTTTCTGACGGCGCAGCCTTCACCGGCTTCTTCTTTGCGCCGCCCCAAGCACCTACATCCACGCCGGCAGCATTCGATTCGCCAGATTGTGTCTCACCTTCCAGCACGAAATCGATCTTTGTGCTTTCCATGTCCACGCGTACTACTTTTACTTTTACACGATCGCCCAAACGATAGCGTTTGCCGGTACGTTCACCCGACATCTGATGTTTGGTTGCATCGAAGTGGTAATAGTCTGCCCCCAGTTCTGACACGTGTACCAAGCCTTCCACATACAGATCGTCGAGCGACACGAACAAGCCGAAGCCGGTGACTGAAGAGATGGTGCCGTCGAACACGCTTCCCAGATGGTCGCGCATATAGAAGCACTTGAGCCAGGCTTCCACATCGCGCGTGGCGTCGTCGGCACGACGTTCTGTCATGGAACAATGCACACCCAACTCAGCCCATTTAAGCTTGGGTTTGTACTGTTTGTTTTGCAGCACGGCCTTGATGGCGCGGTGCACCAGCAGGTCCGGGTAACGACGGATGGGTGAGGTGAAGTGCGCGTAGGCTTCATAACCCAGGCCGAAGTGACCGTGGTTGTCCGGGGCGTACACGGCTTGACGAAGCGAACGCAGCATCACAGTCTGTAGCAAGCCAGCATCCGGACGACCTTTGATCTGCTTCAGCAACGCGGAATAATCTCCTGCTTGCGGATCATCACCACCGCCTAGTTCCAAGCCGAACTCCTTGAAGAATTCGCGCACTGTTTCCAGTTTCTCAGGTGTCGGTCCTTCATGCACACGGTACAACACTGGATGCTTGTGCTCATTCAAAAAAGCTGCGGCACACACGTTGGCTGCCAGCATGCATTCTTCGATGAGTTTGTGCGCATCGTTGCGGATCACCGGCACGATCTTTTCGATCTTGCCCTGATCATTGAAGATCATCTGCGTCTCGACTGTCTCGAAATCGATGGCACCGCGTTTGGCACGCGCTTGCAACAAGGTCTGGAACAGTTTGTACAGGTTGTTGATGTGCGGCAATATTTCTGCGTATTTTTGCGCATCTTCACCCTTTGGATCGGCCAGCATATCTGCCACCTGGGTATAGGTCAGACGGGCATGAGAGAACATCACTGAAGGATAGAAACGGTATTCACCGATCTCCCCTTCCGCACTGATCTGCATATCGCACACCATGCACAGACGATCCACGTTGGGATTCAAGGAGCACAGTCCGTTTGACAGTTCTTCCGGCAGCATTGGAATCACGCGACGCGGGAAGTACACCGAGTTGCCGCGATTGATCGCCTCCGTATCCAGCGCATCCCCCGGCTGCACATACGAACTCACATCGGCAATGGCCACCACCAGACGGAAGCCGTTGCCGCTGGGTTCGCAATACACCGCGTCATCGAAATCACGCGCCGTCTCACCGTCGATGGTGACCAGCGGCAGATGTTTGACGCTTTCACGGCCCGCATAGTCAGCAGGCTGCACAACAGGGGCGAATCGCTCGGCCTGATGTTTGGCATCATGCGGGAACTCATTCGGCAGATCATGCTTGCGCAAGGCGATCTCGATCTCCATACCGGGATCTGCATAGTTTCCCAACACTTCCACGATGCGGCCGATGGGCTGGGCATGTTTGGAAGGCTGTTGCAGTATCTCAAGCATGACCACCTGCCCGGCCTTGGCTCCGCCTGCACCGCCCGCGGCCACAAGGATATCCTGGCTGATACGGCGGTTCTCGGCCACCACGAACTGGATACCGTGTTCCTCATATAGACGGCCAACCACATGGACGTTAGCGTGTTCAAGCACTTCTACGATCTTGGCCTCACGACGTCCACGCCGGTCTTCACCCGCGACACGTGCCATCACGGTGTCGCCGTGCAGGGCGTTGTGCATCTCTTTTGCACTCAATACCAGATCGGCACTGCCGTCTTCGGGGATGAGGAAGCCGAATCCGTCCGGATGTCCTTGCACCTTACCCTTGATCAGATCCAGCTTGTCCATCACACAGATGGCGCGTTTGCGGTTACGCATGGTCTGGCCGTCACGCTCCATGGCGCGCAAACGGCGGATGAACAGTTCTTCTTCGTCGTGCTCGATCTGCAGCAGCGCGATCAGGTCATCCTGTTCCAGTGGCACGCCCTTCTCTGCCAGTATCTGCAGGATATATTCGCGGCTGGGCAGGGGATGTTCATATTGTTCGCGTTCACGCTCCAGGAAAGGATCGAGTTCGCGGATGTTTTTTTTCTTTTTCGTCATTGACAGAGAGTCCTATTGCAATTAAAGTGCGCGCCGTTGTTGCATTGCCCAGATGGCGGAATTGGTAGACGCGCACGGTTCAGGTCCGTGTGCCGCAAGGTGTGGAGGTTCGAGTCCTCTTCTGGGCACCAATTTTGAACAAGACGGTTCGCGAAAGCGAGCCGTTTTTGTTTTGCGGAACACTATTATTCAAACAAAAATACGCACCGCTCACGCGATGCGTATTTATTTTTCCCATCAACTGCACCCGCTCAGACCTCAAACGGATGGCGCAGTACGATGGTTTCATCACGATCCGGACCGGTAGAAACCATATCAACCGGCACTTCGCAGATCTCGGCGATGCGTTGCAGATAGTTGCGCGCTTCCACTGGCAGCTCTTCGTAACGCTTCACCCCCACCGTGCTGTCACTCCAGCCCGGCATGTCTTCGTACACGGCTTCGCAGCCGTCCAGCGATTCGGAACCGACCGGCAGGATGTCGCTGAACTGCACGCCGATCTTGTAACCCACACCGATCCGCACCTTCTCCATGCCGTCCATCACATCCAGCTTGGTCACGCACAGACCGGACACGCCGTTGATCTGGATGGCACGCTTGAGAGCCGCCGCATCGAACCAGCCACAGCGACGGGCACGGCCGGTGGTGGAACCGAACTCATGGCCCTTCTCGGCCAGCATCTTGCCGATCGGGTCCTGTTTGCTTTCCGCATCGTACAGCTCGGTCGGAAACGGACCGGAACCGACACGAGTGGTATAGGCCTTGGTGATGCCCAGCACATAATTCAGACTCTGCGGGCCAACGCCACTGCCGGCAGATGCCGCACCGGCGATGCAGTTGCTCGATGTCACATAAGGATATGTGCCGTGGTCGATATCCAGCAATGCGCCCTGTGCACCTTCGAACAGCAGGTTCTGGCCCGCTTTGTTCGCTTCGTAAAGTGCACGCGGCACATCCAGCACCAGCGGCTGTATACGTTCTGCCAAAGCCAGAGCGTCATCCATGGTCTTATTGAAGTCGACCGTCTCGGCCTTGAAGTAGTTCTTCAGTACGAAGTTGTGATAGTCCAGCACTTCGCCCAACTTGGCAGCAAAGCGCTTGCGGTGGAACAGGTCCTGCAAACGGATGGCGCGGCGCGCTACTTTGTCCTCGTAGGCTGGGCCGATACCTCGTCCTGTTGTGCCGATCTTGCCCGCGCCTTTAGCGACCTCACGCGCCTTATCCAAAGCCTCGTGGTATGGCAGGATCAACGGGCAAGCCTCGGAGATACGCAGACGCTCATAAACCTGAACGCCAGCCGCAGCCAGCATATCCATCTCTTTGAGCAAAGCGGCCGGGGAAACCACCACGCCATTGCCGATGTAGCACATGACGTTGTCGCGCAGGATGCCGGACGGGATCAGGTGCAGCACGGTTTTCTCTTTGCCGATGACCAGTGTATGACCGGCATTGTGACCGCCCTGAAAACGCACCACGCCTTGTGCATGGTCGGTCAGCCAGTCGACTACCTTGCCCTTGCCTTCATCGCCCCATTGGGTACCGATCACTACTACGTTCTTTGACATATCTATTCCTGTTCCGGATTTCAGTTCTTCATTTCGACCACGACCCACTTGCCATCCTGCTGGATCAGCTCGCGGTCGCAATTCAATTCAGCATGCAAAGCAGCATCGCCCAGCAGATCGATCACGACGATCTCCCCCTGCCCGCGCAGTTCGGCTATGGCTGCATCAAGCGCTGCATCCTGACGATACGGTGCGTGGACGGTTTTCGGCAACGCCTGCAGTGGCTGCAAGCCATGCAGTTGACGCAAGTCCATGCTGAAGCCTGTCGCAGGGCGTGCACGACCGAAGTCTTTACCCAAGTCATCGTATCGGCCACCGACAGCGATCGCATCATGGCTACCCGCATGGTAGGCAGCGAACACCATACCGCTGTGATAGTGATAACCGCGCAACTCGGCCAGATCGATGCCGATGCTATCCACTTTTCCGTTCAGGCTAATTGCTGCGCGCTGCAGGTCATCCAATGCGGAAACAACAGCTGGCAACTTGGGCAACTGGCTGCGGGCGCGCTCGATAACATCGACACCACCATACAGATGCGGCAATGCCAGCAATGATGTTTGTGTATCTTTCGGCAAAGACTGTGCCAAGGCACTTATCGTCGGCACATCCTTTTGCTGCAAGGCGACGAACAGCGACTGTTCCAGTTCGTCACTGATGTCGATTCCTTCAAGCAGTGCATGAAATACGCCGACATGCCCCAGATCGAGATGTACCTGCTTTATGTCCAGCAGCGCCAGACATTGCAGCATCAGCGCCTGGATCTCCAGATCGCTTTCGATACCGGTGTGTCCGTACAGCTCAGCACCGATCTGCAAAGGCTCGCGCGTGCGCATCAGACCGGAGGGTTGGGTATGCACCACGTTACCCGCATAGCACAGTCGCGCCACACCCTGACGATTGAGCAAATGGGCATCGATACGCGCCACTTGCGGCGTAATGTCTGCACGCAACGCCAGAGTTCGTCCGCTCAGTTGGTCGACCAGTTTGAACGTGCGCAGATCCATATCTGTGCTGTCGCTGATCAACAGGGAATCGGAATACTCGATCAAAGGCGGTGCAACCAGCTGATAGCCGGATCGGCGCATCAGCTCAAGCACTTCACGACGCATTTCTTCAATGCGCCATGCTTCTTCAGGCAACATGTCCTGGATGAATTCAGGCAACAACCATTTCATTTTCAGTTTATCCAGTAAATCAGTAGTAAACCGCTCAGCATGAGCGTCAAACCGAGGAACCTCACCTGGCCGTCATGCCACTGCGAAAGGTTACGCAGCGTCTGGCGCCAGGGCTTTGGAAACACGAAAGGCATCAAGCCTTCCAACACCAACATCAAGCCCAGCGCCGCCAGCCAGAATTCAAGCATCGTCTACTACTGCGCACTCTTTCCGGAATTCTTCAGGTATTTGAAGAAAGCGGAACTCGGGTCGATCACCATCACATCACCCTTGTCCTTGAAAGTCTGCTTGTAAGCTTCCAGACTGCGATAGAAGGAGAAGAATTCCGTATTGCGGCCGAAGGCGGCGGCATACAAGGCTGTCGCTTTCGCATCACCCTCACCCTTGATCTTCTGCGCATCGCGGTAGGCATTGGCCAAGATCACCTGACGCTGCTTGTCGGCATCGGCGCGGATCTTTTCGCTCTCGGCATTACCGGTCGCGCGCAGCTCGTTTGCGACACGCTTACGTTCTGCTTCCATACGGCTATAAACTGAGCCGCTGATCTCCACCGGGAAATCGACGCGCTTCAGGCGAACGTCCAGCACTTCCACGCCGATCTTGCGCGCGTCACCGTCGGTCTTCTCCTGCACCACACGCATCAGCTCGTCGCGCTTGCCGGACACCACATCATGGATGGTCAGCTTGCCGAACTCCTCACGCAGGGCGGAATTGACCGTCTGCATCAGGCGTGTCTGCGCACGCGCCTCGTCGCCGCCCACACTGATGTAGTACTGCTTGACATCGAAGATGCGCCACTTGACGTAGGAATCGACCAGCACGTTCTTCTTCTCGGCCGTGATGAAACGTTCCGGCTCGGCCGCATCCAAAGTCAGGATACGCGAGTCGAAAAAGCGCACGTTCTGCACCAGCGGCAATTTGAACTTGAGGCCCGGTGTCGTATCCAGACGCATCACTTCACCCAACTGGAACACGATAGCGGCTTGACGCTGATCCACCACGAAAGTGCTCATACTCAGCAAGATCAAAGCGATGATCGCACCCACCAGCATATTTCTCATTTTTATACTCATTTAGCGTGCCTCCCGTTCGCGGCCAATCAGCAATTCACGCGCGCGTTGCGGCATGTACTCCGAAATAGGTGCCTGCTCGGCGGACTTGGACGCCGACTGAGGCGTCGCAACAGCCCCCGTTTGCTGCATCAATTTATCCAGCGGCAGATAAAGCAGGCTGCCATTGCCATTCTTCTGGTCGATCATTACCTTGCTGCTGCTGGTCATGATCTGCTGCATCATGTCTATATACATGCGCTCGCGCGTGACCTTCGGTGCCTTCTCGTATTCAGCCAGAACCTGCTTGAAGCGGCTGGCATCACCCTCGGCATTCGCGATCACACTCTGTTTATAGCCGGAAGCCTCTTCCATCAGGCGCGCTGCCGCACCCTTGGCCTTGGGCACCACATCATTGGCGTAAGCCTGACCCTCGTTCTTCTGGCGCTCCCTGTCCTGACCAGCCTTCACAGCGTCGTCGAAAGCGGCTTGCACCTGCTCTGGCGGCTGCGCGTTCTGCATGGTCAGCTTGCTGATGATGATGCCGGACTTGTAGCGATCAAGGATATCCTGCATCAGACGCGTGGTTTCTCCTGCGACCTCTTCACGACCTTCGTACAGCACAAAGTCCATCTTGCTGCGACCGACGACTTCGCGGATCGCGGTTTCGGCAGACTGGCGCACATTCTCGTCCGGATTGCGGTTGTTGAACAGATAGGCACCTGGGTCTTTCAGGAAATATTGCACGGCGAACTGGATGTCGATGATGTTCTCATCGTCAGTCAGCATCAGCGATTCTCTCAGCACCTTGTTCTTCACGTTGTCGCGATAACCAACCTCGATCGTACGGACCTGACTCAGGTGAACGATCTCAACTGTTTCAACGGGATAAGGCAGGTGCCAGCGCGGACCGGCCTCGGTCGTCTCGACCTGTTTGCCGAAGCGCAGCACCACGCCGCGCTGACCTTCGTCCACGATGTAGAAGCCGCTGGCGACCCAGATCAATGCCACGATCAGCACGATCAGACCGATACCCATTCCGCCACTGACATTGCCGCCACCACCGGTCTTGGGCGAGGAGTTACCGCGGCCACCGAAGATAGATTCGATCTTGCGATTCAGGTTGCGCACTACCTCTTCCAGATCGGGCGGCCCACCATTATTGTTCTTTCCCCACTGCGGATCATTCAATCCCATAATTCCTCACACTTTCCAGTCAATGATTGTTCAAAGGATGCCAGGCTTCGGCCGGTTTTTGCTCAGTCGGTGTATCCCGAACCTCTGTCAGCGCATCGCGCAAAGCATCTATGCCGGCGCCTGTTTTTGCACTCAAATGAATGGCCGCGATATTACCATACTCATCGCGCCTGACATCCGGCGCCAAGCCCTGCAAATCGATCTTGTTATAGATCACTATCTGGGGAATATCCTGTGCCCCGACTTCCTTTAGCACCTTGTTCACTTCAGCCACCTGATCGTTGCGTTCCGGGCTGTTCACATCCACCACATGCAGCAGCAGATCGGCCTGAGCCGTCTCTTCCAGCGTACTGCGGAAGGCGGCCACCAGCCCGTGCGGCAGATGCCGGATGAAGCCCACCGTATCGGACAGCACCACCTGACAAGGGCTGTCACCCTGCAGGAACATCTTTCGTGCGGTGGTATCCAGCGTTGCAAATAGCTGATTGGCAGCATAGACGCCGGCATTGGTCAGCTTATTGAACAAGGTGGATTTGCCGGCATTGGTGTAGCCCACGATCGAAACCGACAGCACATCGGAACGATTGCGGGCTTTGCGTTGCAGCGCACGATGACGCTTGAGCTGTTTCAGGCGTTCATTGAGCAGATGCATTCTGCGATCCAGCTTGCGCCTGTCCAGTTCCAGCTGCGTTTCCCCGGGGCCGCGTGCACCCACGGCGAACTTCTGCTGCCCCATATCCATATTCATACCGACCAGCCGGGTGGACAAGTATTTGAGCTGGGCCAGTTCGACCTGCACCTTGCCCTCATGGCTCTGCGCACGCAAAGCGAAGATATCAAGGATGAGCATAGTGCGATCGATCACGCGCGCCTGCAGTTTTGCGGTCAAGTTGCGCATCTGCGCGGGAGACAGGTCGTGATTGAAGATGACCAGCGGGGCTTCAAGTTCCTCGACTGTGGCAGCGATCTCATCCACCTTGCCGCTGCCTGCAAACGTGGCGGGGTCGGGCCGCTGGCGTTTCCCTTCGATCAGCGCAAGGACTTCCACCCCTGCACTTTCAGCGAGCAAACGGAGTTCTTCCAGACTCTCGGCGTAGTCCGGTGCGCCAAAATCAAGACTGACCAATACCGCCGTATTGGGCGCAGTCGTTGATTCCGACATCACTGTTCGTCGTAAGGAATGGAGATGGCGCGTGCCGGGACGATGGTAGAGATGGCGTGCTTGTAGACCATCTGCGTGACGGTGTTCTTCAACAGCACCACATACTGGTCGAACGAATCGATCTGACCTTGCAGTTTGATTCCGTTGACCAGATAGATTGCGACCTGCACATGTTCCTTGCGCAATGCGTTCAGGAACGGGTCTTGTAATTGTTGCCCTTTAGTACTCATGATAGTCGGCTCGTAGTGTGGTTAAAACGCCGCCACTGTACTGGAAAACGGCGGCTTGCGAAAGGGAAAACGCTGTCCGTGACATACAGAAAAAACGACTGCCATCACGCTATGGGTTGAACCCGACCGACATTATGACGTGAGGGATCTCCCCCAGAGGCATGATACGGTCCACCGCATCCAGTTTGACCGCCTCCTTGGGCATGCCGTACACCACGCAACTCGCCTCGTCCTGGGCGATGGTCCTGGCACCCGCCTCGCGCATTTCCTTCAGGCCGCGCGCGCCGTCATCGCCCATACCGGTCATGATGATGCCCAGCGCGTTGGCTCCGGCACATTTGGCCGCGGAACGGAACAGCACATCGACCGAGGGCCGGTGACGATTGACCAACGGCCCGTCCACCACGTCCACGTGGTATTGCGCGCCGCTGCGCTTGAGCAGCATGTGCTTGCCGCCGGGCGCGATCAGAGCCAGTCCGGGCACCACGCGGTCGCCGCTCTTCGCCTCGCGCACCTCGATCTGGCAGATACCGTTCAGGCGGTTGGCGAACGCCTCGGTGAACTTCTCAGGCATGTGCTGCACGATGACGATGCCCGGGCTGACGCGCGGCAGTTTGGTGAGCACGGCTTCCAGCGCCTGCGTGCCGCCGGTGGAGGTGCCGATCGCCACAACTGCCTCGGTGGTCTGCGCCATCGCATGACTAGCGGAGGCGGACAAAACAGCATCTGCAGTCAGCTTGGGCGCGACCGGCAACGGACAACTGTTCACATTCGGCCGGCGCAGGTTGGCACGTGCCGCCGCCTTGACGGTAGCCACCAGATTGTCCGAGGCATCTTCCAGGAAATGCTTGAGTCCGATCTTGGGCTTGGTGACGATGCTCACCGCCCCGGCCGACAGCGCCTGCAGGGTGGTCTCGGCCCCCTTCTCGGTCAGCGTGGAGCAGATCACCACCGGCGTCGGATGCTCGGCCATGATCTTCTTGAGGAAGGTGATGCCGTCCATGCGCGGCATCTCCACATCCAGCACCAGCACGTCCGGCCAGTCCTTGTTCATCCTGTCCAGCGCGAACACCGGATCGGACGCCACGCCGATGACCTCGATCGCCGGATCGGCCGACAGCTTGGCCGTCAGCACCTGCCGTACCACGGCGGAGTCATCCACGATCAATACACGTATCTTGCTCATTTAATTATTGATCTCCCGAATCGGAATCTGCGCTATCGAGGCTGGCACATGTTTCATCCATGCATCGCCGCTCCAGATGTCAAACAGCAACTGGCGATGCCCATGTCCGCCCAAGTGTTCTGCATGGATGGAAAAGCCGTGTTTCTGTACCAGGTAGTAAGCTACCTGCCGGTTACGGCAATGCACCTTGGGGCAAACCCCTTCCGGCTTCGAATGCGCAATATCGGGCGTGCAGCGTATGCAACCGTGATTGCCGGCCTGCGGGAACATGTTGCCGGCCCCGAATATCTTGACCTGGTATTCAGCAGGCCGCGTGTTGGCGGCGCGGATCTCGCGCATGAATAACTCCATCGCCTCGTCGGCATATTTTCCGTCCAGCTCGCCGCTATGCTTCTTGCCGCGCGTCGGCAGCATGTAATGACACATACCTCCTATCAGTTTGGCCGGATGCCACACCGCGATCGACACACACGAACCCAGCACCGTGCGGATACGCGTATCCCTGTCGCCGAAGTAAAAATCACCCGGTGACAGGAATATCTCGATCACATGATCGGGCTTCTTATGCATCAGGCTTGCGGTATATGGATGGCGTAACGACGCGGAGCGCGTCCGAGATGCCGTTCAGACTCTCGGAATGACTGACGATGAAATAGCCGCCGGGGCGCAGCAAAGGCAGCATGCGCGCCACCACTTCACGCTTGGTCTCCATATCGAAGTAGATCATCACGTTGCGCAAGAAGATAACATCGAACTCACCCAGCTTGGGTAGCGCTTCGTTCAGGTTGGCCTGCTGGAAAGACACGCGACTGCGCAAGCTGCGATCTATCAGGAATGTCCCCTCCTGCGGCCCCACGCCTTTCAGACAGAACTTGCTCAAGTAATTTTTGGGGATACCTTCGATGCGCTTCATCGGGTAATGCCCTCTGCGCGCGGTTTCCAGCACACGCGTGCTGATATCCGACCCGACCACCTCCCACGCGCTGTCGCCCAGCACATCGGCCAGCACCATGGCGATGGTATAAGCTTCCTCACCCGAAGAACTGGCCGCGCTCCATATGCGCAGCGGTCTGCCGGGACGCTGTAACACCGCCACTTGCTGTCGCAACAGGTCGAAATGCTTCGGCTCCCTGAAGAAATAGGTCTCATTGGTGGTCAGCAAGTCTATGGCCACCTGCAACTCGGCGCGCTGATCCTTCTGCATCAGGATGCTGAAATATTGGCCATAGCTGCCGACTCCGTGCTCTTTCACACGTTTGGCCAGACGTCCGCTAACCAGCGGTTTTTTCGCATCAGACAGGCTGATGCCGGCAATGTCGTAGATCATTGTCTGAAACTGGCGAAATTCCTGATCGCTCAATACTGGTGGGTGCATGATGCCGGTTCTCACTTTTTTGATGCAGCTTGGAGTTTCTCATCCAGCAGCCGCTTGCTGTTGTCGTCCATATCCAGCCAGCGCACGGTGATCTTGAACTGCTCCGAGGCCAGCACGCTGGTCAATATCTCCGCGCGCCCGCGCACCTGTCGTATCTCTCCGTCCGGATATTCCCTGGGTGGCATCAAGGCCAGTTCACAATGCCCGCCTGCTGGCAGATAGCGTTCGACATTGAGCACCGCCTTGTTCATGCCCACCTGCTGCGTCCGTGCCTGCAACACAGCCACACCGTTCCCGATACTGATTAACGCGCGCCAATACGCTCGCATTTCCATACCGCCTCCCGTCACCTGCCGCTTACACCTGTGCCCACAGGCAATTCTGCGAACCAGTTGATGAAACGTTCCACATCCTTGCCCTGATAGATCGCACCGTGCTGCGGACACAGCATGTCGATCTGCATCCGGCTGGCACGTTCGCACCAGTCCAGCTTGGCCTCGTTCGAACCCATCCAGCGCCGGTGGAAACCCTCGGCATGGCGGATATGCTTGTCGAAATCCTGCACGAACAGGCCATCCATCTCCGGCGGCAGCAGGGCCGCCCCCACGTCGCCGCTGAACAACAACTTCGCCTTCGCGTCGTACAGATGAAAGTTGCCGGAGGAATGCAGGTAATGCGCCGGCACCGCCTGCAATCGCAGATTACCGAGCAGGATATCCATGCCCTCGTCCGGGATGCTGACGAAGGTCTTGTCGTCGCCGCCGAAATGCGGCACGAACGAACCCCACAGCCAGCTCAGGTAGCAGCGCAGCTGCGGGTTGAAATCCAGCCACAGCGAAAGCGACGAGATGATGTCCGGATCCTGGTGCGAGGCGAACAGCCACTGGATGTTGCGCGGATCGAACTCGGTGCTGATCGCCGAAAACACCGCCGGGAAGATCTCCATCCCGCCCGGGTCGGTCAGCAGCGCCTGCTCGCCATTCAGCACCAGATATTCGTTGGTGTCGATCAGAAACCCCTGTTTGGCCGGATCGCGTGCGATCGCCAGCCAGCGGTGATCACCGTCTTCATATATGGCATGTATCGTCTTCATCGCGCTGCCTCCAGTTGTTTGGCAATGTGTTTCAGGGTGGACAGGATGGTGTCGATGGCCGATTCCGCATCCTGCGAGACTTGGCGCAAGGCAGCGATCTGGTCTCCACCGTAGACCGCCTCGACCTTGGCCGAGTAGGACAGCGACAGGCCCATCGCACACAGTTTGTTGGCCCGTCCCACCGATTGCAGCAGTGAACTGCGGAAGTCGACGATGGCCGTGCAGGTGTGTTGAAGTTCTGCCGACTTGTCGCGCAACACCTCATCCCAATGCACATAGTGGGCGGCAGACTGCCGTGCCTCCAATCGCAGGCGCATCATCTTGCGCATGCGGATCATGACCGCCATCTCGCGCACCAGATCGGAGATCTGCGCCATCAGCAGGGTCATCGCTTCGCTCAGGCGACGACTGAAAGCGCGCAGTTCGGCCGACACCACGCTGAAGCCGCTGCGCCCGCGCCCGATCTTGTTGGCGATCAGCATCGCGTTGATGGCCGCCAGGTTGATCTGGCCGGCGATGCGCATGACCTGCTTGATGTCTTCGTTGATCGCCACGATGCCGGACATCTCGTTCGAGCGCTGCATCACTGCGTTCACATTCCGGCAAACTTGCATCGCTCCTCCTCTCGTACGGCATGGTGCCGCCGATCGTTCTTATATGTAACTTCCACCAGTCTTACCCCGCGGATGCGTCAGAGCTTGCCGCCCGCTGGCGCAGATGCATCAACTGCGTGACCACCTGTTTGGATACCCGTGCATATTCACCTTCCATGATGCGCTCCGCCTCGGCTTCGCGACCGCTCAGGATGGCGCGGATGACACTGGCCGCGCATTGATGGAAGGCGGCATGTTCCTGACGCAGCTCGATGAACATGCGGTCCGACTCCAGTTTGCGTCCCGCGCCGTGTATCCACTTGCCCAGGTCGCACACATGATCCTTCTCCACCACTGCCGGATCGGCGCATTCGGCATGGTTATGCATGCAGCGACGCAACTTCATCTTCCACTGCGCATGCGCCTCGATGCCGCGCGTCAGGATGCCGGCGTCGACCTCGATGCGCGCCGTCGGGCTCGCCAGTGCCACGGCAGACGGCGTGACACTGGAAACCTTGGCGCGTCCGGGCAGGTGCTGTCTGTGCGCCGCCCGGACAGGCTGCGAATCCGGCACTTTGAAGAAGGAAACCAACTGCTGCAGGTTCTCCGCCTGACCGCTCATCTCCTCGGCAGTCGCCGCCAATTCCTCGCTGCTTGATGCGTTCTGCTGCGTGATCTGGTTCAACTGACTCATCGCGGTATTGACCTGCCCCACGCTGGCGGACTGTTCGGCAGAGGCAGCGGCGATCTCCTGCACCAGATCGCTGGTCTTGCCGATGCTGGGCACCATCTCTTCCAGCAGCTTGCCGGCCCGTTCGGCCAACCCCACGCTGCCCTTCGCGATCTCGCCGATCTCCTGTGCGGAGCGCTGGCTGCGCTCGGCCAGCTTGCGCACTTCGGCCGCCACCACCGCGAAGCCCTTGCCGTGTTCACCGGCACGCGCCGCTTCGATCGCCGCGTTCAGCGCCAGCAGGTTGGTCTGATAGGCGATGTCGTCGATGATGCCGATCTTGTCGGCGATGCTCTTCATCGCCGAGACGGTTTCTTTCACCGCCTCGCCGCCCTCGTTGGCCTGTTTGGAGGCGCTCTCCGCCATGCCGTTGGTGATCTTGGCGTTGTCCGCATTCTGGTTGATCGTTGTGCTCATCTGCTCGACCGAAGCGCTGGTCTGCTCCACCGAAGCTGCCTGTTCACTGGAAGTCTGGCTCATGCTCTGCGCGGTCGCGCTCACCTCTTCCGATGCGCTGGAGAGTGAGTCGGCCGAAGCGCGCACCTCGCCGATCACCTGCGCCAGTTTTTCCGTCATCGCCTGCATCGCGGCCAGTAACTGGCCGGTCTCGTCGCGGCTCGTCACTTCGATCCTGGCGCTCAGGTCGCCGCCGGACACCTGCTGCACCACGGCCAGCGCCTGACGCATCGGCCGGGTGATGGCCAGCGTGATCGCCACCGCCAGCGTCGACATCAACGCCACGGCGACCAGCACCGTCACGCCGGTGACGGTCTTTGCATCGTCCAGCAATGCGCCGAATTCGTGCGATGCCACGGTAGTATCACTGTTCACCTGTTCATGCAGCTTCACGAAGGCGGTATAGATGGGCTTGTCCGCCCCCTTGATGCCCTTGTCCATCGCCTCGATGCTCAGGCCTTGCGCTCGCAAGCCAACCAGTTTCGCCATCGCCGCCAGATAAGCATCCGCAGCCGCATCGATCTCGTCCAGCAATGCGCGCTCCTGCGCCGACAGTTTGGAGACGGCACGATAGTCTGCAGTGACACGCTTGATCTCGGCGATGTCGGCGCTGAACTTCTTGTCATACTCCCCGCCGCGCAAAGCATAGTTCTTGAAGTGGTGGATGGCGTCGCCCAACGCGCGATTGCCGACCACCAGCAGATCTTTCTTGGCGATGTCGTTCGCCTCGAAACTGGCCCACTGTGCATTCGCCTGACGGAAGGTATTGAACGAAGCTGCACCAATCGTCACCAGCATCAACAATGCGATACCGAATCCGACCCCCAGCTTCACACCGATCTTCAGATTTCCGAACATATTCATCCTGCGCTTCCTGTCTTGATTGCTGGCATCAAGCCATTTGGCCCACGCGCTCTGCTTTGAAGAAACTGACCAGTTGCTGCAGGTTCTCCGCCTGGCCGCTCATCTCTTCTGCAGTTGCCGCCAACTCTTCAGAGGACGAGGCGTTCTGCTGCGTGATCTGGTTGAGCTGGCCCATCGCGGTGTTGATCTGCGCTGCGCCGGCGCTCTGCTCGTTGCTGGCGGCGGCGATCTCCTGCACCAGATCCGATGTCTTGTTGATGCTGGGCACCATCTCCTGCAACAACTTGCCCGCCTGCTCCGCCTTGCTCACGCTGCCGGAGGCGAGTTCTCCAATCTCCTGTGCTGCCACTTGCGAACGTTCGGCCAGTTTGCGCACCTCGGCCGCCACCACGGCGAAGCCCTTGCCCTGCTCACCGGCACGCGCCGCCTCGATGGCCGCATTCAGTGCCAGCAGGTTGGTCTGGTAGGCGATGTCGTCGATGATGCCGATCTTGCCGGCGATGGTCTTCATCGCGCTCACCGTCTCCTGCACCGCCTGCCCGCCCTGATTAGCCTGAATCGAGGCCGACTCCGCCATGCCGTTGGTGACTTTTGCGTTATCCGCGTTCTGGTTGATGGAAGCACTCATCTGCTCCACCGATGCCGAGGTCTCTTCCACCGAAGCGGCCTGCTCGCTCGATGCCTGGCTCATGCTCTGCGCGGTCGCGCTCACCTCTTCCGACGCGCTGGACAGGGCATCGGCCGAGGTACGCACTTCGCTGATGAGCTGTGCCAGTTTGTCGGTCATGGTGTTGAAGTTGCGTGCCGCCTCGGCCAGCTCATCCTTGCCGCTCGCATCCGCGCGCTGGTCCAGATGGCCCTCCGCCATGGCGCGGGTAGCGCGGTTCAGGCTGGACACGGTGCGCGTGACCGAGCCGTAGAAGCCGGCATACAGGTAGAACGCCAGCAGCAACACCGCACCGAGGAAGCTCAGCACCAGCGTGCGCCGCCACACGTAACCGTCGATGCGCGCCTGCAATAGGCCGTCCAGCTCCGGCGCCAGCTTGTCGTACAGCTTGAATGCCTGATCGATCACCGCGGTCGACTCGGCGAAATAGGTCTTGGGATCGATGCTGACGCGCTCCGCCTTGATCAGTTGCTGTTCCATGGTCTGCAGGAAACCCTTGGTCACCGAGCTGACCGCATCCAGATCGGAAGCAAGACGCTTGCCCAGTTCCGGGCTGGCTCCGCCTGCGGTGTGGATCGAATGCTCGACCGCCGACAGCAGCTCATTGATGCCGTTCTCCATCACCGACAGGCGGATGCGCACTTCCACTGCGGGCTCGCCGCCCTTCGCTGCCGCGCCGGAACCCACCGCGCGCGCTTGGCCCAGTGTCTCGCTCATGGCCGGCAGGCGAGTGACGATGGCGTCCATCAGGTAATAGCTGTCGAGGTCCGGATCCAGCGTGAGGTTGGAACCGTCCGCCACCGCCACCATCAGCCCAGTCACCTTGGCGATCAGCGCCGTGTGTTCGATGAAACTCTGCTTGGGGCTGAGACCGGTGAACCTGCCGCGCAATCCGTCCCATTCGCTCTTGATCGCCTTCCATTGAGCAGCGACGCCAAGTTCCTCGCCATGCCGGCCATTGACCGCGTCCAGACGTGCCGCTTGCTCCAGCAAGTGTTTCTGTTTCGCTTCCAGCTTGTCGACGAACGAACTGTCGCCGTTCAGCATGGCGGCCGCCATGCCGCGGTGCTGCTGCATGTCGGACAGCACTTCTTTCAGCGGTACCAGATAGGCGACGCCGTGCTGTTCCTTCTCGGAGAAACGGATGCCGTTGTTGACCTCGTTGATGAAGAAATAGGTGAGCAACGCGATCGGTAGCATGAAGATCAGACTGATCAGGCCAAATTTGCGTGCGTATCTCAGGCGTCCCATCAGGGCCATACCCGGTGCCAACAATGCATCCATTTCTCTCTCCCTAGTGGCCGGGCACGTCAGTACGACTGCTGCCCTGTTCTTTTCCCTGGACTGGACTCTGCGAGAAAGCCCAGACCGGGGACGACCGTTTCCGGTCGACCTCGTTGTTACTCAGAAACGCTGGAAGTTGCTCTCGTCCACCTGCGCGGTGGCGAGCGGCTTGTGCTGCGCCGGTTTGGCCTTGGCCACAGGTGCACTGGCAGACTTGCCCGCCGCGCGCACTGCCGGTGCGGCAGCGGCACCCTCGACACGGAAGAAGCCGACCAGTTGCTGCAGGTTCTCCGCCTGACCGCTCATCTCCTCGGCGGTCGCAGCCAGTTCCTCGGAAGAGGAGGCGTTCTGCTGCGTGATCTGGTTCAACTGGCTCATCGCGGTGTTGATCTGGCCCACGCCGGAAGACTGCTCTTCAGAGGCTGCAGCGATCTCCTGCACCAGGTCGCTGGTCTTGGTGATGGCCGGCACGATCTCGTCCAGCAACTTGCCTGCCTTCTCCGCCAGATCCACACTACCCTTGGCCACGTCGCCGATCTCTTGTGCTGCCACCTGTGAACGCTCCGCCAGTTTTCGCACTTCGGCAGCGACCACCGCGAAGCCCTTGCCGTGCTCGCCGGCACGCGCCGCTTCGATGGCCGCGTTCAGCGCCAGCAGATTGGTCTGGTAAGCGATGTCGTCGATGATGCCGATCTTATCGGCGATGCTCTTCATCGCGGATACAGTGTCCTTCACCGCGCGGCCGCCTTCGTTGGCCTGGGTCGAAGCGCCATCGGCCATACCGTTGGTGATCTTGGCGTTCTCGGCATTCTGGTTGATGGAAGCACTCATCTGCTCCACCGATGCCGAGGTCTCTTCCACCGAAGCGGCCTGCTCACTCGAAGCCTGACTCATGCTCTGCGCCGTCGCACTCACCTCTTCCGACGCGCTGGACAGGGCATCGGCCGAGCCGCGCACCTCGCCGATCACCTGTGACAATTTCTCGGTCATCGCCTGCATCGACTGCAGCAATTGCCCGGTCTCGTCCTTGGAATCGACCTTGATACGCACGGTCAGGTCACCCTCGGCCAGACTGTTGGCCACACCGACCGCTTCGTTCAGCGGACGTGTGATGCTGCGGGTGACCCACACCGCGAACAGGATGGCAATGGTGACCGCGATCAAGCCCAGAGTCAGGATAAGTGTGCGCGTCTGAGCCGCCACCTGGTTGGCTTCCGCACCGGTCTTCTGCATCAGCTCTGACTGGAAGGTGATCAAGTCAGCCACCGACTTGATGTAGTCGCCCTGTGACTTGCGCATCACGCTGACCATCAGGTCGACCGCTTCATCTTTCTTGCCTGCTTTCTGAAGAGCAAGGAACTTGTCCTGGTCGGCCACGAAGTTGCGACGACCTTCCAGTGCCTTGGCCAGTGCCTGCTTGCCATCCTCAGACAGGATGATCTTCTCCAGTTTGTCGAAGCCCTCGATGATCTCGCCGCGCGCCTTCTCGACCCGGGCCAGTTCCTTCTCGCGCTCTTCCGCCTTGACAACCAACAGCGAGTTGCGCAGCGCGCGGGCAATCGTATTGATATCGTCGATGATGTCGTTGGCGATCACCGTCTTCGGGAATTTGTCATTCACCAAGTCGTCGATCTCAGTACTGATCTGACCGACTCGCAAGTAGGACACCACAGAGATCACCGTCAACAGCACCAGCACCAGGCCGAAACCCAATCCCAAGCGCATACCTATCTTCATATCCTTGAACATCACACACCTCTTTTCATGTATTGAATTTCGAATTCGCTTCTGAACTTATTGACCTGCCTCGCCCTGACTGGCGACCGACGCCAGCGTGGAGATCTCTTCTACCGACAGCACCTTGCCCACATCGAGCAGGATCACGAACTTGCCGTCGACCTTGCCCATGCCGTGGATGAAATCGGTGCGGATCTTGGCCCCAAAGGCCGGTGCGGGCTCGATCTCGGCGGCCGGGATCTCCAGCACCTCGCTCACCGCATCCACCACCACACCGATGTCCTGTTTCTCCTCGCCGCTCGGCACCTCGATGATGACGATGCAGGTGCGGCGCGTGATCTCGGTTGCGTTGCGGCCGAAGCGTGCCGACAGATCAATCACCGGCACCACCGCACCGCGCAGGTTGATCACCCCGCGGATGAAGTCCGGCATCATCGGCACCTCGGTCAGCTGACCGTATTCGATGATCTCCTTCACACTCAGCGTACCCACCGCGAACATCTCGCTGCCCAACGCGAACGTCAGGTATTGCTGGATCTCGGCCGCCTGCGACAGCACGACCTGAGTCTCCGATTTAACCAATGCACCCATACTCGCCTCCTGAAGTTTCAACAGTTCCGTTAACCTTGTTTCAGGCCAGTTCCAGCCCGCTCTTTTCCACCTGTGTCGTCACCAGCTGCACCAGACGCGGCACGTCGAGAATCAGTGCCACCTCGCCGCTGCCGAGGATGGTGGAACCGCCGATGCCGTTGACGTGGCTGAAGATGCGCCCCATCGGCTTGATCACGGTCTGGAACTCACCCTGCAGCGCGTCCACCACCAGGCCTGCGCGCGCATTGCCGTACTGCACCACCACCACGTTCTCGCGCCGCACCTGCTCACCCTTCACATCGAACAGGTCGCGCAGCCGCATGTACGGCAGTACTTGGCCGCGCAGCGACAGATAGTTGCGTTCCGCCGCGGAATTCCTGTCCTCGTCCGACAGCTCGATGCACTCGACCACCAGATCCAGGGGAATCACGAAGGAGGAGGAGCCCACACCAACAAGGAAGCCGTCGATGATGGCCAGCGTCAGCGGCAGGCGGATGCGGATAGTCGTGCCCTCGCCCTGTTCGCTCTCGATATCTATGCTGCCGCGCAGGGCATTGATGTTGCGCTTCACCACATCCATGCCCACGCCGCGGCCGGACAGGTTGCTCACCGTTTCGGCGGTGGAGAAGCCAGCTTCGAAGATGAGGTTGAATATCTCTTTGTCAGTGAGGTTCGCATCCGGCGCGACAAGACCTTTCTCGATAGCTTTCTGCAGGATCTTTTCTTTCTTCAGACCGCCGCCGTCATCCGAGACTTCGATCACGATGCTGCCTGAGTCGTGATAGGCATTCAGGCGCAGCGTGCCTTTGGCCGGCTTGCCGTTGGCCAGACGCACGTCGGCCGGTTCGATACCGTGATCCATGGAGTTGCGTACCAGATGGGTGAGCGGATCGCCGATCTTCTCGACTACCGTCTTGTCCAGTTCGGTCTCTGCACCGCTGATGACCAGTTCGATGTCCTTGCCCAGCTCCTTGCTGACATCACGCACCACGCGCTGAAAGCGATTGAAGGTGCCGCCGATCTGTACCATGCGCAAAGTCAGTGCAGTGTCGCGCACCTCCTCGACCAAACGTGACATGGTCGAAGCGGCCTCCAGCAGTTCGGAGATGCCGGCACGCTGCGCCACCAACGCGGTACCGGCACTAGCGATCGTGAGTTCACCGATGAGGTTGATGAGCTGATCCAGCTTCTCCGCATCGACACGGATCAGGTTGTTCTCGGCCGTCTTGCTGTCCTTGACCTGCTTCTGCTTGTCCAGCGCGGCTGACACCACTTCCGGACGCACAATCTTGTTCTCCAGCAACACCTCACCGATCGGACGCTGCTCGTCGAGCTGTTTTTGCAGCGCCTTTTCCAGCTCATCCCGCGTCAACGTGCCGCACTTGACCAGCATCTCGCCCAGCTTCATCTCCTCTTCAGGCAGATCGCGGATCAACTCCAGATATTCGACGACCTTGCTGTGTGGCGGCATGATGTGGATCAGGCAATCGTCGCGCACGAATTCGAAGGCACCTTCGATGGTCGCCTTGTCGTTATCGCTCTGGAAGCTGATCTCGAAACCGAGATGGCACGATTCCGCATCCAGCTGCGACAGCGGCGGCACTGCTTCGACCACCGTGACGATCTGGATGATCTGGCCGAGTGTCCCGAGATAGCGCACGAAGGACAGCGGATCCATGCCGTTGCGCAGTACATCCTTGCCGAAACGCAGCGAGATATGCCAATTGTCTGTGGCCACGGTATGGCCGCCTTCGCGTTCGACCTGCGGTGCATGCTCGACCGGCATACTGCCCTTGGCGGCACCCTGCCCTTCCTTTTGTCCGAGATAGGTGTTGAGCTTGGCGATCAGCTCGGCACCGAGTCGCTCGCTGTCGGCATCCGGCTCGTCGCCCTGCGCGGCATGTTCGACCAACGTGCCGATGTGGTCACGCGACTCCAGCAGCACAGCGACCAGTTCCGGATCGATCTTGAGTTCTTCCCCGCGCACCTTGTCAAGCACGCTCTCTGCGACATGGGTGAAGGCCACGATGTATTCCAGCCCGAACAGGCCTGCCGAGCCCTTGATGGTGTGTGCCGCGCGGAAGATCGCGTTGATGATCTCCGGATCATCCTGTGCCTGCTCGATACGCAGCAGCGCATCTTCCATCTGCTCAAGCAGTTCGCGGCTTTCGATGATGTAGGTCTTGAGTGCGTCGTCGAGATCCATGTCAGTTCCTTAATGCTTGCTATGGGAGAAGATCACCACTTGGTCGCCGAAGAAGCCGCCCAAGTCACACAGATCCAGCATCTCCAGTACCGGTTTGCTATGGCCGACGAAATGCAGTTGCTTGTCGCGGATCATCGCTTCCAGCTTGGCGGAAATCAGCAACTGCAAGCCGGCCGAATCGATCTCGCTCACATTAGACAGATCGATCTCGATCACGCCGGCGTGGTCGATGTGCGGCTTGATGGTTTCCTTTAGCTCGGCAGCGCGATAGATCGTCATCTCACCTTCAATGGCGAAATGCGCGGTAGCTGTTTTGGATTTTTCCTGTTGTGCCATGTCGTGCTCCGGTGACCGTTGCGTTTGAATTAGGGCAGTACCAGTTTGGAGACTGCGGTCAGCATCTGCGCCGGCTGGAACGGTTTGACCACCCATGCTTTGGCACCGGCGGCCTGGCCGGCCTGCTTCTTGTCCTCGCCCGCTTCAGTGGTGAGCATGATCACCGGGGTGAACTTGTATTCAGCCTTCTGTTTGGCTTCCTTGACGAAAGTGATGCCGTCCATGTTGGGCATGTTCACATCGCTGATGATGAGGTGGATCTTCTGCCCGGTGAGTTTGGTCAGCGCATCCTTGCCGTCGCACGCCTCGATCACGTCATAGCCCGCACCTTTCAGCGCGATGCTCACCACCTGCCGCAGGGATGCGGAATCGTCCACTACCAGAATCGTCTTTGCCATTTCGTCCTCCTAGAAAAAAGTGATATCGGAATCGTTGTTGCTTTCGGCCGGTGCAGTACCGCCGTGCGCGACATGTTGCTCCGGCATGGTGTAGGTCTGCGCCAGCTCGCTCAGCCACGCACGTGCATCCATAGCTGCCAGTACGTTGCCGGCGGCGCGCGCCTGCTCACCCTCGCGCAGATGTCCGTCCAGCTTGTCCATATCGTTGCGCACATGCATCAGCATCTGGCTGACACGGTCCTGGAACTGCAAGTCGACCAGCACGTTGGCGATCTCGCCGCCGATCACCTGGCTCTCATGGCGCAGTGTCTCGGTCGAATTGGCCAGGGCTGAGGTGGCATCACCGAACTGGCTCAGCACCTGCGCGATGGTCTGCTCGGAATTCATCACCATCGCGGCATCCTGCTCGGCGTACTGTTCGGACACCCGCAGCGTGGATGCGATGGCCTTGTTCACGGTGTCTACGGTAGCGCTCATCTTTTTGCCGGTCTCGCCGGACAGATTCGATAGTTTGCGCACCTCGTCCGCCACTACCGCGAAGCCGCGGCCCACCTCGCCGGCGCGCGCCGCCTCGATGGCGGCATTCAACGCCAGCAGGTTGGTCTGCCCCGCAATGTCGGCCACGTCCTGCGCCATCTTCTGCAGGTCGCCGGTGAAGCGGGCCAGCGTCTGAACCTCGCCCAGCATTGCGCGCTTCACTTCGAGCGCAGCGCGCAATGAGGTGATGATGGAATTGAGCTCGCGCTGGCTGTTCTGTAGCAACCCCACCAGCCCGGCCTGACCGCCGCCCTCGCCGCCGGAAGCGTCGACCGCCGCCGACAGACGCTGCGACAGATTGGCGAAACGCATGGACAGGTCGGTGATGGCACCTTCGGTCTGCGCGCGCGCCATCTCGATCTGGTTCGACCATACCGGCAGCACCTCTATGCACACGTTGCCCAGACCTTCGACATGCTTGGCACGTTCCTGCGCCAGTTCCTCGTCCATCTGGCGGCGCATGGCGGCTACCGTATCGAGTTGGGCGGCCTTCTGACCACGCACGCTCATCGCACCACTGGCCAGTGCAACCACCATGATCACTGCCACAAGCGCGAATGCCTGCACAGTGATTCCCGAGGATGCCAACAAGGTAACGATAGCCGTCACGCCCAGTACCACATGCGGCACCCAGACTGCTTTGCGTTCCCCGCCTAGCGGCGATTCAGTTTTTCTATTCATCCTGCCTCCCAGTTACGCGACACCTTCGTCACCAGACCTCATTCTTTTGATTCATTCAGACTCACCCTCATCTTGAAGTGCCGGCGGGGTGGTGAATATCAGGCAATCTTGAATCTTGCGTAGGCGTTGATGAGTGACCGGATAGGGATATCCCTACACGGTCCGGATCAGGGTTTGAGCGGAAGAAACATGCAACGGAAAACAGACTTCAATCTCTGTTCCAGTGGACGGCGTGCTCAGGAACACGATCTCTCCGTGCAGCATGTTCGCGATCTCCTCCATGGCGACCAAACCCAACGAATCCTTCCTCTCACGGTTCAGATCGAAGCCCTTGCCGTCATCGCTCACCACCAGTCTGAGGCACTCGCCGTGGGGTTCCAACACGATGCGTACACAGTCCGCTTGCGCGTGTCTGACCACATTCGAAAGCGCATGCTGAACCAGGCGGTAGACCAGCCCCATGTACATCTCGTCCAGCCCTTCGGCGGCATCACTCACCTTGACCTCATAGCGGATACCGGCCGCCGTCAGCATCTCCACGGCCAGCCATTCCAGCGCGGGTGCGATAGCCATATTCAATACGGATGGATGGATGACGGAGATGATCTCGCGCATATGCGAGATCGTCTCGTCCAGCAGATGAAGCGACCCAGCGATGCGCGCCAGGCACTCGGGGGAGTCACTGCCGAACTGACGCTGCAGCAGAACGAGGTTCATGCGCAGCATGCTCAAGCGCTGACCGTAATCCTCATGCATCTCGCGCGCCACATCCTTGCGCACCGTCCTCATCTCGACCTCGCGCCTGACACTCAATTCCCGCAACAGGGTGCGCGATTCGCGCAGGCGGTTCTCAGTCTCCTTGAGTGTGCTGATGTCTCGGCCGATGCTGATTGCCCCTTTGACATCGCCTGCGGCATCGAACTCCGGCACGATCCGGATCAGACTGGTCTGCCAGCCGGCACACGTCTTCCACGTGCATTCAAATTCATCCTCCTGACGACTTTCCATGACTTCCTGCAGCTTCAGGCGATAGTTGTCTCCGCCATATCGGTATGTCGCTTCATTCGTATCCGGTTCGAGACGCCGAAAAGTGGCATTGGCATAGACCAGCAGACATTCGCGGTCGTAGCGGGTGATGGTGTCGGGGGATCGTTCGACCAACGCCTTGAAATCAGCGCGTTCCTGGCCGGCATCCGGAGGCGGTGCGGCGGTGCGATCCCCGGTGGCCGGATGCGGCCGAAGATAGATGAACAGCGACGCCAGCATGATGCCGAGAAGCAATGCAACGAGGAGTGAAACATACGCCGGCATGTCGATACGACCCGAGATCTGAAGGATCGCAGGATGCCGTCGCTTCCGGACGGCAACCATCAGGCAAGGTTGAATCTACTGTAGGGAGGTTGCGCATCAGGGTAAGGATTTCCTTACCCGCCGCGCGATCAGATCAGTGCGTGCTCGACGCCATAGCGAACCAACTCTGCATTGTTACCCAGGTTCAGTTTCTGCATCAGCCTGGATTTATGGGTGCTGACGGTCTTGTTGCTGATGACCAATGCGCTGGCGATCTCGTTGACGCTGTCGCCGCGCACCAGCAGTTTCAGTATCTGCAACTCACGTTCCGACAGTTGCTCGTGCGGCGCCTGCTGCTTGTTGTCCTGTGAATCGAAGACCATCGCTTCTGCCAGCGAGGCATCGATATAGCGTCCGCCTGCCGCCACCCTGCGAATAGCGGCCAGCAACACTTCCGGATCGCTGTCCTTGGTCAGATAGCCGGCTGCACCGGCCCCCAGTGCACGCCGCGCGATCTGCGGTTCGTTGTGCATGCTGAGCACAAGTATCTTCTGCTCCGGGTTCTGCGCCTTGACCCGGCTGATCAGTTCGATGCCGCTGATACCGGGCATTGTCATGTCGAGCAACAACAAGTCGACCGAATTATGATGCAGCGCTTCCAGCACTTCCCCGCCGTTTATCGCTGTGCCTACAACGCTGATGTCAGCCACTAGCGCGAACAGTTGTTTCAGGCCTTCGCGCACGATGGCGTGGTCGTCGGCAATCATCAGTCTAATCATGGTCTCTCCCGCAATGACATGAACGGATCTGCACCGAGATCCGGGTCCCCTTGCCGGGGGCGCTGTCGATATTGATCTCGCCGCCCAGCACCAGCGCGCGCTCGCGCATACCCATCAGGCCGAACGTCTTCTTGCGGGCGGAGGCGGGATCGAAACCCGCACCGTCGTCCTCGATCTGCAGCAGGCAATGATCGCCACGGTGCAGCAGCCTGATCTCGACCTGTTTTGCCTGCGCATGGCGCATGATGTTGGTGAACGATTCCTGCACGATGCGGAAAATGGTGGTGGCCTGCTCCACATTCAGCTCGATGTGATCGTCGTCCAGCACCAGCCGGCAAGGGATGCCGCTGCGCTTGGTGAACTCGTTCACTTGCCATTCCAGCGCGGTCGCCACCCCCATGTCCAGCACAGCCGGGCGCAAATGGGAGGCGACATTGCGCACCACCTGGATGGTGGCATCGATCTGGCCGCGCAACGCTTGCAAGGGTGTCAACAATTGCGGGCTGTTCTCGCCATACTGGATGCGCATCAGTCCGACCTCCATGCGTAGCCCGGTCAGCATCTGGCCGAGGTCGTCATGCAGATCCTGCGCGATACGCTTGCGCTCCTGCTCCCGTGCTTCTTCTCTGTATATCGTCAGTTCGAGTAACTGCTGGTACGCTTCCTCGAGTCGCAATTCCGTTACACGCAACGGAGTGATGTCGGTATATGTCCCCAGCACACCGGTCACCTCCCCTGTCAGTCCCAGCAGCGGTACCTTGCCGGTTATCAGCCATGCATCGCTGCCATCCTTCAGGCGGATCGGCTCCTCGATGTTCAGCTTGGGTTGGGCGCTGCGCATCACTTCCTGGTCGTCGCTGCGGAAGTGCACCGCCTGTTCGGCAGGGAAGAAGGCGTAGTCGTCCTCGCCGATCATCTGCCGCGCATCCTGCAAGCCGATGTCTTCCAGCATGCGTTTGTTCACGCCGAGGTAGTTGCCCTGTTTGTCTTTCCAGAAAATCCCCGCCGGCACATTGTCCAGTACGGACTGAAGCATCATCTGCGATTGCTTGAGCTCATCCTGCGCCGCGCCGAGTCGCACATACGGTTCGCGCACGCTCTCGATGAACACAGCGCGATAGATGAACAGATAACCGATGACTTTGTACACATGGCCGAGCAGATTGAAGATATCGCTGACCGCGCTGTACAGCACGAAGCACAGCTCGCCCAGCACGCTGACCAGACAGGCCGCGCCCAGCAGGTGGGCGTTGTTCGCCAGCGTCCGGTTATCCTGCCGGGTCTGGCGGTAGAACAGCACTCCCGCCACCGCCAGCAAGGCGATCACCGCACATTCGGCCGCGATTTTGAATGTGGTCAATCCATCGCCATCAATGAAGGTGCGCGGCCAGAATTCCGGATGGTATAGCACCTGCCAATAGACGAGGACCGAGACAACCAGACTACCCGCAAGCAACAGGAAACGTGTTCCGTTCCTTAGCAAAGGGTGCGGCCAGGCGCGCAAGGCCACCACAAGCAGTATCACAGCGACAGCGAATCGTTCAGCCAACCAGAACTGGATTGCCTTCTCGGGGCCGCTTGGCGTGACAAAGTCCGGCATGCCGCGGAACGAGAACATGTGTCCAAAATCGAGCAGGCCGACCAGCAGAAAGCCTGCGGCCAGGATCACGGTATTGGCCGAACGCTCCGGAGAATAAGTGTTCCAGGTGATGCCGAACACCATCATCGCCACCACGATGGCGAACGTTTCCATGGCGACGTGCATCGGCAAAGGCATGATGTGAACGCCACGCAGCAACGCGATATCGGGTGACATCCAGGCCATCAGGAACACCATGGTCAAGCCGAACAGAAGCCAAGTCGAAATGCGTAACTTCGGAATGTTGTGCAACATATGGACAGAAGAGCGGTTTGAACGGCCGTCACTTTACTATAAGCGCGCGCGCGCACGAAATAATGCGGCACCCTCGATCGCATCCGCCCGCGCGCACCTTTTGTGAGTGCGATAAAATCACGGTCACCCGTAACTGAAGTGCAGGTCGCCACGTCCCGCCCTCCCCACACTAAGGAAATCCAATGCACCGTATCTTTGGCAGTCTGCTCGCTCTATTCGTCATATCAACTCCTGCTGGCGCAGAAACTGGCGTGCACCTGTGGCAAGGCAACGCCGCCCTCTCCTTCTCGCGTTCTGCCGGCAACACCAACGGCACCACTTACTCCATCTCCGTGGATGAAGCGCGCACTACCGATACCAACAAGCTCTCCGCCTATGCCTCGGCACTGTACGGCAAGAACCAGGGCGTGGTCAGCGCCGACAAGACGCGCCTCGGCAGCAGATATGACCACAATCTGAGTCCAAAGCTGTTCGGGTTCGGGCAACTTGAGTTCGAGCAGGACCGGATGGCCAACCTTGATCTGCGCAGCAGTCTGGGTGCCGGTTTCGGTTATCACTTGCTGAAGGAAGAAAGTGTCACATTCGATGTGTTCGGCGGTCTCTCGCAGAACCGCTCCGACATGATGAGCGGCGAGACGGTCAGCACCAGCGAACTGATCATGGCAGAAGAATCCACGCACACCTTGACGGAGAACACGCGCCTGAAACAAAAGCTCAGCTATTACCCCAGCACGCAAACCAGCGGCAAGTACCGAACCGTGTTCGACAGCAGTCTAGTGATCAATCTGAACAGTACGATGGGCCTGTCGATCAGCCTGCAGAACAAATACAACAGCGATATCGGTGCCGGCGTCAAACACAGTGACAGCGTGCTGCTGACCGGCCTGAACATCAAGTTGTAGGCAGGGGCAGCAACACCGGATCAGGAATTCGTCAGGACTCTGGACAGATCGCGTTCCAGCTTGAATCCTTCCGGCAGGGTATTGACTCGCCCCATCAGATAGCGGCCTATGCCATCCAGTGTCGCGGTCTGCAAGACGTCCGGCGACAAACTGCCCTGCAGCTTCCCGAAGCCCTCCAGATTGTTGCTGGTCACATCAATGGTGCCTTGCACATAGTCACCCTGAAAGCGTATCCACAGAAGCAACTCTGGTTCCAGCACGACCTTGAGCATGGGATGTGATTTGCGATCACGCCACAGGTCTTCCAGATCGATTTTGGGCTTCAAGCCATAGGCCTGCACTTCCGCCTTGAATTCATCGAACTTCTCCCAGCGGCGTGTCGTTTCAACCATGGCGGGCGAGACCAGTCTCACCTGGAAATAGACATGATCCAGCGGGGCATCGTCAGCAAGACTTTGTTTTCGGGAACTGGTCAATCCGTTCTTCCATTGCAGGTCGGAGAAACAGGCCTTGCCATCCAATACATAGTGCCGCTGGACTGCGGGTTCGATCGCATTGAGGTGCGTGCAGAACATGGTGAAGAACTGTCCTGTGCGTTCCAGGGCTTCATGCACCCGGCGCATCATCTCTTGCTGATCCTGTTGCCGGCTGCGTTTCGCCTCCAGTTTCTGCGTCGCTTCTCCGGCCAGTTCTGCCAGCAAGCTGCTCATTGGTGCATCAGGTTGGGTCATATCTGCTCTCCTGCCATCCACTCAGAGATATAAAAAATGGCACGATCCCTAGCCGTACTTCTTGCGTCCCCGGATACGTGCTCTATGGGCGGCTCGTTCTTCACTCTCGGTGAGAGGTCTCGGTGCCTTGTCGGCGAACGGGTTCTTGCCGGATTTGAATTCGATGCGCATCGGGGTGCCTTGCAGCTTGAACGCGTCACAAAAGACACGCTCCAGATAGCGCGTGTAACTGGTGGGCACTTTCTCCAGCGCACTGCCGTGAATGACGATCAACGGGGGATTGCTGCCGCCCTGGTGTGCATAGCGCATCTTGGGACGGAATGGACCGTTGCGCGGCGGTGCCTGTTTCTCAACAGCCGCTTCAAGCACGCGCGTGAGTTGCGGTGTGGGCATCTTGGTCATGGCGGCGGTGTATGCCTGATTGACCGATTTCAGCAGATTGTCCACGCCGGTACCCTTCAGTGCGGAGATGAAGTGCTGCTTGGCAAAGCCCAGAAAGTGCAGCTTGCGATCGATGTCGCGCTTGGCGCTGTCACGAGCGTAATCGTCCAGCCCGTCCCATTTGTTCACAGCCAATACCAGTGCTCGCCCGGCCTGCAACACAAAGTCTGCCAAGTGCGCATCCTGTTCGGTGATCTGGTCACTGGCATCCACCACCAGCACCACCACATTGGCATCTTCGATGGCCTGCAAAGTCTTCACCACCGAGAATTTCTCGATGGCTTCGTCGATCTTGCCGCGACGGCGCACGCCGGCGGTATCGATGATGGTGTAGTGTTTGCCTCCACGTTCGAAATCGATGTAGATGGAGTCGCGTGTGGTGCCCGGTTGGTCGAAGGCGATCACGCGTTCTTCGCCGAGTATGGCATTCACCAGCGTGGACTTCCCCACGTTGGGTCGGCCAACGATGGCCAACTTCGGATACTTCGCCTTGTCTTCATCCTCGGGCTCGGCGGCCGGCAATTCATCCAGCGCGATCTCGATCATCTCAGGCACGTTCTCACCGTGCGCAGAAGAGATAGGGATAGGCACCCCCAGTCCTAGCTCATGGAAATCTGCCGTCACGCGTGCATGCTGCATGCCTTCGGCCTTGTTCACCAGCAACATCAACGGTCGCCCGGTCTTGCGAAGTTCGGTGGCGATGATCTTGTCTTGCGGCGTCAGCCCGTCACGACCATCCACAAGGAACAGCACCAGATCCGCTTCGTCCACTGCCTGGCGCGTCTGTCTGGCCATCTCATGCATGATGCCGTCCTTGGCCACCGGCTCAAGACCGCCGGTATCGACCACCAGGAACGGGCGATCACCCACCCTGCCGCGGCCGTAATGACGATCACGCGTCAGACCGGGCTTGTCGGCCACCAGCGCATCACGACTGCGCGTGAGACGATTGAATAGTGTTGATTTGCCGACGTTGGGTCGCCCAACGAGAACCAGTGTGGGTAGCATTACTTTTGTACCGATATTGCCAGCAACTCACCGTCGCTGGTTTGAACCAATGCGCCGTCGCCCATCACCACGGGCGCGGACAGGATGGCGCTGCCATCCGTCTTGCGACGCGCAAGCAGGCTTCCGTCGCCGGTATTGAACACGTGCAGATAACCCTCGAAGTCACCCACCACGATATATTCCTCGAAAGGATAAGGCGCTGTCACACGACGATAAGCGTTCTGATCGTTCTTCCACAGCGTGGCGCCGCTACTTCTGTCCAGCGCGAACACGGTACCGTCCGCATCGGTCACGTACAGGTAGCCGCCGAACAGGGCCAAGCCTTTGTCGCTGGACATCTCGCGCGTCCACAAAGTATTACCCTGGATAGCGTCGAAACAGACCAGTCGCCCCTGAAAGGCGATGGCGCACACTTGCCTGTCATCCACTGCCGGCAGGCTGGTGATATCGCTGATGCGTTCCAGCTCGGTGTTGCCGCGGGGTTGCGAGACAGTCGCCTCCCAGATCACAACGCCCTTGGTCAGTCCGATCGCCGCCAGTCTGCCCGCGGCAAATCCGGCGTAGACCATGCCGTTACGGATGGTTACGCCCGCGTGACTGCGTACGCTCAAAGCCGGCGTGACACGCTCGTACAACCACAAGCGCTTGCCGTCTTCAGCATTCAGTCCCGCGATACGTCCGTTGCCGGTACGCACTACTACGATTCCACTGGCGATCTTTGGTGCGCTCAACACTTCACTCGACACTTGCACTTGCCAGCGCAGCGTACCGTCCGTCTCATCGTATGCGGCCAGTTCGCCCTGATCGCCCCCCACCAGCACCAAACCTTCACCAGCCCCCACACCACCGGAGATGGTAAAGCCGGGCTTGATGCGCCACATCTGCTTGCCCGTGTCGCGATCGAAACGATACAGGTACTTTTCGCTCGCTCCGAACACGGCGACACGCGTGACACCCGGCGTGAGCACATTGATACCGCTGTCACCCAGCGAGTGCTGCCAGCGCACTTCTATCTTCGCCGTCGGCTGGAAGTCGATCAGCTTGGCAGGATCGATGCCGGCCTTGTCACTGCTGCAAGCTGCCAGCAACAATGCGCAAGTCAGCAGACTGTAGCGGAGCAATGTCATTTGGCGTTACCCAATCCGTCCAGCTTCAACTGGATCAGGTTGCGTTGCGCAGCTTGCGCATCAGATTTTTCCAATGCCTGCTTATAGGAGATACGCGCATCATCGATCTTGCCCATTGCGACTTGCACGTCGCCCTTCAGATCGGCATACACGCTATCGAAGGCTGCCGGGTGTGCAGTGCCCAGCTGTTTCAACGCATCGTCATATTTCTGCTCGTCCAGCAGCATCGCTGCCAGCTTGAGACGTGCCACATGCTGCAGGCCTTCTTCTTCTGAATGTTCGATCACCCACCACAATCTTGCCTTGGCACGTGTCGCGTCATCAGCTTGCTGGCTGGTCTGGGCCGCCAACAGTTGTGCGCGTGTCGCATAGGGACTGGCCGAAAAGCGATCCGCCAGCGCATCCGCTGCATCGCCGATGAGTTTTGCATCGCCGCTCGCTGTCTGCTTCATCACCTCGGCATACAGGCTGGCCGCACCGGCAGCCTGGCTACCCTGATGCTGTTTCCAGAACTGACTGCCGGCAAAAGCGAGTAACGAGACAGTAACGAGTCCATAGACCCAGCTGCTGTTCTCTTTCCACCAAGCCTTGATCGCGTCGACCTGTTCCTGTTCGTGCAAATCCAACTCTGACATCTTCATTCCCTCACTTGATCAATTCTTTAATCTTGCCTTGCAGTTCCGTCATCGCGACGCGTTCCTGCTCGCCACCACGTAACGGCTTAAGTGTGACCGCATTCGCGGCGGCTTCATCGTCGCCAATGATCACTGCACACACAGCACCACTGCTGTCGGCTTTTTTCATCTGCGACTTGAAGCTACCGCCGCCGCAATGCAGCAACACACGCACACCTGCGTCACGCAAAAACTCGGCTGCTTTCCAGGCGAGCACCTGCGCCTGCTCCCCCTGATGCACCACATACACATCCAGTGCCGCGGCGGGTGGCACCATGCCGTCTTCCTGTAGCAATGCCAGCAAACGCTCCACGCCCATAGCAAAGCCCATGGCCGGAGCGGGTTTGCCGCCGATCTGTTCGATCAATCCGTCGAAACGTCCACCCGCGCAGATGGTGCCCTGCGCACCCAGACGGGTGGTAACCCACTCGAATACGGTACGGTTGTAATAGTCCAGCCCACGCACCAGACGCGGGTTGATCTCGAACGCGATCTCGTGTTGTTTCAGGATCGCCTGCACCGCCTCGAAGTGCTGGATCGCCTCGTCTTCCAGCTCATCCATCAGCTTGGGCGCATTACCCACCAGTTCCTGCATGGCCGGGTTCTTGGTGTCGAGGATGCGTAGCGGATTGCTGTACAGACGACGCTGAGCGTCGGCATCCAGCAAGTCCTTGTGCCCCTCGAAATAGGCGATCAGCTTGTCGCGATGACGCTGGCGCGAAGCGCTGTCTCCCAGCGTATTCAATTGCAGTGTCACATCGCGTATGCCCAGCTTCTTCCACAGCCGCGCGCACATGATGATCTGCTCGGCGTCGATATCCGGTCCGCCAAAACCCATCGCCTCCACCCCGATCTGGTGGAATTGACGGTAGCGGCCCTTCTGCGGGCGCTCGTGGCGGAACATCTGACCGGCGTACCACAGACGCTGCGGCGCGTTATACAGCAAATTGTGCTGCAGCACGGCGCGAACGCAGGAAGCAGTCCCCTCGGGGCGCAGCGTGAGCTGGTCTCCGTTCAAGCTATCCTCGAAGCTGTACATCTCCTTTTCGACGATGTCGGTCACTTCACCGATGGCGCGCTTGAACAACGCAGTCGGCTCCACCAGCGGCATGCGGATGTTGCGGTAGCCATAGGCTTCCAGCCACTCGCGCACGGTATCTTCGAACCACAGCCACAACCCTGCCTCGTCCGGCAGGATGTCATTCATGCCTTTTACGGCTTGCAACGCATTACTCATTTCTTTACGTACTTTCTTGCCACATATTCATTGACGATGCGGGTGAACTCTTCGGCGATGTTCTCGCCGCGCAATGTCACCGTCTTCTCGCCGTCCACATACACCGGTGCCGAGGGCGTCTCGCCGGTACCCGGCAGACTGATGCCGATGTTGGCCATCTTGCTCTCTCCCGGGCCGTTCACGATGCAGCCCATCACCGCCACCGTCATCTCTTCCACGCCGCTGTATTGCTCGCGCCATGCAGGCATCTGGGCGCGCAGATAGTTCTGGATGTGCTGCGCCAGTTCCTGGAACACCGTGCTGGTGGTGCGCCCGCAACCGGGGCAGGCAGTGACCATCGGGGTGAACGAACGCAGACCCATGGTCTGCAATATCTCCTGCGCCACCACCACCTCTTCGGTGCGCGCACCACCCGGTGCCGGGGTCAGCGCAACGCGGATCGTATCGCCGCTGCCTTGTTGCAACAGCACCGATAGCGCTGCCGTCGACGCCACGATGCCTTTGGAACCCATGCCAGCCTCGGTCAAACCGAGATGCAACGCATAATCGCAACGCTTGGCCAATTCCTGATACACCGCGATCAGATCCTGCACCTCGCTCACCTTGCATGACAGCACGATACGGTCGCGCGACAAACCCAATTCTTCTGCTCGCTTGGCACTGTCCAGTGCGGAGACGATCAATGCCTCGCGCGTGACTTCGCTGACATCCTTCGGCTCAGGCAGCTTGGCGTTCTCGTCCATCATGCGCACCACCAGATCCTGATCCAGGCTGCCCCAGTTCACACCGATGCGCACCGGCTTGTCGTATTGCTTCGCCACCGCGATCATCATTGCGAACTGGTCTTCGCCCTTGCGGTTCTTACCCACATTGCCGGGATTGATGCGGTATTTAGCCAGTGCTTTAGCGCACTCAGGATATTCAGTGAGCAGACGGTGACCGTTGTAATGGAAATCGCCGATCAGCGGTACGTTGCAACCCAGCGCATCCAGACGACGGCGGATGTGCGGTACCGCTTCGGCGGCTTCAGAAGTATTGACCGTGATACGCACCAGTTCCGAACCGGCGATCGCCAACTCATGCACCTGTTTGGTGGTACTAGTGATGTCCGCAGTATCGGTATTGGTCATCGACTGCACCACAACAGGTGCTCCACCACCGATGGTGATGTCATCGACGCGCACCGCCTGCGTCGCATGACGCAGAATCAAAGGATGCGTCATGTGCTCTACTCCAGAACCAGCTTGGCGACACTCGCCGGGTTGAATTGCGAAAGATCCACTTCCTTGCCGTGGTAATACATGCGAATAGCTGCAGGTCTGCCAATGGTGACATCATAAGGCGCACGGTGCCCGCCGCCTATCCACTTCTCCTCGCCAGCCTTGGTCACGCGCGACAACAAAATCTCGCCGTTCACATCAATGATCTCCATCCAGGCATCTTCGTTGAACACGATATGGATCGGTCGCTTCATCAACTGTGCAAGTGGCACTTCTGCCTTGGGTGGTGCAGACGTTTCTGTTTCGGGCGCGGTTGTGGATGCTTGGTCCGGTTTAGCCACTTCCTGGGGCGGGCTCGCAACCAGAGGTTTAGGTGCGGCTACGGGCTTTGTCACTTCCGCCACTTTGGCGGGTGCAGCCGGCTTCACGGCAGGCGCTGGCTTGGGGGCTTCGGGTTTCTTTGCCACAGGCGCAGGATCTTGCACTTCTTCGATCTTCGCTGGCTCAGTCGCCGGGGTTTCGACAGGCTTCTCAAGTACCGCTCCGACTGCAGATTCTGTACTGGCACTGGAAGCCGGCTCTGCCGAGATCTCCTCGGTCGTCTTTAAGGGATTCGGCAGTGAAATATCTTCGGGATGGGTCCATACGAATCCAGCCAGCAAAATGGCGACGGCCAATGCACCCAACATCAGATACCGACTGCGACGGCTTGCATCGCCCGTGATCGGCAAGGGAGCTCCTCCAGCCTGAACGTCCTCCACGTCAAAATGGTGATCGGTATGCGTGTGGGTCACTTCCAGCAACTTGGACTCGTCCATGCCCAATACACGTGCATAGCTGCGCACGAAACCGCGCAGGAACGTGCCTTGAGGCAGATGCTCGGCGTCATCATGCTCCAGCGCCTCTACCTGACGCACACTGTACTTGACCCGCTCAGCGATCTCTTCGACCGACAAACCGCGCGCCTCGCGTTCGGTACGCAGGATCGCGCCTACCTTCAACTTGGGTTGTCGCTCTTCATTACCCATCATCTCGCTCTGTTTCTCTTCCATCATTCACCTGCCTGCAGAAGTTGTGCTTCACGTGAATCCGGGAAACGCTTGCGCAATTGCAGCGCATAACTCGCTGCCGAATTGCGATCCCCCGCTTTGCGCTCGATGCGAACCGCCAACCACAGATGCTCGGGGGTCAGGGCATCGTACACTTGCATAAAACGTCTCAGATGGACTTTGGCCATCGTGTAGTCGCCCTTGATGTAGTTCAATTCCGCTAGCCCGATCTGCGCTTCAGGCATGGCCGGATGCAGGATCAAGGCACGCTCCAGATAGCTTCCCGCCGCAATCAGATCTCCAGCTTTGATCGCGCACACCCCCGCATTGGCATAAGCCATATCGGGGGTGTTATAGAGCGGATCTTTCAAAGCATCCAGAAACTTGGTGATGGACTCCTTGGGCTTGCCGCGCTGGCACAGGAACCAGCCATAGTTGTTCAGCGTGGAGGCACTATGGGGATCAAGCTTCAAAGACCTGCGGAAATCCTTGTCCGCCTGTTCATCTTCACGCAGCTTCATACGCACCAAACCACGCACATTGTAAGCGGGCGCGTAGGAATCGTCGGCCTGCATGGCCGCACCCAATTCCTGCAGTGCGATGGCGTACTGACCACGCTCGAAATAAGAGGCTGCCAACTCGGTATGGATCTTGGCGCTATTGCGCGCGCGCTCATCTGACACACCGTTGTTGGCACAACCGGCCAGCAAAAATGCAAAGAGATAGACCATCCACTGTTTCATCGACTTGCCTCCATGATTCGTAGGGTTCGTTTCGATTTATCTTGCACCTGTCCTGCCAATTGACCACATGCGGCAGCGATGTCGTCACCGCGCACCTTGCGGATGGTGGTGACGATGTTCGCCTGCATCAGGATGTCGCGAAAGTGCTTGACCGTGTCCGTATCGGAGCGGCGATAAGGCGCCTGCGGGAAAGGGTTGAACGGGATCAGGTTGAACTTGCATGGCACATCGCGCACCAGTGCTATCAGCTCGCGCGCATCCTGCGGCCGGTCGTTCACGCCCGCCAGCATCACGTACTCGAAGGTCACGAAATCGCGCGGTGCCTTTTCCAGATAGCGCAGGCAGGCGGCCATCAATTCCTGCAATGGATATTTCTGGTTGATCGGCACCAGCTCGTTGCGCAGCGCATCGTTCGGCGCATGCAGCGAGATCGCCAGCGCCACCGGACATTCGTCGCGCAGCCTGTCCATTGCCGGCACTACGCCGGAGGTGGACACCGTCACGCGGCGACGCGACAGCCCATAGCAATGGTCGTCCAGCATCAGGCGCAAGGCACTTACCGTGCTGTCGAAATTCAGCAGCGGCTCGCCCATGCCCATCATCACCACATTGGTGACAGGCCAATTGCCGTCTTCGTTCTTGCCAAGCTCGTGGTTGGCCCACCACACCTGACCGATGATCTCGGCGGTGGACAGGTTACGGTTGAAGCCCTGTTTGCCGGTGGAACAGAACGCACAATCGAGCGCACAGCCCGCTTGCGTGGAAATGCACAAGGTGCCCCTGCCCTCTTCCGGGATGAACACGGTCTCGACCGCATTGCCTGTACCCACGTCCAACAGCCATTTGCGCGTACCGTCTGTGGCGGTTTCTTCGCGCATCACCTTGGGCGTCTGGATACAGGCGATCTGCTTCAGTTTGTCGCGAAGAGAGATCGCCAGATCGCTCATCGCGTCGAAATCGGACTCCCCGTTCTTGTAGATCCAGCGCAGCACCTGCTTAGCGCGGAACGGCTTTTCGCCGTGTTCCGCGAACCATGCGGTCATCGCAACCGGTTCAAGATCGAGGAGGTTTTGCTTCATCAGACGTCGCTTAGCGCGAGTAGACGTTCAGTGCCGGGAAGAAGTAAGCGATCTCGACAGCCGCTGTTTCAGCCGCGTCGGAACCGTGCACTGCGTTCGCGTCGATGCTGTCAGCGAAATCGGCACGGATGGTGCCTTTGTCCGCCTTCTTAGGATCGGTTGCGCCCATCAGGTCACGATTCTTCAGGATCGCGCCTTCACCTTCCAGCACCTGGATCATCACCGGGCCGGAGATCATGAAATCAACCAGATCCTTGAAGAAAGGACGGGCTGCGTGCACAGCATAGAAGCCTTCAGCTTCGGCGCGGGACAGTTGCACCATCCGTGCAGCCGCGATCTTCAGACCCGCGTTCTCGAAACGGGAATAGATCTGACCGATGACGTTCTTGGCGACTGCATCGGGTTTGATGATAGAAAGGGTACGTTCGACAGCCATGCTTCTCTCCAAATGATTATTGTGAATCAGAAAATTCTGAGGGCGCGATTCTAGCAGGGTTTACCGGTACTGTCGCAGCGCCGACAGCAGAAACCAACAGGAGGGGCGGCATTCCAAAATCCACAGATGTACTTGAAGAACAATGCATTAGGAATAACTGTACGGTACTGGAGCTTGAGCACCAAAATGTCATCTACAACACTCCCGCCCCAAATCGTAGACATGAAGTTCGACACATCTCACAACTTCCAAATCGACGGCATGTTTAGTGTGAGCATCTGCCCCAATTCATCAAGTGACATGAAAAATGTCTAGAATATTATCTAGCCCAGCGCTTTCTGCTGCTCAGTCCAGCGCAGGACGAGTAAAATCCAGCCTCAAATTTCCCACATCCCCGACGGTTTACGCTCCATTGCCGTTCACAAAGAAAGCTCTTCCTCTATGACACTGCCGACCACGCTTGCCGCACGCCTTTCCTTGCTTCTCTGTGCCGCGCTCGTAGCCAGCTGCGGGGATAACGTAGAGGCTCCTGCACTGTCTACCCGCAGTACGACGCAAACCTCCGAGGCTGCTCCCAAGGCTGCCGCATCAGCTTCTGCCACTGCCCGCATCGCAACCGTCACCCTTCAAAGTATCGAACTGACTTCAAACGATGCATCCATCGGCATAGGCGAAACAACAGCGCTACAAGTTGTCGGGCGCTACTCGGACGATTCCACTCAAAACCTTTTGCCCAAGGTGATCTGGCACACCAGCAAGAAAGGCATCATCAGAATATTGAAAGGCGAAATCCATGGTATCAGCGCCGGTATGGTGCAGGTCACTGTCACGCTGAATGGCGTAAGTTCCGAGCCATTACCCATCACCGTTGGCTATACCATCGGAGGAAGCATCCATGGATTGGATGAGGGCAACAGTCTTTCGATAATCAATAACGGCAGCATCGAAGAAATCATCACCAACGGTGACACCTTCACCTTGCGCAATAAATTCATTCCCAAGACCGCCTACGATATTCAAGCCTCTGCGATTCCGAATGCGCAACCCTGCACGCAGACCTATGGCAAAGGGCGTGTGTCGAATTCCAATGTCAGCAACATCCATATCATCTGCGGCGTTCCATCCAAGGGCGTTTCTGTCACCAGCACAGACATCTCGAATGCGCGTCGCAACCACACTGCGACTTTGCTATCAAATGGGAAACTACTGGTCGCAGGTGGTGCGAACGACACGGGCAGTATCGCCAGTACAGAATTACTCGATGCTGCTAACAACAAGTTAGCCGCTGCGGGTTCACTCAAGCAGGCGCGGCATAGCCACAGCGCCACGCTACTCCCCGACGGCAGAGTGCTAGTCGCAGGCGGCATCGGGGAAGGCGTAACCCGCCTCTCCAGTGCCGAAATATTCGCCCCCGTCTCATCCAAATGGGAAGCCACGGGCAGTTTGAACATCGCCCGTCGGGGCCATACCGCCACCCTGCTACCCAACGGCAAAGTACTCGTCGTGGGCGGCATCGGAGCGACAGGGCAAGGCATCATTTCAAGTGCAGAGTTATATGACCCTGCCACCGGAAAATGGAGCATTGCCAACGGACTTTCCTCGGCACGCACCCAGCACACCGCCACCCTGCTACCCAACAACAAGGTATTGATCGCAGGAGGAACAGGACCAAACGGCAGCCTCAGCAGCGCCGAGCTTTACGATACCGAGACAGGGACATGGAGCATCACAAGTAAGGCACGCGTACCGCGATACCTGCACACTGCAACCCTGTTACCCAATGGCAATGTATTGATCACGGGCGGACTGGACGACAAAGGCATCCTGGCCACATCTGAATTATTCGACACCGAAAACGGACAATGGATAACAGCAGGCAAGTTAACTGATGCGCGCTATTCGCACAGTGCCGTACTGCTCCCCACAGGGCTTGTCTACGTAACAGGCGGCAGCAGCGCAGGCGGAAAGCACATCCTCGCCAGTGCAGAGCTTTTCAACCCCGCTACGGGGGCATGGTCAACCACAGGACCATCAACACATGCGCGTAGTCAGCACACCACTGTGCTGCTCAACAACGGCAAGGCAATCACAGTTGGGGGAAGCTCAGGTGGAGAGGCGTTAAAGAGTGTCGAGTTGTACTGGTAGTGCGCCGAATAGAACCGGGCAGCAGCAACGAGTGCTGGCAACAGGGCAGCCCCAATAGAAGGGGACTCAATACGGGAGACGGACCATGGTTTTCTTCCCCCTTCACAACAAACTCCCCTGACTTGGATCTACCAACGTATCTTTACTCGGTCTGCCAGATTGCCCCTTACTCGCGCGTCACCCCAGCATCATTCCAATTTCCTTCTGAAATCGCTCGCTGCCTAGCGCATAGTTTCCATTGGTTGCGCTGCGTATCTGCCCTACCATTTCTTCATCAAGGTGCGCTTTGAACAACGCTCGGTACGCTTCCTGTCTGATCGCAGCTTCGTGACCGAGCCTCATGTACTCATCATGTGGCTTGATGAGTGGATCAACCTTGCCCAGTGCATTCGAATGATAGCTCGTCCTGCGATAGTCTTGCGGTCGCACAACCATACCGGCACGAACTGGGTTCAATTCAATATAGCGGTAGCACGCCAACATATATTCCTCTGTCTGCGTCAGGCAGGAACGAAACCGCCCTTCCCACAGGGTTCCGCTTCGCCGATAGGTACGATTGATATATTGCACATAGCGTTGCCCCAGGTGCTTCATCAGTTGGGCCGCGCTGTCTGAACGCGCTGGCGTCAGCAACAAATGCACGTGATTTGTCATTAATGCATATGCATGGATATCGCAGCCAAACTTGTTTGCGAATTCTTCGAGGTAATGCAGGTAGAACTGATAATCCTCATCAGCGTAGAAACATGCTGAACGATTATTACCACGTTGAATGATGTGCCACGGGATGCCGGGGATTGAAATGCGAGCTCGTCGGGGCATGGGATACCTCTCAACAGTAAAGCTGGCGTGATGCTAGCAAAAAACCGTGGTCTGTCCCCTATTATTACGGTATCAGCCCCCGAAGTTCTTATCTTGATTTGCTGAGCTCTTCATTGTCAATGAACTCAACCAGCTTTGAGAGAAGGTTTCCAAAATCGGTTAGATTGCGAACATCGTCAAAATGTACTTGATTGATTTTTCCATCAATTGAACCAACAGAAAGTTCTGCTGCTCCTGACTCCCAAATCAAAACGTCTATTTCGTGATTACCACGTCGTAGATTCAGACTGCACGATGGATTTGGCCGATCAGTCGGGGATCGATCAAAGCGCACGATAACACCAGAATAACTAAGGCGCCTTTCCATAGAAAAACGCCATGCCTCAATAATGTCAAAAATATGCAAGCTATGGCCTCCTAATTACACAAACGATACAAGTCGCTGGTGCAGGCTCCGTAGGCGCGGGGCCATAGAGTCGCGTAGTAACATTTGGCCCAGGAATGACTGACCACTCAGTCTTACTTCCCGGTCTCAGCGCATCTGCGGGCACATTAAATTCCGCGTAGACTGAGGAGCCTCTTCCGGCGCCTGTGAATGCGTTAGGGTTTGCCGGATTAACGACATAAGTTCTCCCGCCAGCCCCTTCCACAACACGGCCAGTATTTTTCATAAGATCAAATTCAGTATCACTCATCCAACGTCCCACCCTAGTCGTTGTTACAGGCCGAGCGACAGCTGCAGTAGCACCAATCGCTCCGATAATACCTAATGTCACATCACGAGCATAATCGCCAGAAGTTATGCCCGCTATTAAATGCTCCGATGCCCGACTACTATCCCCAGTAGATGCATATAGGCCCGCCGAAGCAAAGTCCAATGAGTACTGCGGAGAAAGTGGCATCAATGCTTGAGTGCCAGCAGGCGCATTTCTGAAGGCAGCAAATTCCAACGGCTCCATAATCATGGTCGGCTGGTTTGTCGCTTTATCCAAAATCGTATAGCTGACTACGTTATCGTTTGCGTCATAGTTCGCCACAACGTTACTACTAGGTATTGCGGAGTCCTCAACAGGCATCCCGGATTTCACACCAGCCATCCGGTTGATTGTCTGGCATTCTGTTGAACTGCTGCCTTTGCAGCCATCTTTGAGTCGATTGAAGTTGGAGATGTGCAACTGCCTGTTATTAGTATCCACCGGCATCCCGCTGGCAGCACCTTGAGTACCGCCTACCACCGCGCCCATCCCTGCCGAGGTCGCTTCGGCCAAACTTTGCGACAGCATCGTGGCTTGGCTTTCGCTCAGGCCTTGTTCAATGAGGGTGGCTTTTGCACTGGCCTGGAATTGGTCCATCAGCGGTGCTGCTGTGGCGGTGGTGGCTGCGCCTGCCGCTCCGTCTACGCCTCCGCTCAATGCGCCACTCACGGTGTGCAATACAACACGATATTCTCCGCCTTCATCCCACTTGGCTGCTTCGTCCAGCAATGCTTGTTTCTGCAAGTCAGTGTCGTCGAGCGCATTGGCTTGCTTGCGCAGGTCTTTGGCTTGGTCTTCTGAAAATTTCGCTACCGCCTTCGGTGCCTGCTGGCTAAAGCTCTGTGTGATAGCGACTTGTGCGTTGACATTGGCGGTGACTTTGTCTGCGTCGAAGTTGTTTTTGAGTGGCGCATTAGCGATGCCGGTGGAGACAGCGATGCCGCTCTTGGTGGTGCTTTGCTGGTGGCCGCTGTCGCTGCCGGTGCCGCCGCTGGCGCCGAGTTGGCTGCCTACGCCCGCGCTGAAGCCGCTCGATTCGGCGCTGTAGTCGGCGTGGTTTTCAATGTCGGTCTGGGTGAGCGTGCCGCCATAGTTGAGGTCTGTCTTGCCGTCGGCGATAGCCTGGTCGCTGGCGGCGATGACTGCACCAGTGAGGTTAACGTCCCCTGCTACGTCAATGCGGTAGCCACCGTTTCCGGCTTTGATGCCGGATTGCTCCTGCACGGCTGCGTAGTTGCCGTTGACTTTGGTCTTGCTGGCATTAACGCTGAAGCCGCCTGTGCCGGGGCCGATGGGGATGCTGGCACTGAAGCCTGCGCTCTTTTGTTCGCTTTGGTAGGTGCTGGTGTCTTGCAGGCTGGCGATATTAAGGTCGCCGCCGATGTCAGCAACGACGGTGTTGCCTTCGGCGACTGCACCTTGCATGTTGGTGTCGCCACCGCTCTTGAGGGTGAGGGTGTTGCCTGCGTTGATGTGGGTATTGGTGTAGCCGACGTCGTTACCGTCGGCATTGCCCCGGGCGCGGCTGGCGGCGATGTTGATACTGAAGCCATTGTTTTGTCCGCCAAGTGCGAAGCCTACGCCGACACTGTTGCTGCTGCTTTTGTTGGTACTGGTTTGGCTGGCGGTGTTTTGCGCGGCGAGCAGGTTGATGACGTTGTCGGCTTCGAGTGTGGCATTGCCGCCTGCAGTAACGTCGCTGCCCTGTATGGTGAGGTTGGAGTTTTGACCGGCACCGGTGGCACGCAGGGTGATGTTGCCGCCAGCCTTGAGTTTGCTGCCCTGGGCTTGATCCCAAGTTTGGGTGCTGGTGTTTTCAGAGCTGCTGTTGCCTAGACTGATGCTGACGCTGATGCCGCCTGCTTTGTCGGCAGCGCTGCCATCTTTTGCATCCAGTCCTTTGTTGACGGCGTCATAGGCGCTATTGGCACTCATGGCGACGTTGGCAGCTGCGAGAGCTTTCATGCGGCCGGAGCTGGTTTGCTTGGCGGCGGTGTGCATCTGGTCTGCGGTTTGCATGGCACTTAGCACAGGACTGCTGAGCGCGACGGTAAGGCCGCTTTGTTTAAATTTGCTAGTGGTGGTGCTGCTACCCGTGTCGTGTACTTCGGTGATGGCGATGCTCTTGGCGAGTACGTCTATGTTCCCTTCCGGGGTCATCAGGTCGCTGCCTTGCTGGCTATAGTTGCCGCCAGCTGCGATGCTGATGTTACCGCTCAGACTGCCAAGAGTGCTGGCTGTGTGGGTAGTGCTTTGCTGGGTTTGGTCGTTGCTTTGTTCTTTGTTGCCATAGCTGATGCTTAAGCCACCATTGCTGAAAAAGCCGCTGCTTTGCTCGTCACGATAACTACTGCTGCTGGCAGTGTTCTTGGCAGCTGCGATGTTGACATCCCGCACAGCGTTGAGCGTGATGTCGCCGTCGGCAACGATGTCGCTGCCGGTGATGCCGATGTCGCGCCCACTCTGGATTGCAAGTGTGCTGCCTTCTATGCTACTACCAACGGCTGTCTTCTCGTTGCTGCTGTTGCGTGTTGTGGTGCTGCTGCTTGAGAGGAAGCCACTGGACGATGTGTGCGATGCGCTGAAGTAGTCGTGCATTTCTTCAGTGACGCCGATATTTACGTCGTTCGCTGCGATCAGCGCGACCTGCCCGCTCTTGCTGTTGATAGCGACGCTTTGCAGAGTGAGGTTGCCGCCGGATTGCGGGGCGGGTTGGGTGATGATTTCTGTGACTGCGGCCTGCTTGGTCTCGGCAACGGGTTTGTTCTGGTATGGCTGACCGGGTTCATCTACCGTCATGTTCGGCTTGCCTTCTATTTGCCGCTCAATCCCCACGACGAGGCCTTTTTGCTCAACAAGGCCTATTGAAAGTTGACGGTTTTCTGTGATTTGCGGCTGCAGCATGACTTCCGAGCCGTTGTTCGAAGCGATTCGCTCCTGCGAGGACTCAGTATGTTCTGCATCGTCACGTTGCTTGGTCGCTACCTTGCCCGTGCTGACTTGGGTCGGATCTCCGTTACGTTCGATTCCACCTCGCGCATTGCCAGTGTTTGTAGTCCTTCCTGCGCGCAGGGTGATGTTGCCATTGGCGGAGATGCTGCTGCCGACTACGGTTTCGTCGTAGGTGCGGATAGATCCACTATTCCGTCCACCATCAACTGAATTCTCAAGTTTGGCGCTATCTTTGGCTGCTGTAACGGAGAGATTCCCATCGGCGGCAATCAGGGCATTCTTTCCGATGTCGAGCTGCGCGGCAGTGAGTTGCATGTCGTTAGCGGCGGTCATGCTAAGGTTGCCACCGGTACGGATAGTGCTAGACAGATTGGTGATCTGACGCGTGCTGTACTCAAAGCTGCCAGTGTGTGTATCACTGCCTGATTCTGCTTGCAGAGTGTCCATATTGAAGTTTCTGCCTGCCTTCAGGCTGGCATTGCCACCAGCTTCAACGAGCGCACCGGTGATGGTGAGGTCACGTTTTGCATTCATGCTGAGGTTGTTGTTAGCACTGATGGTGCCGGTAGACCCAATGAGGGTATTGCTGGCACCCAGACGGCTGTCCCCTACGCTGACATGTTCAGTGGCAGTGGCGTTGATCAGGTCTCGACCAGCATCCAGCCAGAGGTTATTGGCGCTGATCGTGCCGGATTTGTTGGTGATGTCGTTGTCGGCCTTCAGCATCAAGTCGCCAGCACTGCTGATGGTGCCCTGATTGAAGATGTCTTTGCTTTGCAAGCGGGTGGCGATGGTGCTCTCTATCCAGCCTGTGTTGGTAATGCCATTTTCTGCATTGATGTCGATCAATGATGCGGCAACCAATGCGCCGTCAGGGCTCAGGTCGTTCTTATGCAATTGCGTGAGGTACAACTTGGGCACCAATACTTCTACGGTGTTGCCATCGGCCATGGCGACGCGGTTCACTTCCATCCAGACGATGTCGTTTTGCAGGCTGGCCACTTGCTCTGCCGACAGGCTGATGCCTGGGGTGAGTTGAAGCTCTTGTGCGGCAGCTACGCCGGAATCCATGAGCGCTTTGATCTGGTCTTCTGCACTGGCATATTGGCCTAGTGTGCTGCGGCCCGTCTGATTGAGAATCTGGTCATTGATCAGGCGTTGTTCATAGAATCCGTCACCCAGTCTCTTTTGGGTGAGCGTTGGGTCCAGCGTGAGGCGGTTGAGCATGTAGTCACTGGAGACGAAGTTTTTGTAATTCGCAAAGCGCGGATCGGTCACGACCAGATATTGTTGATCGGGTTGGGCATGGATGCTGTACAGGCCACTGGTGGGGAGCGTGATATTGGAGGAAGGGGCGATATTCTTGCCCGCATTCAGCGGCTCAACCACGGGAGCGCTTGAGATCACCATTTCGCTTCCGGCTGTCGGGTTAAATCCGGGCTTAGACGGTGGATTTGTCGGTGTGCCACTGTCAGGAGTCACCGTCACTGTCATAGTGGATGCACCAAGTGTCGAGCCAGAGACACCAGTGCCACTTCCTGTTGCCTGATTTACAAATTCGTTAAAATTCCCACCAAGTTTTTTTCCTGCCGTAACCGTGCTTGAGACACTGCCAACTTGGGTAGTAATTCCTGGAGATGTAAACATCATATTGGTGCTCACCAAGCAGCCACCACCGCCAGTCCCGATTACACTGCCCCCACACGGATTAAGCCCCTCCAAATAAACATTGCTACTGGTCGTTACTGTTTGATTCAGGGTGGTTGCCTGATTCAATAATTTTGCATTTGTTACTGCCGTGTTCGCCACAGCACCAGAAGTTGTATTGTTGGATATTGTCAGATCACCCAGTGCGGCAATTTGGCTGTTTTGATTCTTCAGCACACTTCCCACATTCAAATTCATATTGGCCCCAGAATTAATTCTGGCGGCCGCAAATAATGGTGTCGAAAACTGATCTGTTGCAGTGGTTACAGTGTTTGTTCGAGAAATCTCGTAATAGACGAGAGAAGGAGCAGGAGAGTTAACCAGATCCTTAGGGGCTACATTGACGTTGGGATCAAATCCCGGGAAATAGGTAACGTCATAGGCCAGCCCCTGTTTGTCCAGCGTATCAAAGTTATAGACTGTTCCATTTTTCAGTGTCACAACTTGTTTGGTTGTCCAGGCTGTTGGGGAAGCCGGGTCGAAATATGTATTCGGGGAGACCGAAGCAATATCGGCATCTTTAAGTACTGTCACTTGTGTTGCGTACTGTTGGTTACCAGCAATATTTCTCGTCGGAACTTGAACTGAATACTGAGAGGCAGATACAGGTACAGAAATATTTTCAAAATATATAGCCGTACTACCACTATTGGGTTCAGATGCCACCCCAAAAAACTTGGCCGTAGCATCCAATCCAATCATATCTTGCGCAAAAAATTGGGCGGTTATCGGGGTTCGACTTGCTGTCGTATATATCCCCCCCAATGCAGTCCACAGACCATTCATATCGTATGAACCATAAACGACACCCCATGGGTCGGGAGGGGCAAGATAGTTCCGTGGTGCTGTTAATTGTTGTTGTGCTGTAGTTGTAGTGCTCGTAACGCCTATTTGCACAAGGTTATCTATAGTCGTAGCACCAACGTTCAAGTTGCGCCCCGCCTCAATTGAGGAACCACGTACCAAGGAATTCCCTTCGTTCCATATTCTCCCTGTCAAATTCGTAAAATTACCCGCAGCGTCCTGTGTGCTGTTCCTGGCAATATTCAAATCTCCCAAACTGAATATTTCAGCACCGCCGGTGTTGTGCAGCAGATTGTTTACCCATAAATCCATCTGGGTTGTGGAAGCAATAACACTCGTGCTTCCGCTGTTGAGCAACGTATCGCCAATTGAGAGCGATACGATATCGCCAATTATCGTGGCGTAATTATTCAGGGTAAGGCTTGAGGTCTGGACAGTATTACCTTCGATACGCCCGTTATTGGAAATTCCCCCATTAGTCACTTGAAGGTCCGTTTTGTTGGAGTTGAAATGACCCGTAGTTTGGTTATCGATATTGGCTGCTTTGATGGTCAGGGTTCCAAGCGCTTGCAAGACTGCTTGATTGGTCAGGTTCCCGGTTACATCCAGTGTCAGGTTGCCATCTGCTGCAAATTTGTTACCCGCATAATAGGTAAACGCACCTTGCAACTTGATTGTGTTATTTCCAGCAGATGCGACTGTTCCAAGACCCGAGTAGCTATTGGCGGTGAGGTTGATATCGTTTACAGCAAGGATGTCTCCGCCAGCATTATTGACGGCCGCAACATCAATTGTGATGCTGCCGCTACTTGTGATGCCATCTGCACTGCTGTTATTGAGTTGGGCATTCGCTTTCTGAAAGTTCAGCGCCTGCGCCGCGTAGATCGATCCGCCCGTGTTGTTATTTAGCGTGCCACTAACATCCAGGCCCAATGTGCCACTAGATTGAATCCGCGCATTCGCGGTGGTGTTGTTGAGTAGCGCGGTGGTGATAGTGACATCCCCTTTCCCGCCCAGTGTGGATGTGTTGTCTATTTGGCTGCCACCATCGATGCTCGTAAGTCCTGTACCTGAGTTTGCGATGCGACCAGCCAAGGTGTTATTGATACTGGCAGCTGTGAGGCTGAACAGACTGGCTGCACCGTTCGCTTCGATTGTGCCCCCCTGGTTGCTAAGCGCACCTGCGGAAGTGATTGTCAGATTGCCGTCTGTTTGGATAAAGCCGCTTTGATTATTCAGCGCGCCACCACTGCTTAATCCAAGGTCGTTTTTCGCATAGAGTTTGCCGCTGCTGTTATTGAATGCAGCGCTGCTAAGCGTGAGTTGGCCGTTGCTGCCGATGAAGCCGATTACGCCATTCAATGCATTGTTGACGATGTCTTGCGTGGTGGTGATGCTGAGTATCGTCGCGTTGGCTTGGGCATCAGTGGCACTCAAGTTCTTGATCGCGCCACCACTGTTGTCCAGACTTTTCGCATTCAGTGTCAGGCCTGTGTCGGCTTCGATCTTTCCGCTGCGATTGTTGAATGCGCCGTTGTTTGCCGTCAGGGTGACTGTGGCGCCACCGATGTAGCCCCCGGCACTGTTGTCTACGGTACTTTGGCTGGCCAGTGTGGCAGAACCGGTTGCGCTGATACTGCCACCGTTATTGTTGAGCGCGCCAGCTGTATTCAGACTGAAATTGCCGCTAGTTTGCAGTTGGCCTTGGTTGTTAAGGTCGGCCAGATTCAGGGTGAGGTTGCCCAGACTACTGATTTTGCCGCTGGTATTGCTAAGACTTGTGGTCGGTTGAGCAATCGTCAGGTTGTTTTGTGCAAATATTTCGCCGCCATTGTTGGTGAGGCTGCCTGTTACTCCCAAGATCAGATCGTTGCCCGCAAAAACGAGGCCTCCGGTGGTACTGTTGAGAATGGCAGCATTCACGGTGAGGTTGCCGTTGCCGCCCAACGTACCGGCGCTGTCTATCTGACTACCGCCATCTATGGTGGTAAGCCCTGCACCTGAGTTTGCGATGCGACCACCAAGCGTGTTGTCGATGCTGGCTGCTGTAAGGCTGAACAGGCTGTTCGCACCGTTTGCTTCTATGGTGCCGCTTTGGTTGTTGAGGGCACCTGTAGCATTCAGATTCAAATCGCTGTCAGTTTGGATGAATCCGCTTTGGTTGCTAAGTGCGCCACTGGTGCCCAGCGTTAACAGTCCTTGGGCGTATACGCTGCCACCTGCGTTGTTGAGCGCAACGCTGCTGAGTGTGAGTTGGCCGTTAGAGCCGATGAACCCATTTACTCCATTCAATGCATTATTGATGATGTCTTGCGTGGTGGTGATGCTGAGTATCGTCGCGTTGGTTTGTCCATCAGTTGCACTTAGTATCTTTATTGCACCGCCGCTGTTGTCCAGGCTTTGAGCGCTGAGTGTCAGACCAGTGTCGGCTTCTATCTTGCCGCCACGGTTATTAACAGCACCATTGTTGGCGGTCAGGTTGACTGTGGTGCCTCCAATGTAACCGCCGTTACTGTTGTCTACGGTGCTTTGGCTGGTCAGTGTGGCGCTACCTGTAGCGCTGATGACGCCGCCTTGGTTGCTGAGGCTCCCTGTGTCTATCGTTGCATTGCCTTGGCTGTTTATAACTCCGCTATTGTTGCTGAGTATGCCGGTGGAATTGAGGATGAACGTTCCCTGCCCGGCATGGGCAATTTGACCGGCATTATCATTCGTAATGCTATTCGCTCCGAGCGTGAAATCGATGCTGTCGCTTTGTATCCAGCCACCAGTGTTGTCCAGCGCATTTCCTATTACGATGCGAGTCAGCGGTGACGTTCCTATTTGGTGGATACCGCCAGCTCGATTGCTCAGGTCAGTGAGCGTGAAGTTGAGTTGCTGTGCTTCAACAAGGCCACCATTGTTGTTCAACAAGCTGCCTGTCATGGCAACCCCCTGGCCGCCTATCTTGCCGCTCTGGTTGCTCAGGTTTGCGCCATTTGCAGTTATCTGAGTAGCAAACAGCAGGCCGTAGTCGTTGTTGACCAGCCCGCTGGCAGTCAGGTCAGCATTGCCTGCTATCGATTGTGTCTGGGCATGATTCAGATCGATGTTGCCTGCGGTCGCGGTCAACGCCAGATTATTCTGTGCACTGGTGAAGCTGTTGCTCAGGTTAATGTCGCTGGCAGTGATCGTGAGCGTTCCGCCCGCAATGTTTGTACCTGTGGCGGCACTAGCGCCTGTAGTCTTTATAGAGACATTCCCCGCTTGGCTGGCATTGCCGTTGTTATCTACTCCAGCCGCAAGGGTGCCACTGCTGTTGAGCGATGCTCCGTTCAGGGTGAGGTTCTGCTGCGCGGTCAATGAGCCACTGTTGCTGATGTTGCCTGTGGCTGTGACCTGTACGTTCTGGCGTCCGTCGAGTGTGCCGCTGTTGTTGATACCTGCGGCGCTGTTGAGGGTGAGGTTGCCGCTGGCCGTTGTATTGCCTGTGAGGGTGATTTGACCTTGAGTATCCAGTGAGAAGTCGCCTGCTTGCGCCGCCAGTGCGCCTGCGCTGCTGACCCCTACCCCAGCTTCCGTGACGACGAGGTGGATTTTGTTGGCATACATGCCGCCTAGCAATGCAACGTCAATACCTACAGTGGGTTTGTTGGCATCGCCGGTGATGAGCTGAACACCCAGATCAGCATGATTGACCTGGTTGGCACCCGTAATGGCATTGAGATTGTTGGCCCATATTTCGCCGTTCACTTTGAGGCTGCGGCTGATGAGGTCGAGTTGATCGAGGTTGCTGCCGTTCAGCCCGGATGCACCGATCTGGATGTCTCCGCCTGTGACGCGATAGGCGTCCAGACTGCCGCCAACGCCCATGACCGGGGTGCCGGTGGTCAGTACACCGCGACTGGTGTTGATAAAGCCGCAGCCATTACAGGTGATGCCGTTGGGGTTGGCGATGATGACTTCGGCGCGCTGCCCGGCCACTTCGGTGTAGCCATTAAGTTGGCTACGGTTGGCGCTGGTGACTTCGTTGAGGATGATGCGTGCCGATCCATTCACCAAGTTGGGGTTACCCACTACATAACCCGCTTGTTGGGTGCTAACGGCTGCTGCACTGTTGTTGAGGATGGCACCAGAGGGGTCGACATTGAACGTGCTGTACTGGTTGTGCGAGACTCCGGCTGCGCTTGGGGTGGCAATTTGCACCAAGGGAAGACCATTGGCGGTGGCGTCTACCGTGGGCCGTTGATTCGCGGCAGCGTTCTGTGCGGCGATGATCTCCGCGGTTGCTGCAATGGGTTGGCCGATGTAGGCGATCAGCGTAACGATAGCAAGACGACGACGCAATGCTGATGGCTGAACGATATCGTTCAAACTCGTTGATTGATTTTGCAGGTTTGATTTACGGTCGTTCATCTTCCACCTCGCGTTGCTGACAATTCGTCCTTGATACTTCACATTTGATACATCAGGCTGAACCCCAGGGCCGGGTCTTCGCTTCGATAACTCTGTGGTTTGTTCATTGGCGTGCCTGCAAATACTTCATAGCTCAACCCGCTGAGTAAGGCTCCGCGCAGACCGATGACCAACCCTGCCAGATGATCTCCCTGCAAGTTGGCTACGTTGTTGCCATAGACTTTCCCGTAGTCGAGACCGACATAGGTTGACTGTTGTGTTTCGGGAATGGGATATGAGAGTTCATTGCGCCAGAAGAAGCCCTTCTCGGCTCCCAGCGATGATTCACCATCAAAACCGCGCACGGTCCAGCGGTTACCGATGGAAAACCATTCGCTGGCAAACAAGGGGGTGTTGGTATTTTGTACACGCAAGGTGGCGCTATAGCTGAAGGAGTGTTCTTTGATCTTGAACGGGATGTTTAATGTCGTATCCAGCGTTTCAAGACGATAGCGATAACTTCCGTTTGCGATATTTGCCGCTTCTTCTTGCGCACCAAACCATGGCGCTCCCCATCGATAAGAAAATGTGGTGTCCAGTTGCGCCTGGCCGATGTTGTGCTTATGGATGAGAGAGAATTCTGCATGGGTGGTGTTGCGCTTCTGCACAGCGACTTCGGTGTCGTCGATGTAGGAGTGGCTCCAACGCTTGGTGGTGCGGAATTGCACGCTGGTCTTGCTGAATTGGTCGCGGCGAAACAGATAGTTCAGTTTCGTTTCGAAATTCTGCGACTTGCCGCTGGAAACGAAACTGGTCACTGAGCCTTGGATACGTTGATGGTAAATGGATTCGCTCAACGAGACTGATGCAGTCAAATAGCCGAACGGGATGGAATATGAGAGGTTGTTGCCTTGTGTGCCGTGCTGGTAATCATCGCGATTTGCATCAGAGTTCAGGCCGATATTGAGCAGGTCATTCGCGCCCAGCGGATTGTCCCATGCAAACTGAAGACCGGCTTGATATTTGCCCGTGCCTTTCGCCCCCGTGTCGTCCAGCGTTGCCACGACCCGCCACGGCTTATTGCGCTTGACCGCGATAACTACATCGCTCTCGCCCATGCTGCCCGCCGGGACGATCTGCATGTCAACCTCCTGACTAGGTACACGCTTCATCTGCTCCAGCCCTTGCTCAAGATCGCGCAGATTGAGTAGTTTTCCTGAAGAGGTAGGGAATGCGTTTTTCCATGTTCCCGCAGTCTTGGCATCGGCAAACCTTAGTTCATGGATGAGCCCAGGCACCAAGGTGAGCTTGAGTGTGCCATTCGCAAGGTCTTGCTCTGGAATGCCGATGCGTGTGGTGGAATATCCTCGTGCCAGTATCTGTGTCGTCAGGTTCTGAATGAGGTAGTTGATGCCGCCGTGACCGATGCAACGACCTTTGTATTGTTCCAGATACTCTTGAGAGAAATAAAATGTGTCCCGTGGTGATGCGCTAGCACCAAGTCGTTTGGCTTCAGGGGAAAGTTGCTCAGGGATATCAATACTGAATCGCCGGATGATAAAACACGGCGTTTCATTTTCTGGAAATACGGTTACTTCCTTGACCGCTCTTTCCGCCTGAAGATCTACTCTCGGCTGTTTCTGCAGAAGTTCGCGCTCAAGCGCTTCTTGCCTCGCACGGTTGCGCAACGCCTCCGTGTCGGTGGTCTCTACAGCGGCATAAGTACCGTGCATCCAAAGCGAGGAAGCAACAAATAGTAAAACCCAGGAGTTGATGTGTTGTTTAATAAATTGATGCATCGAGCAAGGAAATTAGTGCAAAAAGAAGCTGGCAAAAATCGCCAGCTCCGAGTTATTCGATGCTCTGACCTTACTCCATATTGGAGTGTGGGTATATATGCCAAATGGCCTATATATCTTTCGCCTAGGCCTATATATTTTTTCTTGTTAGATTAATTGAGATGAGAAATTACATGCTCTAGTTAAACAGAAGATCAGGCAGAAACAGGCTGATCTCCGGAATATAGGTAACCAGCGCAAGGAAGGTCAGCAACACCATCAGCCATGGCAAGGCGGCATGGGTGACTTCCATGATGCTCATGTTGGTGATGCCGCTGGTGACGAACAGGTTCAACCCCACAGGGGGCGTGACCATGCCTATCTCCATGTTGACCACCATGATGATGCCCAGATGGATGGGGTCGATGCCGAGCTGGGTGGCGATGGGGAAGAAGATGGGCGCGAGGATCAGGATGATGCCGGTCGGTTCCATGAAGTTGCCCGCGATCAGTAGGATGACGTTGACCACCAGCAGGAACATCCACGGCTCCATGCCGAATGCCACGATCTGCTCGGCGATGGTCTGCGGGATGCGCTCGGTGGTGAGCACGTGCGCGAACAGCATGGCGTTGGCCACAATGAACATCAGCATCACGGTGGTGCGGCTGGCATCGACGAATACCTCGGGCAGGTCTTTGAACTTGAGGTCTTTGTAGATGAACACTGCCACGATCAAGGCGTAGACGGCCGACACGGCAGCCGCTTCGGTCGGGGTGAACACACCGCCGTAGATGCCGCCCATGATGATGACCAGCAATGCCAATCCCCAAAGTGATTCCCTGAACTTGCCGAACACTTCGCGCAGCGGTGCGCGCGGCGTCGGTTCGATGTTCAGCTTGCGTACACGCCAATGCACGGCCACCGCAAGCATCAATCCCAACATCAGTCCCGGAATGACACCCGCCATGAACATGCGCCCGACTGAGACCTCTGTCACGGCGGCGTACACCACCATCACGATCGAAGGCGGGATGAGGATGCCGAGCGTGCCCGAGTTGCAGATCACTCCGGCGGCGAACGGTTTGGGGTAACCGCTGCGCACCATACCGGCGATAACGATGGAGCCGACCGCGACCACGGTGGCCGGACTGGAGCCGGACACCGCGGCGAACAGCATGCAAGCGAGGATGGAGGCGATGGCCAGACCGCCGCGCAGATGGCCCACCGCCGCGATGGCGAAGTCCACCATGCGTCGCGCCACGCCGCCGGTGGACATCAGCGCCCCGGCGAGAATGAAGAACGGGATGGCCAGCAACGTGTAATGCTCGCTGGTCTCGTACAGCTTGATGGACAGCGAGGCCAGCGAGTCGTTGGCGAAGAAGGCGATGGTCAGCAGGCTGGACAGACCCAGACAGATGGCGACCGGCATGCCGATGGCCATGAAGAAAAACAGGCAGGAGAACAGGAACAGGGTGTTCATTGTTTCTCCTCCTGCTTTAATTTCATGGCTTCCGCCACTTCGTTTGCCAGCCGCAGATGGTCGGCCTTGCCACTGATGAGGTTATACAACACCGGCAGGAAGCGCAGCACCAGCAGGGCAAAGCCTATGGGCAGGATGGCGCGCACTATCCAAATCTGGACCGGCAAGTCTTCCAGCTCGATGCCGACCTTGCGCATCTTCATCACATATTGAAAAGACCCGTAGATCACCATGCCCGCATACAGCATGCAGAACAACACGGCGATGACAGATACGGCGCGACGCACTTGCGGGGTGAATATCTTGATCAGCGCATCCACACCGATATGCGCGCCGACACGCACACCGTAAGAGATACCGATAAAGATCATGAAGGCGAACAGTATGCTGGTGAGTTCCTGCGCCCAGGTGAAGCCGGAGTTGAACACATAACGCATGACCACCTGCGCAAAGGTGAGCAGCGTCATCGCCGCCAGCAGAATGGCGATCAGCCATTCGTCCAGTCGTTTCAATAACTTCATGCAGCCTCCCTCTGGGGCGTCCCCGTGCATGGCGGGGACGCGACGTCACTATTTGCTAGTGAGATTTTATAGTGCTACGGCCCCTGTCACTTGCGGGGCTTCTTGTTGGCAGCCACGGCGGCATCGATCAAGTCCTTGCCGATATCGCCCTCAAACTTGTCCCACACGGGCTTCATCGCCTCGCGCCACTGCTTGCGTTGCTTCTTGCTCAATTTGACCAGTTTGGCTTTCTTGTCATCGATGACCTTCTGGCGGAAGTTGGCGTCCTCCTCCAGCGCCACCTTGTTGCCGTAGGCGATGGATTCAGTCATGGCTTCGGACAAGCCCTGCTTCACATCATCCGGCAGGTCGTTCCACCATTCATCGTTGGCGATCACCATATAGTCGAGCACGCCGTGTCCGCTCTCGGTGATGTACTTTTGCACTTCGTGGAATTTCTTCGTGTAGATATTAGCCCATGGATTCTCGGCGCCATCGACCACACCCGATTGCAAAGCCTGATAAACCTCGGCGAACGCGATCTTTTGCGGATTGGCATCGACTGCCTTGAACTGAGCCTCCAGCACATCGGATGCCTGGATACGGAACTTCAGTCCTTTGGCATCCGTCGGGGTAAGCAACTTTTTGTTGGCTGACAACTGCTTCATACCGTTATGGATATAGCCGAAGCCGACGATGCCTTTGCTGGACATTGAAGTCAGCAGTTCGCGGCCTTTTGCGCTGTTCTGAAAGCGTCCCACTGCATCGATATCATCGAAAAGGAATGGTAGATCGAATATCTGCAGTTTCTTGGTGTACTTGCCGAACTTGGCCAGCGAGGGGGCCAAAATCTGCACGTCGCCCAGCAACAAGGCTTCCATCTCCTTGCCGTCGCCAAATAATTGACTATTGGGAAATACCTGCACCTCGACCTTGCCGGGCAACTTCTTCTCTGCAAGCTCTTTGAATTTCAAAGCTGCCTGACCTTTGGGCGTGGTGTCGGCGACAACGTGGCTGTATTTGATGACGATGGGACCCGCTTGCGCGGAAAGGGACAGACTGAATAACAAGGCACTGCACAACACGCTCAATATTTTCATGTTCTTCTCCCTGAAGAGTTGACTGGAACGGTTACGGCTTGCTTCTGCCGATGCATCATATGCCAATCTAGCTTACGCCACCATTACAGATTGTTCCCC
>JBDRPZ010000092.1:0-10809 GCA_043826585.1 Pseudomonadota bacterium
GGTCTTGCCGTGGTCAACGTGGCCGATCGTGCCGACGTTTACGTGCGGTTTGGTACGTTCAAATTTGCTCTTTGCCATGATAATCCCCCATCAACCCAATTAACGAAAAGAACCTAATAAATAAAAATCTGGTGCCCATGGCGAGAATCGGACTCGCGACCTCTCCCTTACCAAGGGAGTGCTCTACCACTGAGCCACATGGGCCTGCAAAAACTTTGGAGCGGGAGAAGGGAATCGAACCCTCGTCATAAGCTTGGAAGGCTTCAGCTCTACCATTGAGCTACTCCCGCAAAACCCAACACCAGCCCACTTTTATACAACAGCAAACTGCTTTTCAATTTGGTGGAGGGGGACGGATTCGAACCATCGTACTCATAAGAGGGCAGATTTACAGTCTGCTGCCTTTAACCACTCGGCCACCCCTCCAAAATGAGCGCGCGATTATCCATAGAACCTTAGGCTGTGTCAAAGGGAAAATACGGATTCCGGCAAGAATCGGGCCATTTTCTCTCTACCGGATGTTTGGCAGGGTGCCGACTCAAGTGGGTGGATGGTAAGCGTCCATATGATCCATCAAGGTCTTTGCCGAATGGCGCAGAGATTTGTCTTTGGACATCATGCCGTCCAGCAGCGGCTGCCAGTGCCGGTGTTCCGCACGCAATTGGGGGATTTCCGCCCGCAGGTGCTGTTGCACGATGCTTTCCAGCGTGTCACCCGTATACGGCTTAAGCCCGGTCAGCATGTTATAGAACACCGCTCCCATACTATATATGTCGGTACGATCATCCTCGGCCTCACCCAGCGCCTGTTCGGGACTCATATAGTATGGCGTCGCCACGACCGTATCCGGATGCCCGTCCATACGCACCTCGTGCATGCGCCTTGCCACGCCAAAATCACCCAGTACGGCCGAACCATCCTCGCGCAGCATGATGTTCTCCGGCTTGATGTCGCGATGGATGATGCCCCGCTCGTGCACTTCGGCCAAGGCATGGGCGATCTCGCGCAGTACCCGCCAAGCATCGCCGGCAGCCATACCATGGCTACCGATGCGCTGCTTGAGCGTTCCGCCCGGCAGATATTCCATCACGATGAACAGCGCGTCGTCAGTCACGCCCTGATCGTAGATCTGCAGCACATGGGGATGCCGCACCTGTTCCAGCAAACCGTACTCTTCCACAAAGCGGTACAGCACTTCGCTATCCTCGGATACGCTGCCGTCGGCGAACTTCAGCGCTATCTGCATCTTGTCGCTCAATCTTTCCGCCAAAAATACACTGGACATACCGCCGCGCCCCACCGGCCGCAGGCAACGATAGCCCGGCACTTTCGGGTATTCCTCTTCTTGCTCGCTTTCTTTGCCCCACACTGAAGGATCGAATGCCCTGTACATCCCGGAACGCGAGCCGCGATCCAGTTTCAGCGTCGCATCCATGTTGTCGCCCGTCTCAACCTCGCGCACCACGACCACCTCTGCCACCTGCACCGGCTCACTCAGCCAGTCAGCACCCAGTGTGCCGCGCCGGCGTGTCAGTATCCCCGAGCCGACCGCAGCCAGCGTCTGCTCACTGCAGACCACGTTCCAGTCCAGCTCTTTGGATTTAACAGATAACAGCGAGGCGATTGACACCGCGTGGCCGCAAACGATGCGCTGCCCATCGGTCTGATGACTGAATTCAGCAAAGACCAGTTCTCCGGTATGTATGCCCACCCCGACACCGAAGCGATCGAAGCCATGCTCGGGAAAAGATTGACTGATCAGGAAGCGGGTCTGATATGCGATGAGCGCAACCGCCAATGCACAGCGTAGCGCCCTGCGCGCATGGTTGTCCGCGCCATCCACGTCAAAGAACGTCACCAGCATGCCGTGGTTGCTGATCGAAGTCAGCACACCCTGCTGCTGCTCGACCTGCGCACCCACCTTCTCGTAGTAGCTCGCCATCAAACTAGCCAGATTCGCAGCCGACACGCGCTCCGTCAGATGGATGAAGTCGCGGATGATGATACTGACTACCGTCGCATGTGTCGGCACGTTGCATGCCGGCACCCCATTATCCACGGACACCATTACAGTAGGCCTTTCTCTGCGAATGACAGGCATGCCGCACCTGCCACGATGAAATGATCCAGCACACGCACATCGACCAAGCTCAACGCCTGCTTCAAAGCATCCGTCAACAACTGGTCGGACTGGCTGGGCTCCGCCACGCCGGACGGATGGTTATGCGCGAATATCAGCGCGGCTGCATTGTGATGCAACGCCCGCTTCACCACCTCGCGTGGATACACACTGGTTTGCGTCAGCGTGCCCTGGAACAATTCCTCCATCGCGATCACGCGATGTTGCGCATCCAGGAACAGCGCCACGAACACCTCCTGCTGCCGCCCCTGCAACAGCAGTCGCAGATAGTCGCGTACCGCCTGCGGTGAATTCAATGCATCGCCCGCATGCACCTCTTCTTTCAAGGCACGCCGCGACATCTCCAGCACCGCCTGCAACTGCACATATTTGGCGCGCCCCATGCCGTGTATCGCACAGAACGACTTCTCATCGCTGGCGAACATCGAAGTAAGACCGCCGAAATGCGTCAACACCTCGCGCGCCAGATCGACCGCACTCTTGCCGCGCACGCCGACGCGCAGGAATATCGCCAGCAATTCCGCATCGGATAGTGCCGCCGCACCGCGCTGCAACAACCGCTCCCGAGGCCGCTCACCTTCCGGCCAGTCCACGATACTCATCGCACACCCCCATCTGAACAGACACTGCCGCCCGCCACGCGGCGATACCCATTTTAATAGTGTGCCCATTCTATGGGACGGGAAAAATAAACACCATGTATTAGACGAACAATATCCACCACGACAATCCGGTCACACGAACCAGACGGACTGGCGACCAACTCAGAGCCGAGTGTTCTTTTGTTCGGAGAGATTTTTCAGGAAATCTGCGATATCCCATTCGCAGCCGCCACAACCGGACAGTGCCCCCGTCCAGCGGGAGATGGCCTCCACATCCATGCCCCGCTCAAACAGGCTTCGTATATATGCACGCCCGGTACCGCTGCAATGGCACATGACTTCATCTTCAGGGAAATCACGCTGCGTCCTTATATGTGCGTTCTTACAACTCACTCAATACTCCATTTGCAAACAGCAGTGCGCACTTAATTTTCTTATCCATATAGACCGCCCGCATCGCAGCACCGTATTCCATCATCTGTGCGCGGTAGCGGGCGGCATCTTCTGAATCGCCCAGTTTGTAATCCAGCACCCAAACCTCATCATCGAACTCGACCAGACGATCGATACGCTTCAATTCGCCTTTGGCATTGATGTAGGGCATCTCGTTACAGGCGGTGCGGTGTTGCTGCGCGTCGAAGAAACGGGCGAGTTGCGGTGCAGCGAGCAGTCCTTGGGCTTGTTCCCAGAGCGATTCGATCTCGGCTGCGGGGATAGAGAGGCGTTGCTGCAACTCAGCCGGATCCAGCCGCCCTTCCGTCAAGTGTTGCAGCAAGGCATGCAGCCAGATACCGCGCTGCTGCCGAGTCGTGTTGCGGGCGGCGCGCTGACCGGTGGGACTGATGACGGGCAGCGATACGTCCATCTTTTCCTTCCCTCTCCCCTGCCCCTCTGCCGCAAGCGGGAGAGGGGATGCTGCACCCAATAGGCTCTCATGTTCAACTGTCACTGCGGCGATGCGCCCATACCATGTGAGCTGCTTCGCCTCGCGCGCGCCCTGGCTGCCGCTGACGACGAGCGCTTGCTGTGCGCGGGTCATGGCGACGTAGAGCAGGTTCATCTCTTCGCGCGCCTGCTCGGCGGCATCCTGCTCGAACAGCGGCAAGCGTTTCTTGCCGCGCGAAGCCTGGTCGGCGTAGAGCGAAAAGTGCAGCGGCTGCGTTTCGTGGGTCGGCCAGTCCAGCAATACATCGCTGCCGTCGCGGTTCTGCTGCTCGGCGTTCGCGTCCAGCAACCAGACGATGGGCGCTTCCAGTCCTTTCGACTCGTGCACGGTGTAGATGCGCACTGCATCGCCCGCCGCACCGAGCTTGCCTTCGTCCGGCGCATCGTCCGCACTGTCGCGCAATTCGCGCAGCTCTTGCAGGAAGCGCGGCAGGCTGGGGTAGCGACCGGCATCCACCGACAACGCGATCTCCATGAAGGCATGCAGGTTGGCCGTCACCTTGGCGCGCATCTCGGGCGGCAATACCGCGCTGTAGCGTGCGACCACATCACCCTCGAAATAGATGCGGTCGAGCAAGTCGTGTACCGGCAGTTTGTCCGCAAGGGTGAGCCAACGTTGCAGCAGTTCGGCGGCGCGTTGCAGCGCGGGTGGCGGCGAAACCATTTGTTGCAGGCGCGACCACCAAGAGGATTTAGGATTTTGGATGATGGATGTTGGAGAGGGTGTCTCCACGCCATCAAATCCTAAATCCCCATTCCCAATTCCTAAAGCCATCAAGTCCGCATCACTGCACGCGAAGATCGGCGTGCGCAGCACCTGCGCCAGCGCCAAGTCGGCGAAGGGCGTGATGAGGAACAGCAACAGCGCCTGGATATCTTCCGCTTCCAGCGTATCGAGCAGACCGCCGCGCCGTGAACTGATGAAGGGGATGTGTTTTGCGCGCAGCGCTTCTTCGTAGATGGCGAGGTGGGTGCGGCTGCGCACCAGCACCATGATGTCGCTGTAGGCGGCACGACGGGTTGCACCAGCGTCGCTCACCGACCACTCGCCGACGATGGTCTGCAGTTGCGTGGCGAATTGCTCGGCTTCCATGTGGCGTGCGCCCTCGCCTGCTTCTGCACGCGGCGCGGTGAGCGGGTCGCGCAATACCAGTTGCGCATCCTCGACGATCTCCTCTTCGTCGTATTCGGCCTCCGCCAGCGGCAACACCAGCACATGACCGGGCAGTTCCTTCTGATGTGTCTGGTGCTCGACGAACTCAAAGCCTTCAGGCTGCTCGCAGAACACCGCGTTGACTGCATCAACCACCGCCTGCGAGTTGCGACGCGTGAGGCTATTGCCCAATGTCTCGGCGCGGAAATTCTCTTGCAAGTATTCGCGTGCCACGCCGAACAGGCGCGCATCGGCACGACGGAAACGATAGATGGATTGCTTGGGGTCACCCACCACGAACACGGTCGGCTGCGATTCCACCGCCACCGACGCATCGAACCAGGCGCGCATGATCTGCCATTGCAGCGGATTGGTATCCTGGAACTCGTCCAGCAAAACATGACGATAGCGGCTGTCGAGTTTGTACTGCATGGTCTCGGCGTGTTCGCTCTGCTGCAGCAGGCGGCATAACTGCCATTCCAGATCGGAAAAATCCATCTGCTGCTTCTGCGCCTTGAGCGCCTGATAGCGCTCGAGGAAGGCCACGCCGCAATGCAGCACTGCCTCGTTCAAACGATAAGCCTGTTGCTCGGCCAGCGTGTCGCGCACTTCCTGCAAACCGGCGAACATGGCATCGCGCGTGAGAAGAAAGGCTTCGGCGTCCTGCTTCTTGGTCGGCTTGAAACTGCGCGGCTCATCGGCCTGCGTGAACAGCAAGGGCGAAACGGCAGCAAAACGCGCCTCGGGTGCGCTGTCCGTCCAGGCCTGCTCCAGCTCACGGGCTTTCTTCGCTTGCGTGTCGGTGCCGTTGCTTGCCAGTTGGCGCACGAAAGCGAAATACACTTCCTCGCTGTTGCCGCACATGCCCCAGTCGGCGACCGGATCGAAATCCATGTCCACCGCCAGATCGTTGCGCAGATTCTCCAGCGCATACACCAACCCATCCTGCTGGCCCTGCATATATGCCCACCACTCGGCACGCTTGGCGAGGAAGTTGAACAACAGCTTGCGCGTGTTGAACAGGCCATGGTTCTCGAACAGCCATTGCATGTACTGTGCTTGAGCGCCTTCCGGCTGCTTGCGCATCTGCTCCCGCAGTTCTTCCCATGCTTCTTCCTGCTCGGCCCCGGCGCGTTCCAGCAGGCTCATGCCCTGCATCACATCCGCGTTCAGCGGCGCGCGTTGCATGACCTGCATGAACCAGCCGTGGAAAGTGCTGATGGTGATGGCAGGCTGGGCCAGCAGCACTTCTTTATAGAGTGCGCGGGCGCGTTGCAGCTGTTCTTCGCTTAGTTCCACGATACCGCGCTCGGCGAAGAACTGGCGCACGAAATCTTCATCACCCATCGCCAAGTCACGCAGCCACAATTGCAGACGAGCCTGCATCTCCTGCGCGGCCTTGCGCGTGAAGGTGATGGCGAGGATGATCGATGGCGGCGCGCCGTCAAGCAACAGACGCACGATGCGCGACACCAGCAGCCAGGTCTTGCCGCTGCCGGCACAGGCTTCGACGACAACACTGCGCTTGGGATCGAGGGCGATATGGTTACTCATTGCCACTCCCCCTTGCGACAAACCCCGCGCATTTCGCAATAGCAGCACACCGCATCGATACCATTCGCGGGCAGGCCAGCACCGCCGCGTATCTCGCCCATCACTTGCTCCAGACGCTCTGCATTCAACTGCGCCAGCAGTGGCACGTCCTCCTGCGGCGCGACCTGCTTCACTTTGCCACTCTCGATGCTGACGAAGGCCGCGTCCGCTGCTTCATGCGCATAGGCGTAGCAGGCGAGTTGCACATCCTCACCCGGCTCTTTCAATTTGTTACGCAGCAGTTGATCGCTCTGCGTCTTGTAATCCAGCACCAGCTTCTCGTCGCCGCGCACATCCAGCCGGTCGATGCGACCGCGCAGGCGGATGCCGTCCAGCGGCCAGTCGAACGCCTGTTCGGATTCCGCATAGCGCCAGCCGTCTGACTCGCGTTTGATCTGCCAATCCAGATAGGCAGGCAGAGATTGAACCCATCGCGCCAGCCAGGCACGCGCAGTGAAGTCATGCGCCAGCAGATCAGCGAACACCTCTTCGCTGATGCGCTGCATGGCAGCTTCCATCTCGGCCAAGTCCCCCTGCATCACCAGCGGATACTGCTCGTGGAAGCGTTGCAGGATGCCGTGCACGCGCTCACCGTAGTCGCGCTTCTCGATAGCTTCCTGCACCTCGTCCAGTTCGTTCAGCTTCAGGACGTGGCGCGCATAGTATTGATAGGGACAGGCGACCAGTGCGTTGTAACCGCTGATGGAGATACTGGTCGGCACGTTGTCTTGCGACACGCCGGGCACAGGCCGAGTCGATGCTGGCAGCTCGATATGTCGCGCATCCTCTGCCGCAAGATAGGCAGGCAAGTCGCGCTCACTCAGATCATCACCGTGCACTTGCAGATGCGCATCGCGCAACATCTGCAGGAACGGGCTGAGCAATCGCGCTTCGCCATTCTGTTCTTTCTGCCAAGTGACCAGCACCTCGTCATTCATCGCCAGCAAAGCACGCAGGTCATCGTGCTGGCGCACGGCATGGAATGCGCGTGTCGGCAGATTGAGCGAGGAACGCACCGCATCGTTGAACCAGCGCCCGCCATCACCCGCGCTCGGCAGATGTGCCGCATCGCAACCCAGCATCAGCACCGCGTCGAAACTGCGCCAGCGTGTGGCAGCCAAGTGAGTGAAGCGCACCGGGCTGTCGATGCTGCTGTCGCGGAACGTTTCTGTATCCAGTTGTTGCGCCAGCCATCGCCGCCATTCGGCGAAATGATAGCGGCCTGCATCGCCGTGTAATTCCTGCTGCCAGTTATCCAGCGCGCGCAATAGTTGCAGACCAGCATCGTCCTGCTGCAAACCCGCATCGATGCCCAGCACATTCAAGCTTTCCTGCAATGCCGCCAGCCATTCCGCCAGTGTCTGTTTCTTGTTCTGCGCCAGCAATGCCGCAGCCTGACGCAAGCGTGCCAAGGGCTGATGCAGCGCAATCTCATGCTCGGTGAGTGCAACGAATTTTTCCAGCCCGGCGACCACACCTTGTTTGCGCAGCAGTTGTTCAAGTTGATATACAGCACCCTTGCGCTCACCCGCTGTCATGTCAAAGAAGATGTATGGCGACTTGAGCAGATCCAGCAGGTCGTGGTGGTAGAAATCGCTTTGCAGCGCGGTGAGCCAGCGGTCGAGCACGGTACTCACCGACAGCGTGGCGAATGTCCAGCCCGTTTCGTCCGCCACCAGTATCTCGGCGCGCTCCAGCAGGGCGCGTGTGCGGCGCGCGGCCACGCGGTCTTGAGCAACGATGGCGATATTGCGTTTGCCATCGGCCAGCCAACGACGCACCTGCATGGCGGCAGCACGGGCTTCTTGTTCGAGCGAGGCGGCGGCGAAGAACAGCGGCGCCTGAGCTGGCGCATCCATCTCGCGCACATCGAACACCTTCACTATTGCGCGCTGTTCATATTCTTCGAGGAAGCGTTGCTCAAGCGCATCCCATTCGGAAGCGCGCAACACATACAAGGGACGGTCTGCCTGCTGTGCCAGTTTGGCGAGGCGCATCTGGTAGGCGCGCGCGGCATCCAGCTCTTCACCGCCCTGCATGGCATGCCACAGTTCGAACACGAGTCGCGCTTCCAGTTGCAGCGTGGTGTTCTGTCTTGCTTGATAGGCTTGTTGCACGGCCGCGGCGAAAGCCTCCGGGTCATTCGGCAGCGCGTACAGCGCATGCGTGAGTTCGTCGAACAGTTTGAGCAGCTCCTGCGTCATGCTCCACAGGTCGGCATGCTCGAACCATTGCAGCTTGCGCAACTGCTGGTAGAGCATGGCGCTGCGCTGGCTGTCGCTGGCGACGGGCGCGGCCAGCGGCACGCTTTGCGCCCATTCGTTCAGCGTGACCATCTGCGGCAACAGGATGGCCGCCACCTGCGCACGGCGCATCAAGGCCTGCGCCAGCGGCTGCGCCGCATGCATATTGGGGAGGATGACGGTGATGCCGCGCAGGTCGGGCGCAGGGTGCGCCGCGAGGATGCGCTGGGCGACACGGTCGAAGAGTGCGTTTGCCTGACTCACTTCTTCAGCAAGTGGAGTTTATCTTTGACCTTCAGCCAGTCATCGGCATCTGGCGGTGCATCTTTCTTCACCGTGATGGGTTGCCACTGTTTGGCCAGCTCTGCATTCAATGCGATGAACTGCTGTTGCTCTGCAGGTAGATCATCCGCGGCATAGATGGCATCGGCCGGACATTCCGGCACGCACAGCGAGCAGTCGATACATTCTTCGGGATCGATAACGAGGAAGTTCTCGCCCTCACGGAAGCAGTCGACCGGACAGACTTCCACACAGTCGGTGTATTTACAGCGGATGCAGTTTTCGGCGACGACGTAGGTCATGCCGCATTCTAACTCGCGCGCGGAGCGATGCCGTGTATCCAGTGACGGTAAAGTTGATCGGCCACTTTGTTAAGTTGCGGCAACTTGTCGTGCATCTGTGCCTGCATGGTCTCGGCACTTTGCACACCGGGACCGCCACTGTTGGCGACAAGAGTTCGAGCGCCAGCCTTGCACCAGTCTTCGATCATGTGTTCGGTCATCTCGACGTGGCATTGCATGGCCAGATGTTTGCCCATGGCCCATGCCTGATTGGCGCAATGTTGATTGGAGAGAAGATGGACGGCATCTGGTGGTAGCGAGAAAGTCTCACCGTGCCAATGGAATGAATCGAATTGTTTGATATCCCCGAACCACTGTATTGCTGTCTCGTTGTCGGCAACGCTGACTTCGCCCCAGCCAAATTCTTTCACGGGATTCTTGGTCACCACACCGCCAAGCGCTTTGCTCATAAGTTGCCCGCCCAGGCAGTGGCCAAGCACGGGGATATCTTTTGCGAAAGCATCGCGGATCAGCGCGAGTTCCTCCGCTATCCAGGGCAAATCATCATTCACGCTCATCACGCCGCCCATGAATACCAGACCACTGAAATCGCCCGCATTCTTTGGCACCGCATCGCCCTGATCGATGTGGAACATCTGCCAGGGGATGGCGTGCTGGGTCAGGAACAGTGCGATATGCCCCGGCCCCTCATTCGCGGAATGACGAAAGACGGCGACCGGTTTCAAGATCAGCCCTGCGTTTTGTCGCGCTCGATCAGCGCATAAGCAGAATGATTGTGGATCGACTCAAAGTTCTCCGATTCCACGATGTAGGCTTCGATGCGCTCATCGGCATTCAATGCCGCCGCCACGTCGCGCACCATGTCTTCCACGAACTTGGGGTTGTCATAGGCGCGCTCGGTGACGAACTTCTCGTCAGGACGCTTGAGTAAGCCATACAGCTCGCTCGATGCCTGTTCTTCGGCGATGCGCACCACGTCCTCGATCCATACCGAGCCTTTGGTGCGCACGGTAAGCGTGACATGTGAACGCTGGTTGTGCGCGCCGCGCTCGGAGATCTCTTTGGAGCACGGGCACAAGCTGGTGACCGGCACCAATACCTTCATGGTAAAGCGGTATTCACCCTCAATGATCTCACCCGTAAAGGTGACGTCGTAATCGAGCAGACTCTGCACGCCGGAAATTGGCGCGGTCTTGTTCACGAAGTACGGGAAGTTCATTTCCAGATGGCCGGATTTGGCTTCCAGCTTCTCCACCATCTCACGCAGGATGCTCTCGAACGATTCCACCGTGATCTCACGGCCGTGCTGATTCAATATCTGCACGAAGCGCGACATGTGAGTGCCCTTGAAGTTGTGCGGCAGACGCACATACATATTGAATGTGGCGATAGTGTGCTGCACACCTTCACTCTTGTCGCTGACGACGATGGGGTGGCGGATACTCTTGATGCCGACTTTGTTGATGGCGAGCTGGCGGGTATCCGCGCTGCTCTGCACGTCTGGAATGGGCGCGGGTGCGTTCATTGTCGTAACCTTTGCGTTGTGGCC
>JBDRPZ010000093.1:0-18284 GCA_043826585.1 Pseudomonadota bacterium
AAATCCTACAAGACTGGAGGGGCCGCCCCAGACTGTCTGGTCGACCAGACAGGGGCGATTGCCGGCATGAGTGCAATTGCGAGGGGACACAAGCAACTTGCGCACTCAAGCCAACGGAACGCATTCTAGGGAATTCGTTGCTATGTCAAACGGCGAATAGCGGGAGATATCGGGGCGTATCTTTGGCAATGCGGCCAACAGCTCACTTATCCAATTTCTCGCAGCCTTTGTTGATCAGCTTGCAGGTCAACTCGTAATCACGGCGCGCCAAGTCAAGACGCCCCATCTGCTCATAGGAGATCGCCCGTCCCAGGTAAGGTTTTGGATTGATGCCCATCTGCTTGCGTTGCGCCACTTCGATGGCTGCCGAGAACGCCGCTATGGATAGCTCCCACTCGCTTTTTTTCCCGTAGGCTGCGCCCAGATTATTGTAAGGGAATGGCCAGTCTGGATAGAGGCTCACCGAGCGTTTCAAATCCTCGATCGCACCATCGTAATCATCCACTCTCAACCGTTCGGTGCCACGGTTATAGTAGATCCGGTAGACACCCGGCCGGTCGGGCTTATCCTTCACCAGCTTCGCTGCATCGTCCCACAGCATGAGCGGATGAGCGAACGTTGCCAACCTGTCCATCGAGATTGGCAACATCGCCAGCGCTACCGCCGCCACAACGATTCTTACCATGTGCTTGTCCAGCTTATCCAGCAACAATGGCAACACGGCACACGCACCAACCGCCCACAGATAGCTGCGGTACAGCACAAAGCTTTCCTGGATTCGAACGGTTGAGAATTCCGGAATGAACATCAGCCACGGGAACAGAAGCGCGAATCCCAGCAATCCCAAACGACCGCGCTTAACTAACAGCCGCACCGCCAGCACGCCCCAAGCTAGGAATGCGAAAAATGCAGCTAAGTACCCTGACCAGAGCGAGGCTGCGAGCGGCTCGCGCATATCCACCGACATCCAATTCGGATTGGGAAACAGCCACAGCGCGGCATATTTGAAGAACAACCAACTCTGGGTCAACACACTCAAGGGATGATTCAATGGGCTGTTCGCATCAACCAACATGTCCGGTGCATCTATCTCATAAACCGCCCCCAGAATTCCCCGTTTAGCCGCCACGACGAATAAAGCCACCAGCACAAAGCCCGCGATCTGGGGCCAGAACTGCTTGATCTTTTCGCGCCAATCCTCATGCAACAAGACTGTCAAGGCCAGCAAAATAGTCGGCAACATGATCGCGTGCTCTTTGCTAAATACCGCCAGATAATAAAACAGCACGCTAGCCCATAGCCGCGGCTTGCTTTCACGTTCAGCGCCCTGCAGCCAGGCCAGCATGGCCAACAGGCTGAACAATGTCGCCATCAAAATGGAGCGCTGCACAAGGTAGCCGACCGCATATACCGCCACCGGATGCAAGGCAAACAACAGTGCAGCCGCGAATGCCAGCGTATCTGGAGAGCGCCTCGCTTCCGACACTGTCTTATGTAGAACGGACTTTAGTCCGCCCTGTCGGGTAAAGGTCCGGCCTTCATATGCATATCCCACAGCAGCGAACAGTCGCTCCAAAAAAAAGAACAAAGCAATGGCGACCGCCACATGCAGAATCATATTCTCGATGCGGAAATGCAGCATCTCCAGCCCGAAAAGCGCCTTACCCCAATTTAGGGTAGCGTAGGGCAGGGAGCGCAATTCAAACGGGAGATATCGATATGCGTCGATAGGTTGGCGACCAGCCTCATTCGCCACAAAAAAATTTATGTCGTCAAATACGATAGGGTTCAATAAAAATTGGCCATACAACAAAATGGCCGCACCCGCCAAACTGACACAAAAAATCCATCGTCTACTCATGCCTGTCCTTGACTCAAAAAAAAGAAGCCGGGGCGAGCCCGGCTTCTGTTATGTACCAAAAAGCAAAATTACTTGCAGAAACCGACAGCCAAACAAGTCCCCGTTTGCGACCAAATCACAGCGCTGCCAGCCGAGTTCAATGCAGGAGCCAAAACGGAAGTGTATCCCCCTGTATTGGTCTGACCTGTAGCTGTAATCACACCATCAACAACAGTAATGCTCGCCAAATTGTTTGTTGCAGCAGGTGCAGCTGGAACGCCGTTGGAACCAGCGTCACACACCGCCAAATCATTGTTATCTGCGAAACACATGCTTACTGCAGTTTTGTAGGACTCAGACATACTAATCACTTCAGAAAAACGGGCTTTCTTCGTGTAATCGTTGTAGGCCGGAATTGCCACAGCAGCCAGAATACCGATAATCGCGACCACGATCATCAGTTCGATCAGGGTAAAACCTTTTTGAACTTGATTCATTGTTTATCTCCTTTGCGGGTTAGAACGTTGCCCTTACGGGCACACACGAGGTGTGCGACAGGATAGTAGCAGGTTGCGTGCCATCGTCAAATGATGATTTTGATGCGTTTTAGGTGCCCAAGAAGCCACGACATGTCCCAAAAAGTGCAGCAAGTGACGTTTTTCGTCACTTATAGCTGATAGCCAGGTATCTTCCATTCCTCCACATCATCGATCTGCTCTGGCGACAAGAACTGCTTCGCGTATTCCAAATAGACCTTTTCACGAATAAAAGCATCGAACAATTCAGGATCGATGTGACCGTTCAATTTGAAGTTTCCAAGAATGTTGAGCGATTCGGTCAATGTCTTGCCCGGTTTGTATGGCCTGTCTTTGGCGGTCAGCGCTTCGAATATATCTGCAATGCCCATCAATCTTGCTTGAATGGACATCTGATCTCTAGTAAGTCCTTTAGGATAACCCTTGCCGTCCATGCGCTCATGGTGGCCACCGGCATATTCCGGCACGCGCTTGAGATGTTTGGGCCAAGGCAACGATTCCAGCATCTTGATGGTCACTGTGATGTGGTGGTTGATGATCTCCCGCTCTTCAGCCGTGAGGGTGCCGGCACGTATGGTCAGGTTCTCGGTTTCATCATTAGACAGGAAATTCCGTATCTCTCCCTCTACATCTCGCCATGGATAGGCCGCTATCGCACGCACCCTTTCGATGTCTGCATCCGACATCTTCTCGCCACCGATGTTGGTGCGACGTAAAAATTCGCGATCATCTTCAAGCTGGCGCACGCGCGACTCATATTCCCCTTGATTCAATTCACCACGCAGCATTGATATCTCAGCATCACGCTTGAGAACCTCGAAACGCGTGTCCAACAGTTGGATACGGTCGAACAGGGTATGCAGCTTGGTGGCCTTGTCCACCACATGGACTGGCGTGGTGATCTTGCCGCAGTCATGCAACAGGCCTGCCATCTTCAGCTCGTAGCGATCCTGATCGGTCAGTTTGAATTCCTTAAGTTCACCCTGATCAGTGCGACTGGCCGCTTCAGCCAACATCATGGTCAGCGCAGGAACCCGCGCACAGTGGCCACCGGTGTAGGGAGATTTATCATCGATCGCCGTGTTGATGAGTTTAATGAAAGACTCGAACAACTCTTCCATCTGCAGGATCAATCTGCGATTACTAATTGCAATGGCAGCTTGTGACGCGAGAGATTCCAAGAGTTTCTGGTCATCAAGGGAGAACTGCTCCACCCCGCCCTTCTCGCCCAGCGCATTGATGAGTTGCAAGACGCCGATGACTTCGTGTTCATGGTCGCGCATCGGCACGGCCAGAAATGAACGCGAACGATAGCCAGTCTTGGCATCGAAGTGTTTGGTGCCGGTAAAGTCGAAACCTTCAGCGATGTAGGCATCCGGGATATTGACCGTCTCGCCGCTCAAGGCAGCATGGCTCACCACCATGGCATGGTTCGGTTCGCCGTCCTTTCCGATCAAGTGAATGGGGTAGAACGGTATTTCCTCGCCGGAGGTGCCACCCATGTTGATGTCGAGCGAACGGTTACGCAATATCTCGAAAGTGAGCTCCTGTTTGTCCGCATCAAGCAGATATAGCGTACCGGCATCCGCATTGGTGATCTTCATCGAAGCGCTCAGGATGTTCTCCAGCAACTTGTCGATATTCCGCTCACTCGAAAGCGAAGCCCCGATAACGTTGAGGTCGTTCAGGCGATTTAGCAGGCTTTCCAGCATGGTTCGCTGCTCTTGCTCTTGCACCATGTAAGCCTTGACCTTGGTCGTATCCACGAAATTCCTCGTATTCCTATTCGCCGATTAGGCGAAATTGCATTACTTGATACAGACTGACCGCACCTGATGGATATCGGTGATGCCCAGCAATACCTTCTCGATGCCGTCCTGCTTCAGCGTGCGCATCCCTTCTTCAAGTGCAATGGCAAACAACTCGGCAACACGAGCATGCTCCTGAATGGCTTTTTTCACGGGGTCGGTACCGATCAGAAGTTCGTGCAAACCGACACGCCCCGCATAGCCGGTGTTCGAACATTTTTCGCAACCGACTTTTTCATACAGGGTAATCTGCCCTTTATCGTCACCGAACAGCTTCTGCCACTCCGCGTACTGCGCCTTGCTGGCGGCGGCGGGATCTTTTTTCCAGAATTCCGTGCTCTTAAGTTCTTCAGCGTACTCGGACAGCAAAGCCTTGATGTCATCCTGCGTGGCGATATGAGGTTTTTTGCAATGTTTACAAAGTCGCTTCGCCAAGCGCTGGGCCAGAATACCCAGCAATGCGTCAGCGAAGTTGAACGGGTCCATGCCCATATCCAACAAGCGGATGATGGATTCCGGTGCACTGTTGGTGTGCAGGGTTGCGAACACCAAGTGACCGGTAAGCGATGCTTCGATACCGGTGGATACAGTTTCCTTGTCGCGCATCTCACCGACCATGATCACGTCAGGATCGGCACGCAGGAATGCGCGCATGATGGTGGCAAAATCCAATCCTGCTTTTTTATTGATCTGAACCTGGCGCAAACCTTTTTGCGTGATTTCCACCGGATCTTCCGCCGTCCATATCTTGGTATCCGGCGTATTGATGTGTTTCAGGATGGAGTGCAGTGTAGTGGTCTTACCGGAACCGGTTGGGCCGCACACGAAGAACAAGCCATATGGTTTGGATATGGTCTTTTTGATCAACTCAAGATTACGATCCGAGAACCCCATCTTGTCCAACGGGATCGGTTCGCCCGATGCAAGGATACGCATCACCACGTCTTCCACGCCACCCTGCGAAGGAATGGTCGCTACACGCAATTCGATATCCAGCGGCCCGAACTTTTTAAATTTGATCTTGCCATCTTGAGGGCGGCGCTTCTCGGAGATATCCAGATCGCACATGATCTTGAGGCGGGTGACCAAGGCATTGCGGTAGGTGGAAGGGATCTCGATATAGTTCAACAACGAACCGTCCTTGCGCACACGGATCTGCGTCTTCATCTTGCCCGGACCCGGCTCGATGTGAATGTCGGATGCACCCATCTTGTAGGCATCGACGATGATCTTGTTGACCAACTTGACCAACTCGTTGTCTGCAGCTGCATTCAGGTCATCCTGGTTGACACCACCAACATCCTCTTCATCCTCCCCGCCCAATGAAGTGAGCAGATCGTCCACTGAAGAATCGTCCATGGTGCCAAAGACGCCCGTCCCCTCCCCGGCTGTGCTGCCACCGCCATAGAAATGGTCCAGCGTCATCTTGAATTCGCGCTGGGAGCAGACTTTGTAGATCAGGCGATTCTTGGGGAAGATGTTGTTGACGACGCGCGAGGCCTGTATCCGCTCGGGATCGGTAGTCAGTATGACCAGCCCCTCGGGCGTGTCGTCGATGGGAACCCAGTGGCTGCTTTCGACATATTCCCGGCGCAGATTGCGCAACAGTTCGCTCGGTTTGACCCGATCCGCCTGGAACGACTCATAAGGGACACCAAAAAATTTCGAGAGTGCGTTGCCCAAAGCATCCAGCTTGATCTGGAATTCATCGATCAGCACATTTTCGACGTCCACACCCTTGCGACGTGCAGTACGTGTGGCCAGTTCGAATTCGGCCGCCGACATGACGGCATCCGCCACCAGATAGTCGTATTTGGTCTTGATCGCTCCGCTTTGCTGCTGGCGCTGGCGCAAAGCCACGGCCAGGGTCTGCGCCAGTTCCTTGACGCCCTCCTCGACCATGCTCGGGAATGGCACACCTGCTTTGTTGTTGATGACCTGCATCACCCCGACCAGCTCGCCACCTTCATCCACGATAGGTGCAACCAGCATGTGCTTGGTACGATAGCCGGTACGTTTATCCACATCCTGCAGGAAGCGCAGGGTCGGGCTATGCGCAACCAGTTCCTGCTGGTCGTACACATCCTTGATGTTCAGTAACTTCTTATTTACGGCGCTGAAGCCTGCGATACTTTGCTCGGCTATTGGCAGTTTCAGATCCTTGAATGAATTCAGACCGGTTTTGACCTTGGAAACCAGCGAAGCTTTGTCATCTCCGACAACATAAATAGTCAGACGGTCGGCATTGAACAGGGAGCAGATATCCTTGCTGACATCGAGCATGATCTCGTCGATGTTGCTGGTCGCGTGGATCTTGTTGGTGACATGATTGAGGTTCTTGGTGAACTCGAGTCGAACCCCCATTTCATTCGCATTGCCTTGCACCGGACTATTCATTCCTTCATCTCCTGTTACTGCTGAAGTGCCCTTGGCACCGACCAGAGGCCGTTTTCCAGCACATATACGTCATAACCGGCCTGGGCCAGAATAAATGCTGCGGCAGCGCTTCGGCGCCCACTCTGACAATAAGCGATATACGGTGTCATTTTGCTCAAGACACCGATCGCATTGCGGATGTCATTGAGGGGCACATTGATAGCGCCGGGCAATTTGTCATAGCGATACTCAGGCGGATGTCGCACGTCCAGCCATACCGCTCCCTGCTTTACCTTTTCTTTGGCTTCGCTAAAAGATATACGATGCAGCAAAGGCTCCTGCATCAATTCAAGAAAGTCCTGCTTCTTCAGGCGCAGCAACACGCCGTTGCTACGCATGGTCACTGTGGCATTACGCTTGGTGTCCGATATGAGCGCTTCTTCACCGAATACATCACCCGCTTTCAATTCAGCCAGCACCAGATTAGCGCCACCCACAAGACGCGTGACCTGAGCGCGACCACTCTCGATCAGGTAGTAATAATCGCCCTCTTCCCCCTCGCGGATGATCACATCCTTTTCCCAAACAGCGATCGCCTCGACTCTGTTGAGTAACTTCCCGATATTGGCCGGCGGCAAATGCGCGAACGGGCCGTGATTCAGATTCTCCGCGCTGAACATGCCTGAATTTAGCAGCCGCCGCACTGCAGCATCAGCCCCACCTTTATCCAGTTTCGGTTTGATGTCGTCATGACTGGCGAACTGATCCCATGTCACCATGCGATCCAGCAGATCGTCATCCACACGCAGCAGCATCACGTTGCTCAACGCATTCGCGTTGCGGATCTCCGGTTGACGCTTGCCTATCGGATGGCGAGCCCACTCGGAATCCGCGCGCATGGTCACCTTGTTATCGTCCGCATAATCCAATTCGATCTCGCCTCGCAATAGATAGACGGATTGACCATGCAGCGGCCGATTCGCGAACGGATTCTCACCCGGCGCCACGTTTTCAACATGACAATAATCCAATAACTCTCGCAGCCGCGCAGGGCTGAAACTGGAGATCGGCTCCAAAGCGGCGAGAACTCGTATGTCCATTATGTCGTTCATATCTTCAATCGCTCAGAATTCGAACGTCTGTCCGTTCTGCAGAATCTTCGGGTTTACACCCTGCACTCTCTCACTGATCTCGCGCATGGTCAGCTCCACCTCACCGGGCTTCAAATGCGTGATGAATATTTCCGGATCAAGCTTCAATTTCTTCAACTCGTCCGCCAGCATGCTCGGGCAAAGATGCTTGGAAAGCACAGCCAATTCTTTCTCCGCATCAGAGAACGCTGTTTCAACAATCAAATAACGCAGATTCGGTATTTTGTTAACGGCCTCCCACAATTCATCACAGGTAGTCGTATCACCACTGAACGCAAGGCTCTCCTTGCCACTGTCGATGCGGAATCCGACCGCAGGCACCACGTGATTTACGGGGAGTGGCGTCAGCTTTCGACCACCGACATCAATAGTCTCGCCAACCCTGATCTCTTCATAGCGCATCACGGGTTGGTGAAGATTGGGAATCTCCGCAAAGTCCGGCCAAATCTCCCAGTTGAATACATGCTGCTGCAGAATGGCCAGCGTTTCTGCAGTCGCATGGATGAGCAATGGTTTGTCGCGCATAAAGCCGACGCTATCCACCAGCAAAGGCAGACAGGCTATATGGTCAAGATGGGAGTGTGTCACGAACACATGATCAATCACGCTCATCTCGGCCAGACTGAGATCTCCCAGGCCGGTTCCGGCATCGATCAGCACATCATGATCGATCAGCAGCGAAGTGGTGCGAAAATTGCCACCGATCCCCCCGCTACATCCAAGCACACGTAGTTTCATCGTCCGTCAGCTCATTTCGTTTTGAAGGTGAACACGCCATCCCAATCTTCGCCGGGTGGATTGTTTCGGTAATAAGTCACACGTTCCGCGTAGACACGATACAACTTGCAGTCTGGAGACATGTTTTGCAAACTCAACAGTTCCAGATCTGCCTTGTCCCAATCCTGCTTGCGATAGGTTCGCAATGCCTGATGGAACAACTTTATTTCGTCGAGCTTGTCTTTTGCGACCTCCCCATTCAGCCCATGCGGCTCGAAGATGGCGACAGGCTGTTCTTTGCCTTTTACTCGCACCAAATCCACCTCGCGATAGACGATTTGTGGTGTTGCTAGCCTGGTGGACTCTCCAACCAGCATCAAGACACCATACTCCTTGGTGATTCCTTCCAAGCGCGAGGCAAGATTCACTGCATCTCCCATCACCGTATAAGCCACGCGCACTTCAGACCCCATGTTACCGACGCTGACGCGCCCAGTATTGACCCCGACGCCAATATGTATCTCGGGCCAGCCGCGCGCCTTGAATTGAGGCTGCAACTCATCCAATGCTCGCTGCATCTCCATACCTGCCAGCACAGCATGGTGCGCATGCTCCGAGTCCGGGAGCGGCGCACCCCAGAATGCCATGATACAGTCGCCCATGTATTTATCAATCGTGCCGCGCTGCTTATAGATCACGCGCGACAGCGGAGTGAGGAACTCATTCATCAGCAGCGAAAGCTCCTTGGGATCCAGCCCTTCGGAAATAGTGGTAAAACTGCGCACGTCGGAAAAGAGTATGGTCATTTCCCGGCTATCGCCTTCCATCGAAACGCTCTCCGGACGCTTCGCCATTTCATCCACCAATTCACCGGGAACATATTGTCCGAACAAGCCGGTGATCTGACGCTTTGCCCGTGACTCCACGAAGTAACCAAAGCTCATATTCAGAGCGAACAGCGTAAGTATGATCAGCAGCCCCCCCGCCATCGGCATGGCGAGATCGGCATAATTCCAGAGCGCGAGATTGAGAGCGACGTCGCCCGACAGGAATATCAATGACAGCAGCATGCCCCGTATCGGACTCAGCAACGGAAGCAGGACACTCAGGCTGATACCGATCAACAACATCAGGACCACATTAGCCCCCAGCATGTAGGGAGGATGTTGTTTGATGTCCTGATTGAGGATGCCACTGATCATGTTCGCGTGTACCTCGACCCCGGGATAGACCTCTCCTACAGGCGTGCTCCGCATATCCATCAAACCCGGAGCTGTAGTCCCCACCAGCACGATCTTGTTTTGCAATGCCGGCAATTCGGTCCTTCCGTGCAATACATCAGTCACTGAAATGTACTTGAATGTATTGCGCTTACCACGATAAGGAATCAAGGCGCTGACCTCGGCATCAACGGGTATATTCAACCCGCCTTGAGCCGACTCCACCGTTAACCATTCCAGACCGCCATACCCTTTGTTTTGCTCACCTGCAAAACCAGGCACCAGCTTGGGCATATCAAACACGCTGCGCACGACTGCGAGCGATAGCGCTTCATAAATCTGGCCTTCATGCTCGACAAGCATAGGGATACGTCGCACGACACCATCGAAATCGACCAGGGGATTAAAGTGGCCCGCGGAAGCGGCACTCGACTGCAGCTCGCTCAGGTTCGCACCATAACCGTCCCAGGATGCCAATCCCACAGCCCGTCCGCGGAATAGATCCGCCGAGAATACCGGTGCAGGCAAAGCGCCGGATCTGCTCGCCGGCATATTGCTTGCACTGTTGCTGAAATAGTAACCAAGAACCACCTTGCGCCCTTTCAGCTTTTCAGCGAACAAAGCGTCGTATTGCAAGGAAGGTCTGATCTGGTTCAGAACAGAATGGAACTGCTCGACATTGCGGAATTGCTTTTCACCCAGTGCCTGCAAGACGTTCAAGCCGGAACTGTTGTCTGGTTCGGCGAATACAACGTCAAATCCCACTGCCGCGACACCGTATTTATCGAAAAGCGAATCCATCAGGCTCGCCATCTTGTCGCGCCCCCAAGGCCAGCGCCCCTCCTGCTTCAAGCTCTTCTCGTCGATATCGAGGATCACGATGCGATCGTCACCTTTATTCGGCAACGAAAGCCGCAGACGGTAATCATATAGTTGAACGTCGCCATACTGGACAAAACCAAGACGATAGAACCCCGCCGCATCGCCAAAAAACAGCAACACAGAAAGCATGCCCAGCATAATCAACAGGGCATGCTTCTTCATGGCTCACTCGCTACACAGGCGATAGATAAGAAAGCGGGCGACAAGGTCATTTCAGCCCCTGTCAGTTCTTGAGGTAAAACTCCATCTTGATACCGGCCAACTCGATCACATCATGATCATTCAGCTGATGTGGTTGTTCACCTATTGAAGCACCATTCACCAGCGGGAAGTGCCCTCCCTCCACGTGAGTGATGAAATAACCGTGCGGGCGACGCGCGAGGACCGCCACCTGAACACCCGGCTTGCCCAGCGTGGTGAGATTTTTGATTAGCTCCAGCTCCTTGCCGAGATTCGGTCCATTCAGAATCTGAATCACTGCAACCGGAGTCGGCGCCGCTGCCGGGGCTGCAACAGAAGCCGGCTTTGGAGCAGTTGCATTGTATTGCGTGGTCGACTCGAATTTCGCGCCCGACTCAGCCACTGGCACAACAGATGCGGGAGACGGTTTGACCGGAGCACGCAGAACCATGGTCTTCTCGAAATCAGCAGCAGAAGTCTGTGTCGGTTGATCATTGAGATATTTCAGCTTGTATTTGCCGATCTCGATCACGTCATTGTTCTGCAGGAAGTGCTTCTGGGTCGGCGCACCATTCACCATCGAACCATTGGTGCTGTTCAGATCCTCAAAGAAAGAATCATTGAGTATTGTGATGACTGCAGCGTGCTCACTGCTGACAGCAAGATTGTCGATAGCAATATCGTTATGCGGCTTGCGCCCGATGGTAGTCCGCTCTTTGGTCAGCGGATATTCCTTGATCACCGAACCGTCCATGCTGAGTATCAATTTTGCCGGCATTTTATTTCCCCGTATTAGCTTTTATTCAATTCCCAAACCACGACACCAACTTCGCCCACAAGCCTCGAGGCGCAGCGTAGCTGCCCTTGACCTTCACCAAGATGACCGACACATTATCCCTGCCACCGTTGTCGTTCGCCTGCTCTATCAACTGGCTGACAGCCAATGGCAGATTGCCTTGCAACATCTGCACTGTCGCGCCGATATCGTCATCTTCCACCATGTCGTTCAGACCATCGGAGCAAAACAGGTAAATATCGCCCACTTCGACTTCGTACACATGCACTTCAGGCACGACTTCAGCATCGATGCCGACTGCACGTGTAACCAGATTCTTGTTCTGCGACAACCTCGCCAATTCTTTACTGATGACACCGCTGTCGATCTGTTCCTGCAGCAGAGAATGATCACGCGTGATCGTCTCGAACACCTCGCCGCGCAAACGGTACATGCGCGAATCACCCACATGCGCCACCGCAACGCGATTATCGTAGAACAGTCCGGCGACGATGGTAGTCCCCATACCCGCATATTGCGGCTGGCTTTGCGCGGCATTGAAGATGGACAGGTTCGCCTTCTTCACATTTTCGCGCAACAGCACGACACCCAGTTCTTCTTCGCTGCCCGCTTCTTTTTGCTCAGGTGAAGCAGACTCCATGCGATGACGGATCTCGCTGGCCAGCACGGAAACCGCTATCCCGCTAGCGACCTCACCGGCGTTATAGCCGCCCATACCGTCCGCCAGCACTACCAACCCATATTCTGCATCGAAAGTGATGCTATCCTCATTATGAGAACGCACCATGCCGGGGTTTGTTTGCCCGACGATCTCTAGCGCTTGGTTAAGATTCACACATTCCCCCTGTCAATCACTGCAACGAGGCCGCACACTGACGGATGGCATCTGCCATCGCGGCACCGCTCTCATAGCGCTCTTCCACTTTCTTCGCCAACGCCTTATTGATGATGGCGACTACACACGGAGGAATGTCCGCATTGATACTCAGTATATCTTTGGGGGCTTCGTTGGCGATCCGAAACATCAATTGCGCCATGGAATCCCCTTCGAATGGGAGCTTACCACAGGCCAATTGATACAGACTCACACCCAGCGAGAACAGGTCGGAATGCCCTTCGATCTTGGCACCCGATAGCTGCTCGGGCGACATGTACGACGGTGTACCCAATACCATGCCTGTCTTGGTCTTCGAAGAGTCGGTGATGCGTGCGATACCGAAGTCCGTCACCTTCACCGTGTCGCTCTCGGCGTCATACATGATGTTGGCCGGCTTGATGTCACGGTGCACCACATTCAAGCCGTGCGCATACCCCAATGCATCCGCGACACGGGCTATGATCGATAGCACTTGAGGCAAAGGAAGCAATGCATCGGGCTTGGTATAGGACACCAGATCCTTGCCCTTGAGAAATTCCATAGCGATATAGGCAAGATCATGCTCCTCGCCGGCATCGTACATCGTGACGATGTTAGGATGATTCAAGCGCCCAGCCGTTTCAGCCTCACGGAAGAAGCGTGCTTTCACATCTTCCAACTCATCAGGCTCAAACTCCTGCGCCAACGCCATGGTCTTGATCGCAACAACACGGCTGATCTTTGGGTCTTTACCCAAATAGACCACCCCCATCGCCCCTTTGCCCAATTCCTTCTCGATCTGGTAACGCCCCAACATCGGCTTTGAGATTCCAGCCTGATCCAGCTTCATCGTACTGTCATTGCCGCGCCCGGAGCTGCCGCCAAGGATGATGGTCTCCGACATCGTCTTGGCCTGATTCATTCGTTGTTCCAAGTCGCGGAATTTCGGATTGTATTCGGACATATATTTGAAGACAGCTTCAGCCTTGTTGAACTGTCGCTTGCGCTCAAAGTCCAAGCCCAGGTTGTACAGCACATCCATCAAACTGTCGTCCAGCGGCACCTTGCGGAATTTGTCGAATGCCATGTCCAGCTGTCCCTGCCCCTGAAAAGCCAGACCCAGCATACGATTGCTCTCGGCAGAATCGGCATCCGATTTTTCCTTCCCGCGCTCAGTCACCAGGAAGCGTTTTGTCGTCAACAGCAGGTGGCCAACCAGCAGCAAGGCCGCCGGCAGCATCAGTTGCAGCCACATCGCTTGCGTAGTCATCAAAGCAAAGTGCACACCCAGCAACGCGATGAATAGCATGCCGGTGACCGCCGCCCCCAATCCCGCGCCAAGACGCGGCAGCAACACGATCAGATAAATCGAGATCAGGGAGAACACACCGATCTCCGCCCACAAGCCCCACGGCGGCACAACGAAGAAGTCCTGCTTCAAAATACTGGAAACCGAATGTGCCAGGGTCACAACCGGAGGTGTGGCCGCCGACACAGGCGTAACTTGCGATGAACCGACACCCGCTGCAGTCGCGCCTATCAGCACGATCTTATCTCGGTATTTTTCAGCGGGGATCTTGCCGGTCAGGACATCATAGAAAGAATCCACCTGAAATGCGGGCCGGCCTTCTTGATTCGCGTAAAAATAGGTATTCATACGCAGAGCCGAATCGGTCGTGATCTTAAGGTTGCCCACTCGCACCCCCTCACCCAGAGTGACCTGAATGTCTTGTGGGGCGAGATTCAGACTCTTCGCGGCCAGCATCAACGACAGGGATGGATAGAACTGGTCGTAGTAACTTATCACCAACGGCTCGGTACGGATCGCCCCATCCACATCAGGTGTCACATTCAAATGACCCAGTGCAAGCGCTTGTTGTCCCAACATGGGGATAGGAACCAATGCATTGAATGACGGGATAGGAAAAGCTGCTTCAGCCCCGCCCTGCACACTCAGCAGATTGTTCTTGAGAACGTAATCAGGCAACGGGGCATCCGGATTGCCTTGCGGCTCGCCCAATTCGAAATACATGCCGAGCAGGACGTTATGGATATTCCCCATACTCTCCGCCAGCTTCTGGTCGTTATCCAAATGTAACAAGGCCTCTTGCATCAAACCTTGCAGCTCAAGCCACTGCTCTGGATGCGTCTCTGCAAGCGTGGTCTGCTCCAGAACGGCCGCGATATTCAGGATGTAATCCAAGCCTGCGTCAACCTGCGGCTCGAAGAAGAGCGCCGTCTGCCCGATCACCTTGGGCTTGCCTTGCGACAGCACATCCAGTAATTGGCCTTGAATCTCGCGCGGCCAAGGCCAGCGTCCAAGATTGGCAATGCTCTCATCATCGATCGCGATGACAGCGACCTTATCACTCGGCTGTCGTGAGGAGGCCAGCACCCCCCAGTCATAGGCTTTGCGCTCCAAACTTTGGATCAGGTCGGTGTTGGCGCTGAACAGGAAGACAAGCACCACCACCAATGCAGTGAACCAGTCTGCCTTCCAAAACGATGTTTTTCTCATATTTACCCTGAGCTTTTATTCAACTTTTGTGAACTTGCCGGGCCGATACTAAAACAAATTTGAATGTCAATCCATACCTGATTGATTTATCAGCGCTTTGCCTCAACGAACAACAGTCACCGGCAGCTCCGAAATTTCCAATACTTGGGCCACTACCGAACCTAGCAGGCGTTTACCCAATCCGCCCTCACCATGCGCGCCGATCACAATATTTGAAACGCTTTGTTCCGTTGCATAGCGGATGATCGCCTCTGCCGGATTTCCTACGCTCAAGTGGTACTGATAACTCAACCCTGCCTCTTCCAGAGCTTGGCACGCGGCATGTAACGCCTGCATCCCCAGTTCTCGCTCGTAATCATCAATGGTCTGCGTATCGATGAAAAGTTTGACGTTTCCGGCCGCCACGTTGCGCTGCACATTCAGCAACTGAAGCTGAGGGGGGGTGCTTAGCGCACCGGCAAGCGCGATTGCGTAGCGCACCGCGTTCAAGGAGTGCGGAGAACCATCGACCGGAATCAGAATCTTCATTTGGTATCCCCCTTGCTGCCTGTCCCTACGGTCACCATGCCGTCTGCCAGATCGCGTATAGCCGATTCGGCACGCCGCATGCCCAACAATTTCCCAACCAGCAATACCAGGAATGCACAGACTACGGGAACCAGCCAATGCAGATAGTCGTTTGCCTCTATCCAGGGTTTGAGCAAGGCATCGCCGACCAGCATCTCACCCGCCACATATCCCAGTAATGCACCCCCAGCATAGATGATGAGTGGATAGCGATCGATCAGTTTCAATACCAACTGACTGCTCCAAACGATCATCGGGATACTGACCAGCAGGCCGAATACCAACAACCAAACGTTTCCTTTGGCCGCAGCCGCCACGCCGAGCACATTGTCCAGACTCATCACAAAATCGGCAATGATGATGGTCTTAACGGCCCCCCAAAGATACGCCTCGGCTTTTATCGCACTTTCGCCATGCCCTTCGTCTTCCGGCAGAATCAGCTTGATTGCCACCCACATCAGCAGGAATGCGCCAATCAACTTGAGATACGGAAGTGCCAGCAAGCCCACGGCGAATACAGTCAGCACAATACGCAAACCGATCGCACCACCTACACCGTACAAGATACCTTTTCTGCGCTGCGCATCTGGCAGATTGCGACACGCCAGCGCGATCACTACTGCGTTATCCCCCGACAACAGCAAGTCGATCAAGATAATCTTGAGCACATCCCCCCAGAACTGGGAGGTTTGCATCATCTCCAGCATATTATCCCTTGAGCACTTTCTGCATCGTACGGCCCATCTCTGCGGGATTGCGCGTGATATAGATTCCGCACTCTTCCATCACGGCCAGCTTATCCTCAGCACCGCCTTGACCTCCCGAAATGATTGCGCCGGCGTGCCCCATACGCTTGCCGGGGGGCGCAGTGATACCTGCGATAAATCCAACCACAGGCTTACTCATGTTGTCCTTGATCCAGCGTGCGCATTCTTCCTCATCGCTGCCGCCGATCTCGCCCACCATAATCACCGCGTCCGTTTCAGGATCGTCATTGAACATACGCAGCACATCGATATGCTTCAGCCCATTGATCGGATCACCGCCGATACCCACGCAAGATGACTGACCATAACCCAGCGCGGTCAATTGCCCCACAGCCTCGTATGTCAGCGTTCCGGAACGGGACACGACACCGATGCGCCCCTTCTTGTGGATATGGCCCGGCATGATGCCGATCTTGATCTCGTCCGGTGTAATGAGCCCAGGGCAGTTCGGCCCGATCAACAAGGTCTTCTTGCCCTGCATCTTGTAGCGCGTCCTGATCATGTCGTGCACCGGGATGCCTTCGGTGATGCAGATCACCAGATCCAGTTCAGCCTCGACAGCCTCGTCGATTGCCGCTGCCGCACCCGCAGGGGGCACATAGATAACTGACACGGTAGCGCCTGTGGCTTGCTTCGCATCACGCACTGAGGCGTACACGGGTATTCCTTCGAACTCCTCACCCGCCTTTTTAGGATTCACACCCGCAACGAAACAATTCGCTCCGTTCGCATAAGCCTTGCATTGCTGAGTGTGGAACTGACCGACCTTGCCGGTCATGCCCTGCGTGATGACTCTGGTGTCTTTATTGATGAGGATGCTCATTTTGCCTCCTTGGCTGCGGCCACAACCTTCTGCGCAGCATCGGCCATATCGTTACCCGAGATGATGGGCAGGCCAGAATCGGTCAGAATCTTTTTGCCCAGATCAACATTGGTACCTTCCAGACGCACCACCAAGGGCACAGTCAGATGCACCTGTCGCGCGGCGGCCACCACTCCTTCCGCAATCACATCACACTTCATGATGCCGCCGAAGATGTTGACCAAGATAGCTTTCAGATGTGGATTCTTCAGCATCAACTTGAATGCCTCGGTGACCTTCTCGGTAGTCGCGCCGCCACCGACATCAAGAAAGTTGGCCGGACTACCGCCATACAATTTGATGATATCCATGGTCGCCATCGCCAGCCCCGCACCATTCACCAGGCAACCGATGTCGCCGTCGAGCGAAATATACGAAAGGTCGAACTTCGATGCCTCGATCTCAGCCGGGTCCTCTTCATCCAGATCGCGCATCGCCACGATCTCCGGATGGCGGTACAGCGCGTTGGAGTCAAAATTGAATTTGGCATCCAGTGCGACAACGCGATTGTCCGCGGTGAGGATCAGCGGATTGATCTCTGCCAGCATCGCATCCTTGGCAACGAACGCCTGATACAAACCCTGCAACACCTTGACCGCTTCAGCATTCGCCACATCGGGGATGCCGATGGCACGCACCACCTCAGCGGCCTCGTTTGCATTCAATCCTGCAACAGGGTCGATGCGAACGGTATGTATCTTTTCGGGAGAATGTTTGGCGACCTCCTCGATCTCCATGCCGCCCTCGCTGGAAGCCAGCAACGCCACGCGCTGCGCGACGCGATCCACCACCATGCCGACATAGAATTCCTTGACGATGGCCGCGCCTTCCTCGACCAGCAAGCGTCGCACCTTCTGCCCTTCCGGTCCTGTCTGATGCGTTACCAGTTGCATACCGAGTATCTGCTGTGCGTACTGGCTCACCTCATCCAGCGATTTCGCGACTTTGACACCGCCCCCCTTGCCGCGGCCACCCGCATGGATCTGCGCTTTCACCACCCATACCTTGCCGCCTAGTTGTTGAGCGGCCGCCAGTGCTTCATCTACATTGAAGCAAGCTGCACCGCGCGGTGTCGGCACACCGAACTCGCGTAATATTTCTTTGCCCTGATATTCGTGGATTTTCATAATAGCCCCCTGATGAGACGAGCCCGCAATTTACCAGAGCCGAACGATCTCTGTCGTTATGATCAGTATAAAAAAGTGAGG
>JBDRPZ010000094.1:0-7310 GCA_043826585.1 Pseudomonadota bacterium
TGCGCGATACTCAAAGCGACGGACGCAGGCATCATCGACAGAAGAAGGCTGCAACTGTTCCAGCAGATTGCCGGACACTGAGCTGTTGCGTTGATTGATTAACGAATGTTTGCTGGGTCTGCAACTCGGCCATAACAGACATCCGAATACTAGGTGGTATTGACCGCTTACACATATTTTCGGAAGAAATAGATTAAGCTCATAGCTCATGAGTTTTAAAATTTATCGGTGTTAGGGCTTCTGGGGGGGCAGGTCATCCGACCTGGAATCCACAAAGAAACAAAAGGACTATATATGGCGGGGGAATACGAAAAGGCAATCAGCATTAAGGATGCGATTGACGGAATAAATAGCCATGATTATTTGCTGCCGGCAATCCAGCGCAAGTTTGTCTGGAGCAGCCTCCAGATCTGCGTACTTTTTGACTCCATCATGCGGGGCTACCCGATAAATACTTTTATGTTGTGGGAGATCAAGAGCGACTATATTAAGAACGATTACAAGTTTTACGAGTTTCTCAAGTTCTACTGCCAACGCTTCAATGAAGAAAATCCCCATTTTCCAACAAATGCCAGTTCCAAGAATTTCAAGGCAGTCATTGACGGTCAGCAGCGTCTCACCTCGATCTATATTGGCTTGTTCAGCACCTATGCCTATAAGCAACCACGGGTCTGGTGGCCGACTACCCGTGACGATGAGGTGTTGCCTCCTAGGAAACTTTATCTGGATCTTATGCAGCCGGTAGAGTCGGAAAATGACGAAACATTGATGTATTTTAATTTCAGATTCTTAACCGATGACCAGTATCGATATTCGTTGGGGGATGCCCCGAAGAAACATCATTGGTTTTGTTTACACAAGATTCTGCAGATGCCACAGGTTGATGGAGCCAACCATGTCTGGAGCAAGGTCGTTAAACCATACCTGGAAGAACATAGCCTTTCCGACAATGAGTTTGCACAAGAGACATTGTCGCAACTGTACGATGTGATCCGAACACAAAAGATCATCCATTATTTTAATGAAACAAGTCAGGAAATCGACCATGTCCTAGACGTGTTTATCCGAACCAATAGCGGCGGAACCAAGTTGGATTTCTCAGATTTGCTCATGTCCATCGCTGTAGCGCATTGGGACGGAGATTTTCGCCATGAATTAGACAATCTGATCAAGCAGATTCACCAAAGCGTGGAGATGGGGTTTTATATTGAGCGCGATTGGATCCTCAAAACTTGTTTGATGATGATTGGTACGGATGTACGGTTCAAGGTCAGGAATTTCAAAGCCGAGCAGGTTGAAAAGATACAAAAAGAATGGCCGGCAATTAAAAACTGCATAAAGCAAACATTTCTGCTGATTCGCCGGTTTGGAATTAATCCTCAATCTCTAACATCCAAGAATGCGGTGATTCCTATCTGTTACTACCTGTACAGGAAAGAATTCGACGGACAGCAGCTCTATCTCAGCATTAACAATCTAGCAAAAAATCACGACCAGAGGGCAGCCATGAGCCAGTGGTTCTATATGGCTCTTCTCAAAGGTATTTTCGGCGGACAAGCCGATGCGATTCTGACCAGCATGAGGGATGTGCTTGATAAGAATATGTCGGAGGCCGCTTTTCCGCTATCAAAGATAATTGAACGATATAAGGCAACCAACAAAGATCTTCGTTTTAATGAGGATTATGTGGATAACCTTTTGGATACTCAGTATGGGGAGGGACGGTGCCGCACTCTGTTGCATCTGCTATTTCCAGAGATGAAGCCCACGGAGGTTTTCCATATCGATCATCTCCATCCCAAAAGCAAATTTGAGAAGACAGAGCTAAAGAAATACGCCTTTCTGCAGACAGATGAAGATTTACACAAGTTTTATAGAGACCCCAGCCATTGGAACGCCATGCCCAATCTCCATCTATTGAACCATTCGCAGAACATCTCAAAAAAAGACCGACCTTTGAATGAGTGGATCGAAGACAAGAATGTACACCTGACGTCAAAAGACCTGCTGGTTGATGGGGTGAGTCTGGAGTTTGTCGATTTCAAATCTTTCTATGAACAGCGGCGGACAGCGCTAAAAGAACGGCTTAAGAGTCGGGTATTTATGGCGACCTCGCTACCTGTAAATTTGGCTGCGGATGATTCAGATGAAGAAGTAGTGGAAGAGATAATTAAATGAGCTCTCAGATAAGATTGCCTGGAAATTTCTGTAAAGCAGTCGTTATCTTCAAATATTCTGACGTCCGCAATGGCCGAAACCTGCCTGGAGTCTCTTCATCGGCCATAGCTGGCATTTCGGGCTATCTTAATTACGTCTGTTATTTATCACAGAGCTGACGTGCTGGACTGCCTATTGCGTCCATTTATCCTGATATGATGCGAGCATCAAATGTCGATTTAGGCACTGGCATCGTGTAATCGCAAACTGCGTGTGCCGAAATATATTGATGTCAAATTTCGCCACTGCAGCCATTGGTTCGCCTGCGCCGTTGCCTGAGCTATCGGTCGATCCTCTCATCGCTGAACGTACTGTATTCAGCACCGACCGAACCCACCGCTTCACCCTCTTCCGATATTGGGGTAACCCAGAAGACTATGCTTGTGGCATAAGCATGAATCCATCCGGTGCTACCGAAGATGTCAACGATTCGACTGTGGATGGCATGGTTCGCCGAGCTCGGGAGTACTGGGGGGTCGGCGCCTATTATCAGCTTAACGTCATGTCCATTCGTGGAACCTACTCGTCAGAGCTGGCAAGCACTGCGGTGGTCAACCTCCCTGAAAACGATGAATGGATTCGACGACTCGCAGCCAGCGCCCGATTTGTTGTGGTTAGCTGGGGAAATCCCGGCCATAAATCAGGTCGAGGATCCGCAGTGGAGGCGATCTTGCGCGAGGTGTGTGCCCCTGAAAAGGTCTTCTGCTTCGGAAAGAACAAGAACGGGTCTCCTGTCCACCCGCTCTATCAACGACTAGATGCACCATTGGTTCCGTATTTTAGGTAGATGCGCCACTGAGGAGATGTAGATGACAGTTGCCAAGCCAGCGATGAAGATGCCCGAATTGCCGGTTTTCGCCAGGTTGCTCGCTACAGGTTTCATTGTCGCGGAGGTTTGGCGGATTGCTTTCTACCTCGGTTCGAACTTCGCTCCGACATTGTATGACGTAGCACTTTGGGCGAAGTGCGCTGGGACACTGGCCGTGCTGCTGCTGTGTGTTACTTACGCAGTTAAGCGAGGTGGGTACATTGCAGCTGAGCGTATGGGACGTAGTTTTCGACTTGATCTGCTTATTGCCATAGGAATTGGCATCTGGATAAATACGCTGGCGTCGTCTTGGTTGGACAGGGTTCATGACGCTGCAAAAAATGCGGATCCACTTTGGGCACCTGCGATTTTCCTTCTGCTTTGCGCCGTGTTGCTGTCCCCACTGGTTCAACATTACTGGCCGAGACCCAAAAAAACGCCCCCACAACTCTATTTTATTGCGGATGAGGAAATCGGAGACGGGAAAGACGATCTACTTGCGAGCGAGGCACAAGCCAAATCGTTCGCGGAGACTGTTCTCGCAAGCGGCGCCCACCCGGGGCTTGTCTTTGGGGTCGATGGACCGTGGGGTGTCGGCAAGACAAGCTTTATCAACCTCGCTGAGCGTTACTGGGAAAGCGCAGAAGACAGGGCAATTGTTTGTCGATTCGAACCCCTTCGGTATGCATCAGAGCCTGATCTTGCGGATCGTTTGATTCGTGACTTGTCCTCCGCGATTCAACGAAAGGTCTACGCCCCAGAGTTTCGGCCGGCGGCATCGCGATACTCCCGGCTGATAAAGGGGAAGGCCGACGTGTCGTTCCTTGGGTTCAAACTCACTATGGAGCCGTCGCAGGAGACCGTTGATGAAATGCTTGATGATATCGACGAGGTCCTTAGGCGGATCGGCCGACGCGTGATCATCGTCATTGACGATCTGGATCGACTAGACGCAAAGACTACCAATAACGTTCTGTTCGCAACACGACGGACGTTCAAGCTCTCTCAGGCTACCTACATCCTCTGCTACGACACCGAGATACTTGCAGGAAGCAAAGAAGAGGGGTCGAGGGCGCGGGAGTTTCTAGAGAAGTTTGTGACAGTCAAGCTGAGCTTGTTCGTCGACAGTTCCAGCATTCGGGACTTCTTACGAAAGGACTGGCAGCGCGCAGAAAACCAACTGGCCTTGATTCCTTCCGACACGATGGTGAAGCTCGGCGCCGTGCTCAACGAGTTGGCGGATATTCTCGACGGTGAGTTGGCGGCGAAGTACTTGCCCCTTGTGGGCGACTTGCGCAAGGTAAAGCGTTTCGTTAATGCCATGCTGCTTATGCAAATCGAGAAGAGCGACTTAGGTCGGACGGACTTCAATAAGCGCGACCTAATCAATCTCATGCTCTTGCACCTGAACTATCCTGGATTGTTCAGGCGTATCTATGCTGAAGAAACCGAGAAACGTAGCGGGACCTTCTCGGTGCGTCGTGAGTTCGGAGAATCTGAGTTCAAGAACTCTGCCGAATTCTCGAACGTTGTGAAGGAAAACCATGGAGCCGCAGGGTTTCTATTGACACAACTTTTTGATGTGGCGAGTTTGAAGCTTGGCAATCGTAGCGGTATTGATGAAGCGGTTCTGACTTCTCGTGCGTGCTTCAATCATGACGAATTCAGGAATCTGGAAGGGTATCTCAAACTCATCGTGCGGTTCGCTACGCCTGAACCAAGGGAGACATTTGTTCTGTACCAGAATGCCGTAGAACGAGTTCGGAAGGGGGCGTCAATTGCGTCAATTCTGACGTCGCCTGAATTCAGATTGGAACAAGGGGAGCACGCGCATGACCAGTTCTGGAGGGTGCTCGTCAATCAGTCTCATGACTTCACTCATGCTGTTGCCGAAGATGCAATAAACACACTCCTTGAATATTTGCCGCGCTACTCAGCAATCGTGGATGACGATCGGGGATTGCGGCAGAGATCTATTTATTCCCTGCTGAGGCTCCTGGATAGAGCTGGTTGGGGGAGAACATCGGGACGCCGCCTTCCGAATAGTTCGGATAACATCATAGAAATCGCATGGCGGATTTTTGGCGAACATGCTTACCAAGGGAAAGGCATACTTCAACGCCTTGCAAGCAGTGATCGCGGTGTCCTCGGCTGGAGTGATCTAATGTTGTTTAGGCTCCAATGCTCTGCAGATCGTCAGGGACAGCTGCACGAGCTGCATTCAGCTCTTATCGTCCATCAAGATAAAAATGCTGCAACGTCTGGTCTGCTCAGCGATCTAGCATTGTTGGGAATGAGGGAGTTATCTCAGAGGGTATTCGAACTGTTTAAGCGGACATACATCGAATCGCAACGAAACTTCTTTTCGGAAGTCAGTGATGCTGGGGTTGAAGAGTTTCTCGGCGTTGCTTTGTCTCAATCTCGCCAGCAGGCATCAATAGATGAGCAATCCGAGCAAAGTACCGCGTCGATGGATCAGCGCGTGTCCTCGGCTCGCTCTCTCATCAAGACGTTTGTGATCTACCAACTGAGCAATACGCTTCCCCCAAATGGATCAGGTGTGGGTTGCGGCTATTACGACGAGCAAGGGGCTGGAGATGGTGGTGGCATAGCAAAGCTGATGAACGAGTATGCGTTTGGCACCTGCTTCAATCCCGACATCCACGAGGATAACGTCCTTCACTTTCTCGACCACTGTCTGTCGCATTTGAGTAACTCGTTCTTTTCGGGCGGAGATGAAGTGGGCTACTTAGCATCCAAGGCAGAACTTCCAGGAGGGCTTGATCCTAATGAGATGGGACGGTACTGGAGTAAGCATCAGAACTTTATTCGCCAACGCGTCCAACGAGTCGAAGATCGTTATGTAGTGACGTCCAATTACAGTGCTTCATACCGTGAAGATTTGGCGGGAGTTTTCGATGTACTTGATGAATTGGCCAACGAAGCAACAGGGGTTGAGGCTGAGTTGGGCAAGCTTTCGTAGCCTCGGGGTAGTCTAGGGTGCTATAGATACAAAGCGGACATCTGATTTCACTCCTGAAACGTCCGCAAAGGCCGACAATCAGAAGTAGTAAGCAACCAATATTCCTGCCCGTCTCGTATAGCACACCGCGCTGGTCGCGGTTCAGTCCACCACTTCCCCTGCTCCCCTGAGCTTGCGGTACAAAGTTCGCTCACTCACCCCCAAGCGTTGCGCCAAGGTTTTACGGTCGCCGGGAAACTGCGCCGCAGCCCAATTCAGATAGCGCTTTTCCAGACTGGCCAGCGGTGCGATCTCATTCAAGGGCTGGCCTTGCGGCATCGCGTGTGCACCGCTCTGCAACATATCCAGGTTGAGGTGCTGCGGCAGCAGCGTGTTGCCGTCCAGCATGATCAGCGCACGCTCCAGGATGTTGCGCAACTCGCGCACGTTGCCGGGGAATTCATGACGCATCAGCATCGCCATCGCCTCCGCACCGATGACGATCTTCCTGCCGGGCGACAGTTGTGACAGCAGCGATTCCGCCAGCATCGGAATGTCTTCCTTGCGTTCGCGCAACGGCGGCAGCGCGATAGGGAACACGTTGATACGGAAGTACAGGTCTTGGCGGAAAGTTCCTTCGCGCACCATCTGCGCCAGATCGCGATGGGTTGCGGCGACCAGACGGAAGTCGGCGCGCAAAGGTTCTACTCCGCCGATGCGACGATAGGTGCCCGCCTCCATCAGCCGCAGCAGTTTGACCTGCAAGGACAGCGGGATGTCGCCCACTTCGTCGAGGAACAGCGTGCCGCCGCGCACCGCTTCCACCAGCCCGATCTTGCGCCCGACCGCGCCGGTGAACGCGCCTTTCTCGTAGCCGAACATCTCGCTCTCGAACAGGGTCTCGGTCAGTCCCGAACATTCCAGCGCGACGAAAGGCGCAGCCGCGCGCGGACTCATGTCGTGGATGGCGTGCGCGACCAGTTCCTTACCGGTGCCCGACTCGCCCAGCAGCAACACCGAACTCTCGTGCGCGGCCACGCGCTTGGCCAGTTCCAGCATGCGGTTGAACGGGCGCGAGAAGCCGACCATCTTGCGCCCGTCTCCCGCTTCGCGCTCCTGACGCAGGAAGTGCATGGTCTCCATGTAATAGCGCGTGCCGCCGCGTGCATTTTTGACCGGCACCATCTCCACTTCCACATGCTCGCGTCCGGCCGAGGTGTGGTGCACATGCAGCACGCGGCTGGGTTCGCCGCTGGCCATGGTTTCGCGCAAGGGACAGTTCTCTCCAGCCTGATCGCAGGGTTTGTCGTAATGATGGGATAG
>JBDRPZ010000095.1:0-2326 GCA_043826585.1 Pseudomonadota bacterium
ACGAAGGCCGATGGCGCTCTGACCAAAGTTCTTCAGCAGATCGAGCGCATTCAGGGCGCGGACGAGCGCATCCGTACTCTGGTCGACGCGCGCCGCGCGGCCTACACCGGAATCTTCGAGGCGATCCTCGAAGAGGAAGAAGAGCTTGCGGCCTTGTACGCACCCATCAAGGAGCGTATCGACCAATCTGCCGGCTCACTCTCGAAGCTGTCGTTTTCAGTGCGGCGCCTTGTCGATCTCGATCAGTGGGCACGCGCGGGCGAAGCGCTGCTGGATCTACGCACCAACGGACCTTTCAAGGGGCGCGGTGAGCTGCTGCGATCCGCGCGCGAAGGGCTGCTGCCTGCATGGGCCACTGGTAATGCGGCGCAGGCCGCCGCCGCGCTGCTTGAATTCGTCAAGGCAAACGAAGCCGCGCTCAGGACCCACATGCCCGAAGGCGCGGACTTTCGCGCTTGGGCGCGTAGCGTTTCGGACTGGCTGTACAGCACTGACCACATCACCGTGGGCTACGGTCTCCAATACGATGGCGTGAACATCGAGCAGTTGTCGCCTGGAACACGCGGCATCGTGCTGTTGCTGTTGTACCTCGCCATCGACGCGGAAGACGACCGGCCGCTGATCATCGACCAGCCCGAAGAGAACCTAGACCCGCAATCGATCTTCCAAGAACTGGTGTATCGCTTCCGAGACGCCAAGAAGCGGCGTCAGATCATCATCGTGACGCACAACGCCAACCTGGTGGTGAACACCGATGCTGATCAGGTGATCGTCGCCACCTGCGGGCCGCATCGGCCCGGCCAGTTACCTCTCATCACTTATGAGAGCGGCGGCCTCGAAAACGCGCGTATTCGGCAGCATGTCTGCGATATCCTGGAGGGCGGCGAACGCGCTTTTAAGGAGCGCGCCAAGCGGCTACGCGTGGGGATTTAGCTCCAGATGGCGAAGCAACATGAAACCTCTGCTTAACTACTGACGAAATTGCATAGCCCTGATATAACGGGCTTGTTGATGAACCATGAGGAAGGCTGACCATGCTGGGTCGCGTACAACCGCAGAAATCCTTTGGCGATGAAGCCCTGGAACTGCACGTTTCCGACAGTCACTTTCTCATGAAAGTATCCGGGCTGGTGGACTGGTCGGCGTTCGATGGCTACTGGCCAGCGCTGTATGGCGTCACTGGCAAGCCCTCCAGCGATCCGCTGGTCTGCTTCAAGATGCTGCTGCTCGAACAGTGGTACAACCTGTCCGACCCCGAATGCGAAGCGCAATGCGCCGACCGCCTGTCCTTCCGTCGCTTTCTCGGACTCTCGCTGGCCGACACGATCCCCGATGAAACCGTACTCGTGCGCTTCAGGAAACGTCTGCTCAAAGCCGGGCTTGCCGAGCCGCTCTTTGCTGCCGTGCTGGCGCAGATCGAAGCAGCCGGAGTGATCGTCAAGCGCGGCACCCTGGTGGATGCGACCATCGTCCAGTCGGCACGCAAGCCCCCCGTCAAGGGCGAAGGCGGCGACACCGACGCCGCCTGGGCGATCAAGAACGGGCGCCCGGTCGCGCACGGGTTCAAGGCGCATATCGCGGTGGACGACGGCAGCGAGATCGTGCGCGCCATCGAGACCACGAGCGGATCGGTGCACGATTCCGTTCCCATGGATCGACTGCTGGATTGCGCGCCTGCCGACGCGGTATATGCCGACGCCGCCTACTGCGACACGGCGCGGCGCAGCCGGTTGCGCGCGCAAGGCATTGCGCCGCGCATCCGTTTCAACCCGCGCGGCGGCGAACTCACGCCCAGACAGACCGCGCTCAATCACCGCTGGTCGAAAGTGCGGGCGAAGGTCGAGCATGTGTTTGCCGACTGGAAGGGACGACGCTCGCTGGCGCGGTGCCGCTACGAGGGGTTGAAGAGGAACGCCTTGCACTTCACGCTCCTTGCCATTGCGCACAACCTGCGGCGCTGGTCGGTGCTGGCCGCATGAGCGGCCGGGTGGGACGCAGTCCGTCCGGCGAATCAAAACCCATGCGGAAAGTGGCAAAATTGCCAGCCCGCAACCGCCAATACAACACGCTCGCCAGGCGAATGGCATGAATTTCATGTCGGAATATCGCAGCGCGCCAGCTTCGCAGGGTTAAGCAGAGGTTTCAACATATCAAGTAACTGAGTTCCGAGATAGCAAACTCAAAGATTAAGGAAGAATGCCATGGCGGACACCTTGAGGGTCGATGTGTGTTACCGACCATTGCGTATCGGCTGGGCGGTGCGGGAAGGCGACATGGCCGCCATTCGACAGGCCGTGAAGTATTCGCATGCACTTTGGGGCGGTCG
>JBDRPZ010000096.1:0-41949 GCA_043826585.1 Pseudomonadota bacterium
CTGTTCTCGCGACAGATGTACACCCTGCTCAAATCCGGCGTGCCCCTCATGCGCGCGCTGGCCGGCTTGCAGGAATCTTCGCAGACTCCGACTGTTGGCGCCATGCTGCAGGATCTGCGCGAAAGTCTGGACAGTGGTCGCGAGCTTTCCACCGCCATGCGCCGTCACCCCAAGATATTCTCGCCTTTCTATGTCAGCATGGTGCAGGTCGGCGAGATGACAGGCATGCTGGACCAGACCTTCTTGCGCCTGTACGAGCATCTGGAGTTCGAGAAGGACATGCGCGAGCGCATCAAAGGCGCTGTGCGTTACCCGATGTTCGTGGTGATCGCGATGGCCATTGCAATCGTCATCGTCAACATCTTCGTGATTCCTGCATTCGCCAAGGTTTTTGAAGGTTTTCACGCCGAATTGCCCCTCATGACCAAGATATTGATGGGCTTCTCCGATTTCATGGTGAACTATTGGGGTGTGCTGCTGGCCGGATTGATCGGGGCGGTGGTGGCTTTTCGGGCCTGGATCAATACAGTGGACGGACGCTACAAATGGGATCGTTACAAATTCAAATTACCCATCGCCGGCAAGATCATCCTTAAGGGTACCCTGGCAAGATTCGCGCGTAGCTTGGCACTGTCATTCAAGAGCGGCATCCCCATCGTGCAAGGTCTCAATACAGTGGGCATGGTGGTGGACAATGAATATATGCGCAGCAAGATCGAGCAGATGCGCGACGGTGTGGAGCGCGGAGAGTCCATCCTGCGCACCGCGCATGCCACGGGCGTATTCAATCCGACCGTGATGCAAATGATCGCAGTGGGTGAGGAGACTGGCGACTTGGATGGATTGATGTTCGAAGTGGCCGGCATGTACGAGCGCGAAGTCGAATACGAGGTCAAAACGCTCTCCGCTCAGATCGAACCCATCATGATCGTCTTGCTCGGCGGGCTGGTGCTGATCCTTGCCCTCGGCATCTTCCTGCCGATGTGGGATCTGGGCAAAGCGGCGCTGCACAAATGATGATCCACCCTCTTCGGCGTTCGAGCGGCTTCACTCTGATCGAACTCATCGTCGTCATCATCATCATTGTGGTGCTGGCCGGTATGTTCTTGGTGCGTATCCCCCTTTATCAGGAGCGTGCAGAAAAAGCGGCCATGCAACAAGTGGAAGGCGCGCTGCAAAGTGCGCTAGTGATGCGCTTCGGCGCATTGCAGACACGCGGCGCAGCCGGCGAGAAGGAATTGAGTATCCTTGCCACCGACAACCCCATAACATGGCTGCAGAAAATGCCGCCGAACTATATGGGCGAATATTACGACCCCACGCCGCGCACCGTCGCGCCCGGCAACTGGATGTTCGATCTCAAGTCGCGCGATCTGATCTATGTACTCAACCAGTCGGACAACTTCACACCGGGGCCGGACGGCAACAAGTGGATACGCTTCCATGTGAAGCTGCAATACGAACCCAAGCTGGGGAAACCTGAATCCGGTAAAGAGCTGGTCACCACCCTGTTCGAACCGACCCACCCCTATCGCTGGCTGGACTGAAAATAATGAACCCACTCTTTCAAAGCTGGCTGGTGCAATCTGCTGTCATCTTCCTCATCCTCGGTAGTGTCGCCGGCATGGCGGTCGGTGCCATGCTGCTGTTCCGGCGCGAGCGCTTGCGGGACATCAGCTCCCTGCTGGACCGCTGGATCTCCACGCGCCGCCTGGACCGCGCGCTCGAGCGCCGCATCACGCTCGACCCGTGGTTCTATCGTCACCGTCTAGTGACCGGCACGCTGATTCTGGCCGGTTCGCTGTTCACCCTCTATTTCTTTGGCGTGCAACTGGAGCGAGCAGAAACCGCGGCAGGATTGGCCAGACGGTTCGCCTATCCGCAGCCATTGGCGGAGGCACTACTCGATGCCATGGTGCTCAGTGCCTTATTGGGCGCGCTCGGGGCCGTCGTGGCAGCGCTGTTCATCCTGTTCCGTCCCAGCATGATGCGCGGCTTCGAGGAAGGCGCGAACCAATGGCTATCCCTGCGCAAGACCTTGAAGCCGTTGGAAATCCCGCGTGATGGGCTGGAGGTGTATGTCGAACGGCATGCGCGTCAGGTGGGTATCTTCCTGATGTTGGGCGGGCTCTACACGCTGGTATTGCTGTTGATTTGGCTGGGAAGATAAAACTGGCTCTTGCCGGGCCGGAGCTTTTTCGTTCATCGCCCGTCACCTGCCGTTCGTAGAATCAGCTTAATTTCTGCTTGATAACCCCGTGTTTTATCGAGTATATTGCTCCGCACTTGCAGAGAGATAGGTTGCGACCTTTAGCGAAGCAAGTGATTGGGCATAAAAACGGGGCTGCGGCTCCATCAATCTCTAGGAGAGACATTATGAAGAAACAACAAGGTTTTACACTGATCGAACTGATCGTGGTGATCGTGATTCTGGGTATTTTGGCGGCAACTGCGTTGCCGAAGTTTACTGATTTAAGTGTGGATGCACAAAAAGCTGCAGTGAAAGGGGTTGCTGGTGCAATTACTTCTGGCGCAACTATCAACTATGGCGCTAGATTAGTGGGCAATACATCAGCTTTCGCGACATCTGGTGTTGCTTGCTCGAATTCGCTTGCAGCGAGCTTTGTTGATGCATCAACTTCTTTGGCTGACTACACTATCGATGGCACGGCACCTAACTGCAATGTTAAATTGACTGCAAATACTGCCATCTCGGCCGTTGCTGTTATTCCACAAGTTAATTAAGAATTAAATAGTAACTACAGGAAAAATTAAAGGGGTCAAGTTCGATATATTTCTGACTGACTCCTTACCCTCAACTTATCGAGGTTGATGGCAGCATTAAGTAATCAAACAAAGGAGGCCGTGGCCTCCTTTGTTTTGTGAGCGTGATCAGGTCGTGCGCTAGCACGACTAGTCTTATCAATTAATCGTGGGATGCCACAGGCATCCCGCTCATGGATCGCAAATACGGTCGAGATGAAGTTATTGACAAACCAGCGCGGTTTCACACTGACGGAATTGATCACGGTCATTGTGATCGTCGGCATTGTGTCTGTTACCGCCTTGCCGCGTTTTTTTACGGTAAGCGATTTTGAGGATCGCGGCAGCGCCGATCAGGTGAAGGCGTTGTTGCGCTTCGCACAGAAGACGGCCATCGCCCAGCGTCGCAGTGTGTCGGTGGATATCTCGGGCAGTGCGGCCTCATCGAATTGCACGACTACACTTTCGGGCGGGAACCTGGCGTGCACGGTGAAATCTGCCGCTCCCACCAAAACAGTGACCTTCGATGCCCTAGGGCGGCCCGTGCCGAATGAGGCGGATTCTGTGACAGTGGGCGGTACGCTCCTCACCATTGAGGCGGAGACAGGTTATGTACATTGATCTTGCACGCTTAAGACAGGCCGGCATCAGCCTGATCGAGCTGATTATCTTCATCGTCATCATCAGCGTGGCGCTGACCGGCATCCTGTTGGTGATGAACCAGGTCACTGCCCACAGCGCCGATCCGTTAGTGCGCAAGCAGGCATTGGCGGCGGCGGAATCGCTGATGGAGGAGATTCAACTGCAGGATTTTCCCGCTGCATCTGGCGCGCCCGCAACTGTGACAGTGACCAAGGACAACCGCACTGCCTACCATGTGGTGACCGATTACGACGGATTTTCCACCACTGGGATCTATGCGCTGAACGACGGCACAGCTCCGATAGCCGGTTTGGAAGGATATGACGCGAACGTCACGGTCGCATCGGCGGTGTTGGGTGATGTCGCAGCGGGCAGCGCGGTGCACATTACGGTGACAGTGGGCGATGTCACCCTGGATGGGTTCCGCACCTGGAGGGTATTCTGATGACGCTTCAGCGCGGTTTCACCCTGATCGAGATGATCGTGGTGATCGTTATCACAGGCATCATCGCGGGTATGGTGGCGATCTTCATTCAGGCGCCGGTGCAGGGGTATGTCGATAGTTCGCGGCGAGCCGAACTGACGGATATCGCCGATACGGCATTGCGCCGCATGGCGCGCGATGTGCGACTCGCGGTTCCGAATTCTGTTCGCACGGCGGCCTGTCCGGGACCCTGCTTCGAATTTGTGCTGACCAAGGCGGGCGGGCGCTACCGCAACGACTTGCCGGGTGACACGCTGTTATTCGATGGTGCAGATACTACTTTCGATATCCTGCACGGGCCGAACGGTACGGCGATTGCTGCTGGCGATTACATCGTGATCGGCAGCTCGCAGTCCGACGGCAGCGTTGTGTACGGTCGTACCGGATTAAGGAAGGTCGATCCCTATGTGAGTCCTAAAGTGACATTGGACTCGGGTCTGGCAAACGCCCTGCAAATGCCGACACATCGTTTTGATGTGGTGGATTCCGCAGTCACCTATGATTGTGTTGGCGTGGGAACGGATGCGAGCGGGAATGGAACCGGGACATTGCGCCGATATTCGGGTTATTGGGACTTTACGGCAAACAGGACGCCGTTCACGGTGCCTGCGGGCGGAGTGTCGGCGAGGATGGCGGATAAAGTCAGTGCTTGCACAATCAGTTATGACCTGACGGAAAAGCGTTTCAGCTTGCTGAGCATTCGCCTGACATTGACCGAAGCCGATGAAAGCGTGACGCTGCATCACCAGATGCATGTCAACAACCTCCCATGACGAGAGCATCTATGAGTCGGATTTATGTTAAGTCACCCTGTGTAAAGAGTTCGGCGGGGAATGCGTTGAAGAAAAGGTTCGGACGACCAGTCATGGTGGCTGAGCGCGGATTCAGCATCGTCACCGCCATCTTCTTGCTGGTGGTTTTGTCGTTTCTGGGCGTTGCGATGGTTTCGTTCTCCACTACGCAGCATCAGAGTTCCGCCATGGATGTGATGGGTACGCGCGCGTATCAGGCTGCGCGGGCGGGCGTGGAGTGGGCAGCATTTGGTGTGACGAACACAGCCTCCGGTGTGGAATGGGCGGGCTGCACGGCGGCAACACCGGCAAGGGCTTTTGCAACGGGCGATCTGGCTGGAACCTTGGCACCCTTTGCCGTGGATGTTTATTGTTCGCGCCTTGCTGCATCGGAAGTCGGCGCAACCCCGACGGGAAATATCTGGATATATGACATTGCTGCATCGGCTGTCACGGGCGGTGCGCCCGGGGATCAGGGCTATGTAGAGCGCGTAATCAGCGTCCGTATGGGGAACTAGGGGGCTGTCGGTTGCACGACGCGGTGCGGCGAGGTGTCGTCATCCCCGGCAGGGGGCGTCGGGGAAGCTGCTGATTTCAGTATGTTTGGATGATGGCCTGTTTATTGCTGTCGGTATTGCAGCAGTAGTGTACGTCGTGGACGCGCAGCACATTCTGAGGGGGTGGTGCTGTAAAATCGCGCGCGTTTGTGCCTGTCAGGGTGCGTGAATCAACGAATAAAAAGAACTTGGAGATTAGAGTGATGGCTGGATCAAGAAGATTTCAAGGATTGTTGTGGGTAATGCCGGCATTGGCAATGTTCGTTGGCGAGGCAGCTGCAGCAACATGCACCAGTGTTCGGACCGGCACCTGGAATACGACTTCGACATGGAGCTGTACCGGAGCGACGACTCGGCCTGGTGCAGGCGATACAGTCATCATAGTCAGCCCGCATAAGGTCACGCTAGACAGTAATAGTTCGGCAGCTAATCTGCAGATAGACGCCGGCGCAACCTTGGATGACGGGAATGGCCGCGATCTGACGCTGTCCGGCAATGCAGTGATCAACGGCACTTATGATGCCACCGGCAACAACGGCAATCTGACCATGACCGGCAACGGCGCCACCCTCTCCGGCACAGGCACCATCATCGATATCAATCGCATCCAGATCGATGCCAATGTCACCATTCCTGCAGGTTCCAACCTGAATCTGACAAAAGGCAGTGAGATCCGTGTGGGCAGGAATGGCGCTGCAACACTGACAGTCAATGGCACGATCACAGGCACCGGCCTTAACAACGGCAGCCGTCTGATCCGGGTGGACAACAACAATACTTCTACTGTCGTCATCAATGGCGTAATCAATGCACCGAACGCATTCATCGAGATACAGCAGAATGGCACTATCCAGAATAACGGCACAGTCTCCATTGCCTATCTTGACGGGAATGGCGACACGAACGTGACTTGGACACAGGGCGTCAATTCCACCCTGTCGCTCAGTCAGCCTACCCAAGGATGGAATAACGGTACTTTTACCGCCTCGGCTACCGGGAACACGGTGAATTTCAATGGCACCGCAACGCCGTTTAATCCGGCCACCTATTACAACGTCGGCGGTGTTGGCGTGGCCTGTCCGCATCCGGCCGGTATCACGGTGCTGGGCTCGACGCCTTGCGGTCCGGGCGCACCCACAGTGACAACGGCTGCTGCTACGGCGATAACCGCGGTCGGTGGGACACTCAACGGCACGGTCAGCAGCAACCAAGCGATCACAACCGTAACTTTCCAGTATGGATTGACTGCTGCATACGGCACGACGGTGACGGCTGCGCAGAGTCCGCTCGCGGCCAATGCTGTTGCGACGCCGGTGTCTGCCGCAATAACCGGCCTCACCTGCGGCACGCTCTATCATTTCCGTGCGGTCGGTAGCAACAGTCTCGGCACGACCAACGGTGGCGATCTAACGTTCAACACGGCTGCATGTCCGCCGGTGCCGGCGGTGGTGTCTATCAACAGGATCAGCACCAACCCGACCACAGCCAGCGTGAATGTGGGCTGGCAGGTGATATTCAATACATCGGTGACGGGTGTCGATGCGAGCGACTTCAGCTTGGTACTGAGTGGTATGACGGGTTCCTCGATTACCGCGGTGACAGGAAGCGGTACGACATGGACGGTCACGGCCAATACCGGTACAGGCACTGGTTCGCTGGGTTTGAATCTGGTCGATGACGATACTATCCTGAATGGTATCGGGCAGAAACTGGGCGGTACCGGCGCAAGCAACGGTAACTTTACCGGGCAGGTCTATACCGTGTCGGCACCCGTGTTGTCGAATGTGATCAATACCTATTACCCGGGCACTGCAAGTGTTGCAGTGGGCGCAACCTCAATCACTCTCGGGGCAGCAACAGGGGCGACCACGCCCATCGCCAAAGGCGACACATTGCTCATCCTGCAAATGCAGGATGGCAGTCTCAACGCGGCCAATACCGATGCTTACGGCGACAACACGGCCGGTGATCTGGTGGGAAGCGGGATGACCAGTGCCGGTGGCGCCGGCGTGTATGAATATGCGATCGCGGACAGTAATGTCCCGCTGAGCGGCGGCACACTCACGCTGGCCTGCGCCACAATCAATGCTTACACCAACGCTGCTGCTACGGGCAGTGCGGGGCAAAAGAAATATCAAGTGATTCGCGTGCCCTCCTATGCAAGCGCAACGCTGACCTCAACGCTCACAGCAAGCGCCTGGAACGGCACTACAGGCGGCGTGTTGGCATTGGACGCTAGCGGAGTGCTGACGCTCGGAGGCGCTACAGTGACTCTGGATGGCAAGGGTTTCAGGGGCGGCGCCGGGCGCAATTCCAGGACAGGGACTGGCACCAACTCGGATTACCGCACAGCGACGGCGAATCTGGCCAATGGTTCCAAGGGCGAAGGCATAGCAGGAACGCCGCAATATGTATTCACGCCGCCGGCTACATCGACAAACACAGGCGTAGATGGTTATCCAAACGGTAGCTTCGCGCGTGGCGCGCCTGGCAATGCCGGCGGTGGTGGCACCGACCGGAATCCGGCATCAAATGATCAGAACTCCGGCGGCGGCGGCGGTGGTAATGGAGGCGCGGGTGGTATCGGCGGTATCGGTTGGTGTCCCGGATTCACCACAACTGCACCTGACTATGGTTGCGGTATTGCCGTGCTTGCATCGACCACCAATCCGGGCGGCGGTACAGGTGGATTCGGTGGCGCTGCAGTGTCCGGGCTGGGGGCGACACGATTGACGCTGGGCGGAGGCGGCGGTGCGGCTACCACTAACGATGCAACCGGCACACTCGGTGCATTGTCATCCAGCGGCGCGGCCGGTGGCGGCATCATCATGATTCGTGCCGCAACCATGAGTGGCAGTGCGACCTTTAATGCCAATGGTAGTAATGGTGATAGCACGGTCGGCAACGACGGTAGTGGCGGCGGCGGTGCAGGCGGTGCGGTGCTGATCTCCGCCGGTTCAGGTATGGCCGGCGTCACCATCAACGTGAATGGCGGCAAGGGTGGTGATAACCTCGTGCCGGGTGTTGGCGGTACATCAAACCCGCACGGGCCGGGCGGCGGCGGCGGCGGTTATGCCATCACTTCGTCGGCAACCGCAGCATGCAGTTCGGCGGGTGGTGCGAACGGCGTCACTTACCAGAACGGGAATCCGTTTGGTGCCTATGGCGCAAGTGCTGGCAGCAGCGGTAGTTGCGTGACCGGCCTGACTGCGGGGCAGATCCCGGGCACACTTTTGGGCGCAACTGGCTGTGGACCATCGATCGATCACTACGAACTATCGGTGCCGAGCAGTGGCGTCACCTGCCTGCCGGTCACAGTGACCGTTACGGCGTGCTCGGACAACAGCAGTCCTTGTACCAGTCCAATCACCAGTATCAACGGTGAGACCGCCACGCTGGCGACCGATGCCGGAACTTTGGGTACGACCACACTGACATTCAATGCAGCTGGGACAGCAAGCACCACTTTGAGCTATCCGGCGGCGGGCAACGGCACGTCAGCAACCGTGACACTCTCGGGCGAACAGAGTGCTGCCACTAATAAGCGCCAATGTTGCCCGGACGGAGCAAGTTGCGCGGAGGCGGATAGCTGTTCCGCCACATTCAACACGTCGGGTTTTATATTCTCCGCTGCGGCGGACGGCGCATCCATTCCCAGTCAGGTGGCAGGTGTGTCCAGCGCTATTTACAACCTGCGCGCGGTCAAAACCAACACAACGACCAAGGCTTGCGAGTCGGCTCTGTCCGGCACAAATACGGTGAATTTTGCCTATGAGTGCAACGATCCTACAGCCTGCTATGCGGCCAACAAGATGGGTGTTGGCGATGGAACGCTGACCACGATTGCTCGCAATGACAATGGCAGCGTGTCTAGTTACACATCGGTCGACATGACCTTTGACGCAAACGGCAATGCGCCCTTTACCTTCACTTATGGTGATGTCGGGCAAGTGAAGCTGCATGCCAACAAGGATGCCGGCGTGACACTGTTGTCCGCGTTGACCGGCCAGTCGAATGCCTTTGTGGTCAAGCCATATGACTTTGAAGTACTCCCCTGTGCCGCATCGGTGGTGGGCGATTGTACTGCTGGCGACGTGCCGGCCAATCCCGGTGTCGGTGGTGGTGGCGCAGTTTTCGCCAAGGCAGGGGCATCATTCAAGGCTACGGTGACTGCCCGCGCATTCGGTGGTGCGGCAACGCCGAGCTTTGGAGCCGGTTCGGACAACGGCACGGAGAAGGTGAACTTGACCCGCACCCGTGTCGCGCCAACTGCCGCAGGGGCAGTTGACGGCACGCTGGGTGGTACCACGGCGATACCGCGTAACAGTTTCAGCAACGGTATCGCCACGGTGAGCGATCTTTCCTGGAGCGAGGTGGGCGTCATCACGCTGACAGCTAGCAACAGCACCTTCCTTGGCAACACGCTGACTACCACCGGCTCGACCGGCAATATCGGGCGATTCACTCCTGATCATTTCGATACCGAGGTTATCTTGGCAGCGGGAGTGCCGATGTCCTGTCCGACGGACTTAACTTGTCCGGCCCTTTACGATGGTTTTGTATATTCCGGTCAGAATTTCACTCTCAAAGTGACCGCCAAAAATCTGAATGGTGGTACGACGGAAAACTATGACAATGCATTGGGATACGAAAAGACGCCTAGCCTGGAAGCGTGGGATGCACTGGGGAGTACAACAACGCAGAACCCGGGTGGCGGCACGCTGGCTGGGGCGATTGCGTTCAGTGCGGGCGTGGCGGACGTTTCTGCGTCATATGGTCTTGCAACGGCAACAACTGCGCCGACAGATATATATGTGCGGGCGAAGGATGAGGATGGTGTGACATCACTCAGGGCAACTTCTGCGGATTCTGTAGAGGGTGGTGTCAAGGTGGCGAATGGCCGCGTCAAAATCAGCAACGCCTATGGTTCCGAGAAACTGCCGTTGTCCGTGCCGGTTACTGTCCAGTTCTATGATGGTTCACTATGGCAAACCAGCACCACAGACGGCGTGACTGCGTTGGCTCTGGCGGCTAGCTATAACGTGGTCAAGGGAACGAGTGTAACGGGCACGACGACACCAACGGGTATGACAGCGTGGTTGAACGGTACGCGAGAAATTCAGCTCGGCAAGCCAACGGTTGGCGGAACGGGCAACGCGACTATCACTTTAGTGACACCGCCGTCTTATTTGTCAGTGATAAATGGCACTGCTACTTTTGGCATCTACAAAGGCAGCAAGGAATTCATATATCTTCGCGAAGCGTATTGATGGAAGTCGGGAAATCGTCAGACGGCCATGCCTAGGTGTGGCCGTTTGTCCATCAAGCGTCGTAAAGGCGACGATTTTTGGCGATAAAGCGCCGAAATTTAAGCGTTCAAAAAGGATTTTATCCTTGACAGCAAAGGGTTAGTGAATTAAGTTCACCCAAATTATGGAAATTTCCAAATTTCTTTCACTGTTTCAGCGCAGTAGCCGCCAGGCGGGCTGGACGGCAGTGACCCTCGGTAATAAGGGTGTATACGTCGCACAAGCGACCTATGTCGGTCCGCGTCCGCAAATTTCACGTTGCACCTTTTACGCGTCAAATGAAGTGAATTCATCCACACTGGAAAGAGTGCGCAAAGAAGCACAGCTTGAAAATGTGCGCTTCACCACGCTATTGGCGCCCAATGAATACCAAATGATGATGGTCGAGGCACCGAATGTGCCCGTTGATGAATTGAAGACGGCCATCCGCTGGAAGATCAAGGATTCACTCAGCTACCATGTGGATGATGCAACCATAGATGTGTTGCAGATCCCTATCGGCAAATATGGTAGTGAGCGTCCGCAATCCCTGTACGCAGTTGCAGCCTCAAATGAAACGATACGCAAGCGTATCAGCTTGTTTGAGAAGGCGAAGATCGACCTTTCGGTGATTGATATAGCCGAAACAGCGCAGCGCAACATCGCCGCACTTTACGAAACCGAAGGCAGAGGTTTGGCCCTCTTGTCTTTTAACGATGAAGGCGGTTTGCTGACGATCACCAGCGATGGCGAGCTGTTCCTTGCACGCCGGGTTGATATAACAGTAGGACAGCTGTCGGATGCCGATGAGATGTTGCGCCAACAGTATCGGGATCGTGTCGAGTTGGAAGTGCAACGCTCGCTGGATTACTTCGACCGCCAGTTCCACCACCTGTCTATCAACAAGATGCTAGTGTCCGCTCCGGAGGATTTGAATCTGGTTGCGACACTTGGTAGTAGTTTGGGTATACCGGTTGAGGCGCTGGATCTAGCCCAAGGGATGGATATCGTGGGCGTGCCGGAACTGGGTGACAGCGAATACGCCAGTTATGCACTGCTCGCTATAGGAGCTGCATTGCGCTTGGAGAAGAAGGCGCTATGAGCCAGCAGATCAACCTGTTCAATCCGATCTTTCTCAAGCAGAAGAAACATTTCTCTGCGGTGACCATGCTGCAGGCTTTGCTGCTCATCGTACTCGGATCTATGTTGTTTTACGGCTATGCGAAATACCAAGTGAAATTGCTAGCAAAACAGACGGACGAGATGAACGTACGACACGAGGCAGAGCAAAAGCGGCTGCTTAATTACATCAATGAATTTTCCCCGCAGCGCGCCCAGAAACTGCTGAACGATGAGCTGCAGATGGTGGAAGTGCAGGCAAGCATGCAGGAGGCGTTGCTGATGACGCTGAAAAGCGGTGCGTTTGGTAACAAGCAGGGATATTCAGAATTTATGCGGGCATTCGCCCGCCAAACAGTAAAAGGCCTCTGGCTCACCGGTTTTAATATCAATGGTGATGGAGCGCAGATGAGTCTGCAAGGGGCGGTAGTCAACCCCCGCCTACTTCCTGAATATATCCAGCGTATGAATCGCGAACCAGTGATGCGTGGGAAGGCTTTCGCGGCTCTGCAAATGAAGCTACCTGCGTCGGCAAACAATCAGCAGGTAAATGGTTATGTCGAGTTCGACCTGAGATCAATAGCGGCCGAGGAGGCTGGTAAATAATGAGAGAGCGATTGGATCAGCTGGTTTCCAAAATCGACGCGATGTCTCTGAGAGAGCGCGCTTTGATCTTTGCTGCGGTTGCTTTTGCACTGGTTGCAATGATCGACTCGTTCTTCCTGAATCCTCTTCTCCAACAGCAAAAACGACTATCCTCCCAAGTCGTGCAGCAGCAGGAAAAGATGAAAGAGGTGCAGGGGCAGTTGGCTGCATTGTTGCAAGCCAAGCAGGCGGACAAGGATGCGCCGCAACGCGAGCGCATCAATCAGCTGCGCGAACAGATCGCACGCGGCGATGCTTTCCTGAAAGAGACGCAAGACAAGCTGGTGCCCCCTGAGCGCATGGCGCACCTGTTGGAACAGGTGCTGGCAAAGAACGGACGACTGCAATTGGTCTCTTTGGAGACTATGCAGGTTTCAAACTTTATTGAACAGTCCAACAAAGATCCCAAGCCCTCTACGGATGCAGGGCGGCAGATATATAAGCACGGCGTCAAGATAGCGGTACGCGGAAGCTATGCCGACCTGACTCAATATCTGCAAATGCTGGAAAAACTGCCCACCCAGATGTTCTGGGGGATGGCTAATTTGAATGTGGTGAAATATCCGGAAGCAGAACTGACCCTGACGCTGTATACACTTAGTTTGGATAAGACATGGCTACAGGTATAAAGATATTCACGGTTGCGTTGCTGGTTGGCATGCTGCCGGGCCTGAGTGCTCAGGCAGCTTCCGGTCTGGACGATCCGACGCGCCCGGCTTTCGAACTGGTGCCAGGACTTGACGGTCGTATCGTTGATACGCACAAAGATTCAGCCGCACCAAGCGGATTGCAGTCGGTGATTCTGGCCGGCAAGCGCGAGGCCGCCATTATCAATGGTGTGGAAGTGGAAGTCGGCAAGAAATATGGCAACGCGACGCTTACAGTTGTGAACGAGACATGCGTGGTGCTGATGGGGCCGGAAGGGCGCCAGGTGATGCACATGTATCCGACAGTGAATCTGTCCAAGACCGAGATGGCCTGTGTCGGCCGCAGCGGTTTACAGACGATCCGCAAGGTGGAGCGCAAACCACCCGCAAAAAAGAAGCCCATTAAGAAAACTGCCCAGGCAAAAAAGAAGCCAGTGACCTGTGCGGATGACGACACCAAGGATGGGAGTGGAAAATGAGGCAATTATTCATCGTGCTGAGTATGTTTGCGTTCGCCGGATGTGCAACGAATGGTGCCAGCCAGAACGTCAAAAACCAGATCGATACCGAGCTTGATGCGGCCGTAAAAGCCAGCACCCAGACGGAGGTCTACGACGCCTTGTTGCCGCCGATGCCCGCTGCCGTGGTGCCGGCAAATTCGGCTGCTTCTGAAGCAAAATTCGATCTCTCGGTGAATAACACACCGGCCCAGCAGGTGTTCATGGCTATCGTATCCGGTACGCGTTACAGCATGCTGCTGCACCCCGATATCGAAGGCAACATCTCGCTCAACCTGAAGGATGTGACTGTGTTCGATGCGCTGGAATCCATCCGCGAGATGTACGGCTACGAATACAAGATCGACGGTTCACGGATCTATATCCAGCCTTTGGGATTGCAGACACGTATCTTCCATGTGAACTACCTGACAGGGCAGCGAGAAGGCAAATCCAGTCTGCGGGTGACTTCAGGCTCTGTTTCGGATTCGCCGACCTCCTCCACAGGCGCGACCGGTGTGACGAGCAATTCCACCGGCAATCAAGGGGCGGCGCTGGACAGCAGCAAGGTCAGCATGACCAGCAGTACCGATTTCTGGGATGAATTGAGCAGGTCATTGACTGCTATCGTGGGTACGGACAAGGGGCGCAGTGTGGTGATCAGTCCGATGTCGGGCGTGATCGTGGTGCGTGCGATGTCTGACGAGATGAAGAATGTGTCTGCTTATCTCAAAGCGTCACAAATATCCATTGAGCGTCAGGTGATCCTGGAAGCGAAGATCGTGGAAGTGCAGTTGAATGAATCGTTCCAGTCAGGCGTCAACTGGGGTGCAATCAAGAACACAGCGAACAGCGGACTCAGTGTCGGGCAACTCTCCAATGGTACGAGCCTGCCGAATGCTGGCGGTTCAATCACAAACGGCATCCTGACTTCGACGCCCGGAACCAATCTGTCATTGGCTTCATCCCTGCCAACGGGGGCGATTGCCGGCAGCATGTTCGGTCTGGCATTCCAGACCAGCAACTTTGCCGCGCTGCTGAATTTCCTGGAGTCGCAAGGTGATGTGCATGTGCTGTCCAGCCCGCGCATCGCGACGTTGAACAATCAAAAGGCCGTGCTGAAAGTGGGTACGGACGAATTCTTCGTGACCAATGTGACGAACACTACCACCACAGGCACAGCGACTACCAGTACCCCCAGCGTGACGCTGCAGCCGTTCTTCTCGGGTATCGCGCTGGATGTGACGCCGCGTATAGACGAGAACGATGAGATCATTCTGCATGTGCATCCGTCCGTCAGCTTGGTCACAACCGTCAATAAGTCCATCAATGTCGGCGGGGTGGGTGGTACGCTGAATCTGCCGCTGGCTTCCAGCTCGGTGTCCGAGACAGACAGCATCGTGCGCGCCAAGGACGGGCAGATCGTGGCGATCGGCGGTCTGATGCGTCAAGCGACCTATGAAGATCAGTCGGGGATCCCGGGATTACCCAAGTCAATATTTGGCCAGACCAGCCAAGTCTCGCAGAAGCGCGAATTGGTAATCCTGATCAAGCCGACAGTCGTGAACAGCGAAAGAGACTGGTCTGACGATATCACGCGCAGTCGCGATCGCATCAAGAGCATGTCACGATAAGCGATGTATCAGCGGCATTTCGGATTACGCGAGCCCCCCTTTTCGCTGACACCGGATACCAGCTTTTTCTTCGCCTGCACGAATTATCAGGAGGGTTTGAACACACTTTTGGTTGCGGCTCGCAACGGTGAAGGATTCATCAAGATCACCGGTGAGGTGGGCAACGGCAAGACTCTGCTGTGCCGCAAGTTCCTTTCCTCGCTGAACCAAGGCAGACAAGCCACCACGCTGATCGGCACGCAGGATGCCAGCAGCGCATCCACTGGCACTCAATTCGTCACCGCCTATCTTCCCAATCCCTATCTGGAGCCGCGCAGTCTGTTGCTGGCACTGGCGGACGAGTTCCGTATCGAACTGGATCCGAATGTGGATCAGCACCTGCTGCTAAAAGAACTGACGCGGGCATTGCTCGGTTTTGCTCGCGAGGGCAAGCGGGTGTTGGTCTGCCTTGATGAAGCACAGGCGATGCCGCTCGAAAGTCTGGAAGTGCTGCGTCTGTTGACCAATCTGGAGACAGAGAAACGCAAATTGCTTCAGGTCGTGTTGTTCGGACAGCCGGAGCTGAATGAACGACTGCGACACAATTCCATTCGTCAGCTGCGCCAACGCATAAGCTTTCAATACGAGTTGAAGGGATTGCAAAGGGACGAACTGGAGCGATATTTGCGTCATCGGGTCGCAGTCGCTGGTTATTCGGGCGAAACCCTGTTCGGCTCTGCGGCGGTAGGCAAGATGCACCGCGTGACGGGTGGAACACCACGTCTGATAAACATCCTCGCGCACAAAGCGTTGATGCTGGCCTTTGCTGAAGGCAGACAACAGGTCAATAGCAAGCATGTGGCGCAAGCGGCAGCGGACACGCCGGAAGTGAAGCGGGATTGGTTACCGTGGGCGCTGTCCGGATTAGTGATTGCGGCTGCTTTGAGTGTTATCGCACTGGTCCTCTGGATATGAGCCTGATCAATCAAGTTCTGAACCAACTGGAGCAACGCGGGGCACACACCACTCCCGATCAGACGCAGATACGTGCCGTACCAACGCAACCGAAACGGGATTGGGTCAAGCCGCTATTGCTCGTTGCTGGCTTGCTCATATTGGGGAGTCTGGGTGCATGGCTGTGGACGCAAAAGGCGGCGCACTCTGTGCGTGATGTCCATGGCAATATCGCATCAGCGCCACCTGCGGCAGAGGTCAAGCCTGTGGAGGTGGAGCAATTCGGGCCGGCCACGCGCCTCAGTTATGAACTGAGCGTGTTGCCGTTACCCGAATCATTGCGCGCATACGAACCTCCATCTGAGTCTCCCCAGCCAGTATCTCTCCCTTTGGTGGCGAATATCTCCGCAGAGCCACAACCGGCGCCCAAACAGGAGAAGCCGAGTAATCCGCCAGTCATTACGCGCAGAGAGCCGCCACAGCCACTCAAGCAAGTCAGCCCCAAACAACGGGCCGATGCGGATTACCGTAAAGGCATGCAGGCGCAGCAGCAAGGCAAGATCCCCGAGGCGATGGCGGCATACGAGGCTGCATTGCACGGTGATGTACAGCATGAGGCAGCGCGACTGGCGATGGCAGCCATGCTCCTGGAGAACGGATCACAAGCAGCGGCAGAAAGGACCTTGCAAGCCGGATTGCAATTGAAACCGGTGCGCTTGTCATACGCCATGGCACTCGCAAGGATGCAACTCGGGCGCGATCAACTTGATATGGCCGTTGCCACGCTGCAAGCCCATCTCGCGGCAGCGGATAACAATGCCGATTACCAGTCTTTCTATGCCGCGCTGCTACAAAGGCAGAACAGGCACAAAGAGGCCTTGAATCACTACCAGATCGCCCTGCAAATTTCGCCCCGCAACGGCGTATGGCGAGTGGGTTACGCCATTTCCTTGCAGGCGCTGGAACGTATCGAGGATGCCAAGCTGGCTTATAAACAGGCACTCGCAACACACACGCTTACTCCCGAGCTGACCGCATTCGTACAACAGAAGCTGGCCGGGCTCTAGGATATCCCTCGGTGCGAAACGGTGCGCGCCACCACCCAGGCACTGACCTCTCTCGCACCTGCCTGCTTCAGCAAGCCGGCCAAAGCGTCGATCGATGCACCAGTGGTCATCACGTCGTCCACGATAGCGATATGTTTGTCCTGGACATCAAGCTCAGGTGACAAAGCGAAGGCTCTGCGCATGTTGCGATTGCGCGCCCGCCATGGCAAAGAGGACTGCGGCGGTGTGTCTCTTATCCGGAATGCCGCGCCGGTAAGGACGGGCAGTTGCAATGTACGCGCGATACGCGTGGCGATCAGCTGGGACTGGTTGAAACCGCGATCGCGCAAGCGGGCAGGATGCAGTGGTAATGCGAGCAGGTAGTCCGGAAATGAAGTAATGCGTGCAGCAAGCGCATCGGCCAGGAAGTTGGCAAGGATCAGCCGCTCGTTGAATTTGAGCGCCTTGACCATGCTGTCCAGCGGAAACTCGTAGCGAAAGGCTGCGATGGTGCGCGAATAGGCGGGTGGATGCCGCAGGCAGCGTCCGCACACATCGCCGGAAGGCAAGGGCGCAGCGCAGAGCGCGCAAGCGGGGCCTGCATGATGGGGCAAGTCACCTGCACAAGCTGCGCAGCACAAACCGTCACTACTGGCTGCGCCACACAGGAAGCAAGGTTGTGTCGGTAGCAGGCGAGCAATATATGGGCGGATGTTCAGAAATTTTGCAGTCAAAATTGACAATGCATCCTCCATCAACGAACATGCGTGCCGCAATTTAGCGCCGAATCCCCTGAAAGCAAACACCAAAATGCAAAGCCAGCCCATCACCCTCGTTCGTCCTGCCAAGCCCAAAGAGACATCCGCCCCGCAACGCTGGCGCGTGGAAGCCATCGAAGAACTGTTCAAGCTGCCGTTCTCGGATCTGCTGTTCCAGGCACAGCAGGTACACCGCGAGCATTTCGATCCGAATGCCGTGCAACTCTCCACCCTGCTGTCTATCAAGACCGGTGGCTGTTCCGAGGACTGCGGTTATTGTCCTCAATCGGCGTTCCATGATGCGGGCGTTGAGAACCGCAAGATGCTGGAGGTGCAGGAAGTGATCAAAGCCGCCAAGGCTGCACAGGACGCCGGTGCCGACCGCTTCTGCATGGGCGCAGCATGGCGCGAGCCGAGCAAAGAAGACATGGCAGCCGTGGTGGAGATGGTGAAAGAGGTCAAGGCGCTGGGCATGGAGACCTGCGCCACACTGGGCATGCTCAACGACGAGCAGACCGAGCAGCTACGTCAGGCAGGTCTCGACTATTACAACCACAACCTCGACACCGCGCCGGAGTTCTACGGTGACATCATCAGCACGCGCGACTATCAGGATCGCATCGACACACTGGAACGCGTGCGCAAGGCCGGCATGCATGTATGCAGCGGCGGCATCGTCGGCATGGGCGAGAACCTCACGCAGCGCGCAGGACTGATCGCGCAACTGGCCAACATGGAACCCTATCCCGAGAGCGTGCCGATCAACAATCTGGTCAAAGTGGAAGGCACGCCGCTGGCCGAGCAGGAAGACATCGACCCACTGGATTTCGTGCGCACCATCGCCGTCGCACGCATCACCATGCCAACTGCGCGCGTGCGTCTGTCCGCCGGACGCCAGCAGATGAGCGAAGCGATCCAGGCGCTGTGTTTTCTCGCGGGTGCGAATTCCATTTTCTACGGCGACCAATTGCTGACCACCGGCAACCCGGATGTCGAGCGCGACCGTGCGCTGATGGACAAGCTGGGCATGTACCCCTTCGCCGAGAAACACTGATGACCTTTGCGGCGCTGCAACAAGAGCTGGATGCGCGCGCCGCACAAGGCTTGCTGCGCCAGCGCCGCACGCTGGAAACCCCGCAGACGCCGCACATCGTCGTCGACGGCAAAGCCTACCTTGCCTTCAGCAGCAACGACTACCTCGGACTCGCCAACAATCTGCAACTGATCGCTGCCTTGCAGCAGGGCGCTCAGCAATGGGGCGTGGGGGCAGGGGCGGCCCATCTCGTGAATGGTCACTTCACGCCGCACCACCAACTCGAACAACGTCTCGCCGCTTTTGTCGGCAAACCTGCTGCCTTGCTGTTCTCCACCGGCTTCATGGCCAATCTGGGCGTGGTGCAGGCACTGGTCGGCAAGGACGACACCGTGTACGCCGACAAGCTCAATCACGCCTCGCTCAATGACGCGATGCTGCTGTCGCGCGCGAACGTACAGCGCTATCGGCACGGCGACCTGGCGCAACTGGATGCGCTGCTGGCGAAGAAACAAGGCGGCCGTAAGCTGGTGATCACTGACGCGGTGTTCAGCATGGATGGCGATATCGCGCCGCTGCCCGAACTGCTGGCACTGTGCGAGCAGCACGATGCATGGTTGCTGGTGGACGACGCACACGGCTTCGGCGTGCTGGGCCAGCAAGGGCGCGGCTCGCTTGCGCATTTCGGTCTGAGTTCTCCGCGCATCATCCTGATGGGTACATTGGGCAAGGCGGCAGGCGTATCCGGTGCCTTTGTTGCGGCGGAGCAGGTTGTCATCGACAGCCTCGTCAACAACGCGCACAGCTATGTGTACACCACGGCATCACCTCCGGCGCTGGCTGTTGCGCTGCTGGAAAGCCTGATGCTCATCGAGCAGGGCGATGCCTTGCGCGCGCATCTGCAACGATTGATCGCGCAGCTGCGTGCAGGACTGAGCGATCTGCCCTGGCAACTGATGCCCTCCGACACGGCCATCCAGCCGCTGCTGGTCGGCGACAACAAGCAGGCGCTCACTTTGAGTGCTGCGCTGCGCGAGCGCGGCATCTGGGTGGCGGCGATCCGTCCGCCCACCGTGCCGCAAGGGACGGCGCGCCTGCGCATCACCTTGTCCGCCGCACATACGGAAGCGGATGTGCAACAACTGATCGAGGCCTTGCATGCGCTTGGAGAAAAATAGAATCCGCGTAGCGACGTTTGGCCCCTCTCCCAATGGGGGAGGGTTCGGGTGGGGGAGGATGTGCGATGCACATTGAGGTGACGGGGCAGGGCAAGCCATTGGTCATGCTGCATGGCTGGGGCATGCATGGCGGCATCTGGGGTGATGTGGTCACTCACCTGTCGCAAGATTTCGAAGTGCACAACGTCGATCTGCCGGGGCATGGTGCCAGTGCCGCACAAGGCGATTTCACGCTGGATCAAATCGTCGCTTTGCTGGATGCGCAGTTCGCTGAGTCCGTCAACGTATTGGGCTGGTCGCTGGGCGGCATCATCGCGCAGCACTGGGCGGCATCTGCGCCGCTGAAGGTCGAGCGCCTGATCCTGTTGGCGAGCACGCCCTGTTTTACCGAGCGCGAAGACTGGTTGTTCGGCATGCCTGCCGAGACATTGCAGCAATTCGCCGCCGAGCTGGAAAAGAACCATACCGCCACCTTGCGTCGCTTTCTGGCCTTGCAGGTACGCGGCAGCGAGCATGAGCGCGAATTGCTGGCGGCGTTGCGCGAACAACTGTTCAGCCGCGGCGAACCCGATCTGTCTGCGTTGCGCGGCGGTTTAACTATCCTGCGCGATGCAGACCTGCGCGAGCAGCTGCCCGCCATCACGCAGCCGACGCTCGCCATTGGCGGACAGCGCGACAAGCTGACGCCGCCGGAAGCTTCGCACTTCCTGGCACAGGTGATGCCGAACGCGCGGGTGGAAGAGATCGCAGGCGCCGCCCATGCGCCATTCCTGTCGCATACCGAAACCGTGGTTCAACATATAAAGAAATTCCTGCATGAATGAATTCGAGATAGACAAGAAACAAGTGCGCCGCGCGTTCAGCCGGGCCGCAGCGGACTACGATGCCGCGGCCGTGATGCAGCGCGAAGTGTGCATACGCATGCTGGAGAAGCTGGATTACATCAAGCTGCAACCGTCGCGCCTGCTGGACGTCGGTAGCGGCACCGGCTGGGGCACGCGTCAATTGGGCGAGCGCTATCCCAAGGCCAATCTCACCGCGCTCGATATCGCACTCGGTATGTTGCAACATGCACGCGGCACATCGAGCTGGTGGCAGAAACTGTTTCAGGGGCGCCGCGAACAATTCCTGTGCGCAGATGTGGAAGCCTTGCCGATCGCGACGGGCAGCATGGATATGGTGTGGTCCAACCTTGCACTGCAATGGTGCAACGACCTGCCCGCCACCTTCGTGGAACTGCACCGCATCCTGAATACCGATGGTCTGCTGATGTTCTCCTGCTTCGGCGTGGATACGTTGAAGGAATTGCGCATCGCATTCCGCGACGTGGACGGCTACAATCACCTCAATCGTTTTGTGGACATGCATGATGTCGGCGACATGCTGGTGGCAGCCGGTTTCGCCGATCCGGTGATGGAGATGGAGACGCTCACCTTGACCTATGAAGATGCACGCGCAGTGATGCAGGACCTGAAGAGTATCGGCGCACACAATGCCACTGCAGGCCGCGCATCCGGCATGATGGGCAAGGCGGTCTGGCAGCGAGTGATCGCGAACTACGAGACCTTGCGCCGCAACGGCAAGTTGCCGGCCACCTTCGAGATCGTTTACGGCCATGCCTGGAAGCCTGCGCCCATGGCTGCACCGGACGGGCGCGCCATCATCAAGACAGATTTCAAACTATGAGTTATTTCATCACCGGCACCGACACAGGCGTCGGCAAGACGCTGATCAGCTGCGCCCTGCTGCACGGCTTTGCCGCACAGGGCAAGTTGGTATGCGGATTCAAGCCGGTCGCGGCAGGCTGCGATGAGCATGACCACAACGAAGATGCGCTCGCTTTGCGTGCTGCAAGCTCGCTGCAGCTGGGCTACGGTCAGGTGAATCCCTATTGTTTCCCGCGCGCCATCGCACCGCATATTGCGGCAAGACATGTCGGGGTGCGGATCGAGATGCGCCGCATACTGACCACATATAATGAGATGGTCGGTCAAGCTGATGAAGTCATCGTGGAAGGCGCGGGCGGCTTTATGGTGCCGCTCAATGACGAACTCACCTTTGCCGATGTGGCGCGCGAGCTGGATATCCCGGTGATCCTGGTGGTGGGCATGCGCTTGGGCTGCATCAACCATGCGCTGCTGACCATGGCTGCGATCGAAGATCATCAACTGGAATGTGCCGGCTGGGTCGCCAACGTGCTGGACGAGACCATGCCTGCACTGCAGGAGAATATCGACGCGCTGCGTGAGCGTATCGCCGCCCCTTTGCTCGGTATCGTGCCGCACCTGAAAGAGGCTGATGCGAAATTCGCCACGCAGTATCTGGATATGAATCTATTGGAGCGCGAATCAAAGCATGAGTGAGTTCAGCATCGTTGCAGTGTTCATGGTGGGGCTGCTGGGCGGCGTGCACTGCCTGGGCATGTGCGGCAGCATCGTCGGTGTGTTCACTTCGCAAGTGCCGCAGCAGCGGGCACGCTGGCCGTTCCATCTGGCCTACAGCAGTGGGCGCATACTGAGCTATGCAGCCGCCGGTGCGCTGGTCGGTGCGGTAGGGCAGGCCGGTCTGCTGATGCGCGATGCGGTGCCGGTGCAACATCTGTTGTTCGCGCTATCCAGTCTGATGCTGGTCCTGCTCGGGCTGTATCTGGCCGGGGTGTGGGGCGCGGTAAGACGGTTGGAGCAACTGGGCAGTGGTCTGTGGAAGCGTTTGCAGCCTTACACCCGCAGGCTGTTGCCGGTGAATACCGTGCCGCGCGCGCTGGGTCTGGGCGTGTTGTGGGGCTGGTTGCCGTGCGGGCTGGTATACAGCGTGCTCCTTACCGCGCTGGCCAGTGGCGATGTGATGCAGGGTGGCCTGATCATGCTGGCATTCGGTCTGGGCACATTGCCCAACTTGTTGGCCATCGGTATGTTCTGGGAAAGCATCCGGGGTTGGGTACAATCACCGCGTGTGCGACTGGCCGCCGGAGCGATGGTGGCCGGGTTCGGGGTGTACGGTTTGATCAAGGTCTCGTACACATTCTATGTGCATGGTTGGACTGGAGCGTGTCATGTTGCTGCGTAACATCTTGTTGCTGTCATCACTGCTTATGCTCGCCGCGTGCGGCGAACCCAAACTGCCTTCGCCGTTCAAGGCGAATGAAGTCACCGGCAAATATGCGCAGGCCGATTTTCGCCTGCACGACCCGTCCGGCAAGACCGTCACGCTGGCCGATTTCCGAGGCAAGGCGGTCGCATTGTTCTTCGGTTATATCCACTGCCCAGACGTGTGCCCCACCACCCTGGCGGATATGGCGCAGGTGATGCGCATGCTGGGCAAGGACTCGGAAAAGGTGCAGGTACTGTTCGTGACACTCGACCCCGAGCGCGACAAGCCGGCGTTGCTGGCGCAATACGCGCCCGCCTTCTACCCCTCTTTCCTCGGCCTGTACGGCGATGCGCAGGAGACCGCCCAAGCGGCCAAGGCATTCGACATCATCTACGAAAAGCAGGTGACCAAGAGCGGCAGCTATACCCTTGACCACTCGGCAGGCACCTATCTGATCTCGCCATCCGGCAAGCCTGTGTTGCTGTCGCCCTTCGCGCAGCGGCCGGAATTTCTGGCGCAGGACATCCGTTTGCTGCTGGCGATGAAATGAACAGCCTCGCCGGTCTCCTGAAGTTCGACATCGACGAAGACAACCTGCCGGTGCGGCGCGAGCAGGTGCGCGCGCGCCTCGTCGCTTACCCGACCATGGTGGTGCCGGCCATGTTCATCGTGCCACTGTTGATGTGGGTGATGTGGGATGTGGTATCCCATCAGGTGCTGCTGTGGTGGATGGTGCTGGCCTTCTCGGTGCAGCTGTTCGAACTGTGGCAGTGGTGGCGCCACCGTGCTGAGGCTGACGATATCCGCCAATGCCGTCGCTGGGATCGGCGCTTCCGTCGCAACACCGCACTCGGCGCGTCCGTCTGGGGGCTGGCCTGGCTGTTGATGTACGTGCCGGGCGATCTGGCCTATCAGATCCTGATCATCTGCGTGGCGATGGGCTTCGCATCCGGCGGCGTGACCATCAACCCGGTACACCGTCCTTCCATGTTCCTGTATCTGGTCTTCCTGTTGGTGCCGCTGGTGGTCCGTCTGGCGCTGGAGAACGACAAGCAGCACTGGTTCTTGGCATTGATGCTGGTGGTATTCATCATGTTCATGCTGAATGCGGCGATGCGTCTGATGTACACGTTCGAGCTTTCGCTACGCCAGCGTTTCGAAAAAGAAGGCTTGTTGCGCGAGCTGCGACAACGGGAGACGGATATCGCCGAAGCACTGGAACGCGCAGAGTCGGCCAGCCTCGCCAAATCGAAGTTCCTGGCAACAGCCAGTCATGATCTGCGCCAGCCTTTGCAAGCTTTACGCTTGTTTACCGAAGCCCTGCATGAAACAGCCGGGGATAAGGAATCGCAACGGCTTTCCGTCCAGATCGGCAAGTCGGTCGACGCGCTGGTGGATATGTTCGACGACCTGCTGGATGTGTCGAGGCTGGATGCGGGCATTGTGGAGCCGCGCTGGCAGCATTTTAATCTGGCCCCACTGATGGATAGACTGTTCGGGGATTTCGCACCCATCGCCCAGAACAAGGGGCTGAGCTACGAGATGCCGAATACTGCAGAGCTTTGCGGTGCCAAATCGTGCGAGACGGTGGTGTACAGCGATCCGTTTCTGCTCGAGCGTATGTTGCGCAACCTGATCTCAAACGCCATTCGCTACACCGATAGTGGAAGTGTCATCCTGCGCTGCACATGCGCGTCCGACCGGGTGAAGATAGAGGTCGTGGATAGCGGTATCGGCATCGATCCTGAATCCCTTCCGCATATCTTCGATGAGTATTACCAAGTGGGTAATCCGCATCGCGACCGGCGCAAAGGGCTGGGCCTGGGACTCACCATCGTGCGCCGCATCGACCAATTGCTCAATTGCGGATTGAAGGTGGGCTCGGAACCCGGTATCGGCTCCACCTTCTCGTTCAGCATACCCAAGGGGGATGCGACGCAACTGGCACAGCCGTTCGTCATCTCGCATTCGGAATATGACTTGAGCGGCAGGGTGGTCGCTCTGGTTGAAGACGATTCGGATATCCGCGAATCGACAGCCGAACTGATGCGGCAATGGGGTTGCCGTGTATTCACTTCGGAATCGGCTGACGAGGTGGTGCGCGAACTCGATATGGAACAACAGAAGCCGGATGTGCTGGTGTGCGATTACCGGTTGCCGCAGGGTTTGACGGCCATCGACGTCATCCGCCGCATGCGCGAACTATGGGGTGCCGATCTGCCGGCCGTGGTGCTGACCGGCGATACTGCAAGCGAAACCTTGCATGCGATCCATGCCAGCGGCGCCATCTTGCTGCATAAACCCATCGCGCCGATCCGCCTGCGCGCGATGATGTATTTCGTGCTGACCGGCAAGCAATAGCGGCTGAATGCCCAAGGTCGGGGTGGTATGATTAAGCCGATGCAAAAGGGGATGAAAGAATGAAGATCAAGGTACTGCTGGTGGATGATCACGCGCTGTTCCGCGATGGCATGCGCTATGTGTTGCAGCAACTGGCCGACGAAGTGGAGATACTCGATACGGGCAATTTCACCGAGGCCCTGCAATTGGTCATGGCTAACCCGGACCTCGATCTGGCGCTGCTGGACTTGCACATGCCGGACAGCAACGGCGTCTCCTCGCTGCAGCTTTTTCACCAACGCTTCCCAGCCGTGCCCTTGGTAGTCGTTTCCGGATCCGATCATCGCGACGACATCGAAAGTGTCATGAACCTCGGCGCGATGGGCTTCATCTCCAAGATGTCACCCAGCAAAGCCATGCTGTCCGCACTGCGTATGGTGCTGGATGGCGGCGTATACGTCCCCCCGCAATTGTTGCAACAAGCCGTATCCAAGCTGGAGCCGGGTATGGCGCTCAACGACAAGCGAAGTCAGCGCGCCAGCAAGTACGGCCTCACCCCGCGCCAGCTGCAGGTGTTGCAACTGATCGGTGCCGGCATGAGCAACAAGGACATCTCGCGCGAACTCAACCTCGCCGAAGGCACGGTCAAGATCCATGTCGCCGCCATCTATCAGACCCTGCATGTCAATTCCCGTGTCGAAGCGGTCGAAACGGCACGTCGTTTTGGTTTCATCTCCGAAAATGGCGATGAAGAAGAGGCAGATTCCAAACCTGCCGGGGCTGCCTGATGGCTGTAGTCGATAACGCACGGGCACCGCTACCGGAGCGGATGCTGCATCTGTTGCGTGAGTCGCGCTGGCTGTTGCTGGTGGCGCTGGCCGCCTACCTGATCCTGATCCTTGCCGGATACGACCAAAACGACGCCGCCTGGTCTCACGAAGCCAACACCACAGTCACACAGAATCCGGGCGGCGCATTCGGTGCCTGGCTGTCCGATGTGCTGCTCTTTGTTTTTGGCTTCTCGGCATGGTGGTTCGTCACCCTCTTGCTGCAACGTGTCTGGGCGAGCTATCGCCGCATGCGCGCCGACAGCCTGTTCGATGTGCGCACCCTCTGGTTGTCGCTGACCGGCTTCCTCATCCTGTTGTTCTCCAGCAGCGCCCTGGAGGCGTTGCGTCTTTACTCCTGGCAGGTCGAGCTGCCGCAGGCCCCCGGAGGCATGCTGGGTGCGGCGCTGGGCGGCTGGCTGGCACAAGTGCTGGGCTATGTCGGCGCGACGCTGTTCCTGCTGACATTGATGGCGGTCAGTTTCAGCCTGTACACCGGTTTATCCTGGTTGCGTTTCATCGACCGCCTCGGCGAATGGATAGAGGACGGCTACCTGTGGACGCGTAACGCCTGGCAGACCTGGCAGGACAAGCGCATCGGCGCGCAGGCCACGCAACACCGTGAAGTGAAGGTGGAAGAAGAGAAGAAGCGTGTCGAGGACCATCAGCCCATCCATATCGAGATGCCGGTGATCGAAGTACAAAAGTCCAAGCGGGTCGAGAAAGAGAAGCAGGTCTCCTTGTTTGCCGACATGTCCGATTCGCCGCTGCCGCCGCTGCACATCCTCGATCAGGCAACCAAGCAGGTCGACATGGTTTCCGCCGAAACACTGGAATTCACCTCGCGACTCATCGAGCGCAAACTCAACGACTTCAATGTCACCGTCAAAGTGGTCGGTGCCTATCCCGGCCCGGTCATCACGCGCTACGAGATCGAACCCGACGTAGGCGTGAAGGGCAGCCAGATCGTCAATCTGGTGCGCGACCTGGCGCGTGCCTTGTCCGTGGTCAGCATCCGCGTGGTGGAGACCATACCCGGCAAGACCTGCATGGCCCTGGAACTGCCCAACCCGAAACGACAGATGGTGCACCTGTCCGAGATCCTCGGCTCCCAAGTCTATGCAGACATGCATTCGCCGCTCACCATGGCGATGGGCAAGGACATCTCGGGCAAACCGGTCGTTGCCGATCTGGCCAAGATGCCGCATGCGCTGGTGGCGGGTACCACCGGTTCCGGCAAGTCGGTGGCGATCAACGCCATGATTCTGTCGCTGCTGTACAAATCCTCCCCGCAGGAAGTGCGTCTGATCCTGATCGATCCCAAGATGCTGGAATTGTCGGTGTACGAAGGTATCCCGCATCTGCTGGCACCGGTGGTCACCGATATGCGCCAGGCTGCCTCCGCGCTCAATTGGGCGGTGCAGGAGATGGACAAGCGTTACAAGCTGATGTCGCACTTCGGGGTGCGCAACATCGCTGGCTTCAACCAGAAATTCCGCGATGCCGCCAAGGCGGGCACGCCGCTGGGCAACCCGTTCAGCCTCACGCCAGAATCTCCGGAGCCGCTGGAAGAACTGCCATTCATCGTCATCTTCATCGACGAGCTGGCTGACCTCATGATGGTGGTAGGTAAGAAGGTGGAAGAGCTGATCGCACGTCTGGCGCAGAAGGCGCGCGCCGCCGGTATCCACCTGGTGCTCGCCACGCAGCGCCCCTCGGTGGATGTCATCACCGGCCTGATCAAAGCCAACGTGCCGACGCGCGTCGCCTTCCAGGTGTCGAGCAAGATCGACTCGCGCACCATCCTCGACCAGCAGGGTGCTGAATCGCTGCTGGGGCAGGGTGACATGCTCTATCTGCCACCGGGTAGCGGCTTCCCGCAGCGCGTGCATGGTGCGTTCGTGTCCGATCAGGAAGTGCACCGTGTCACCGAGCACCTGAAAGCACAGGGCGAACCGAATTACATAGAAGGCATCCTGACCTCGATGGATGAACCGGCTGAGGGCGAATACGACGGCGGTGGCGGCAATGCCGAAGCGGATGTCTTGTACGACCAGGCAGTCGAGATCGTACTCAAGACACGCCGCCCTTCCATCTCGCTGGTGCAGCGCCATCTGCGTATCGGCTACAACCGCGCCGCACGTCTCATCGAGGCGATGGAACAGGCCGGGCTGGTATCGCCGATGCAGGGCAACGGCAATCGCGAAGTGCTCGCGCCGGCACGACAGGAATGATCGTGCTAAAAAAATACATCTTGCTGCTGTTGTGTCTGGCAGCATTCGAAGCCCATGCGGGTGCGGTCGACCAGCTCAAGTCCTTCATCTCCGGCACACGTTCCGCGCAGGCCGAATTCACCCAGACCGTACTCGATAGCAAGGGCCGCAAGATGCAGACCGCGTCCGGCACCATGCAGTTCGTGCGCCCCGGCAAGTTCCGCTGGGAATACCGCACGCCCTACGCACAACTCATCGTCGGCGACGGTGAGAAGTTCTGGCTGTACGACGCCGATCTGGAGCAGGTCACCGTACGCAAACTGGATGCCGCACTGGGCAGCAGCCCGGCGGCATTGCTGTCCGGCAACAACGAGATCGAACGCGACTTCATCTTGGAAGAAGCGGGCGAGCAGTATGGTCTGCACTGGCTGATCGCCAAGCCGCGCAGCAAGGAATCCACATTCTCCGCCATCCGCATGGGCTTCAATGCGCAGTCCGAGCTGGCTGCGATGGAGCTGAACGATGCCTTCGGCAACACCACTATCCTGCGTTTCGCACAGATGAAGCGCAATCCGCAACTCGCACCGTCGCTTTTCAAATTCGTGCCGCCCAAAGGCGCTGACGTTCTGGGCGAATAATGTCCGACCTGTTCGCACCTAACGCCCCGGCTGCGCCGCTCGCCGAGCGCCTGCGCCCCAAGCATATCGACGAAGTCATCGGCCAGTCGCACCTGCTGGGCGAGGGCAAGCCGCTGCGTTTGGCGTTCCAGTCCGGCAAGCTGCATTCCATGATCCTGTGGGGGCCGCCGGGGGTGGGCAAGACTACGCTGGCGCGCCTGATGGCCTCAGCTTTCGATGCCGAGTTCCTGCCGCTGTCGGCGGTGCTGTCCGGTGTGAAAGACATTCGCGATGCCATCGCGCAGGCCGAGCAGACTTTGCAGCGTAACGGTCGGCACACCATCCTGTTCGTAGACGAGGTGCACCGTTTCAACAAATCACAACAGGATGCCTTCCTGCCCTTCGTCGAGCAGGGGCTGGTCACCTTTATCGGTGCGACCACCGAGAATCCCTCGTTCGAACTGAACAACGCGCTGCTGTCGCGCGCGCAGGTGTATGTGCTGCAATCATTGTCAGAAGACGAGATGGGTGAACTGTTTGCGCGTGCGCAGCAGGATGCATTGCATGGCTTGGCGTTCGATACAGCCGCACGTGAACGCGTCATCGGCTACGCGGATGGTGATGCGCGCCGCCTGCTCAACGTGCTGGAGCAGTTGCAGACCGCTGCCGAAGCCGCAGGGCGGAACAACATCGACGTCGCATTTCTGGATGCAACGCTGGCGCAGAAGATGCGCCGTTTCGACAAAGGTGGAGAAGCCTTCTACGACCAGATCTCCGCACTGCACAAATCGGTGCGCGGTTCCAATCCGGATGCCGCGTTGTACTGGCTGGTGCGCATGCTGGACGGCGGTGCAGACCCGCGCTACCTGGCGCGGCGCATCGTGCGCATGGCCTGGGAAGACATCGGCCTAGCCGATCCGCGCGCCATGCAGATCTGTAACGATGCCGCCACCACCTATGAACGGCTCGGCTCGCCGGAAGGTGAACTGGCACTGGCGCAGGCGGTGATCTACCTGGCCGTTGCGGCCAAATCGAACGCCGGGTACGTCGCGTATAATGCCGCCCGCGCTTTCGTCAAACAGGATGCGTCGCGCGAAGTGCCGCTGCACTTGCGCAATGCGCCGACCAAGCTGATGAAGCAGCTCGATTACGGTAAGGATTACCGTTATGCGCACAGCGAGGCAGGCGGTTATGCAGCGGGGGAGGATTATTTCCCTGCCGGCATGCCTGAAGTGAATTTTTACGAACCGGTGGATCGCGGGCTGGAAGCGAAGATCGCAGAGAAGCTCGCGCACTTGCGCGAGCTGGATGAAGCAGCAAAGAAAAACAGAAAAGGATAAGCAGCATGTTGGACATACAGACATTACGTAACGATCTGGCCGGTGTGGCGGCGCGCTTGAAGACGCGCGGTTTCGAACTCGACACTGCCAAGTTCGAGCAGTTGGAAGCGGATCGAAAATCTATACAGACACGCACACAAGAACTGCAAGCCAAGCGTAACGCGACCTCCAAGCTGATCGGTCAGGCCAAGGCCAAGGGCGAGGACACGACAGCCATCATGGCCGAGGTGGGCGCACTGGGCGAGGAGTTGAAACAGCTTGAAGCCAAGCAGCCACAAGTGCTGAAAGACATGGAAGACTTTCTTGCCGTGATCCCCAATGTGCCGCACGCCAGCGTGCCGGTCGGCAACTCGGAAGCGGATAACGTCGAGATGCACAAGTTCGGTGAGCCGCGTAAGTTCGATTTCGAGGTACAGGATCACGTCAGCATCGGCGAAGGTCTGGGCGGGCTGGATTTCGAGACCGCCACCAAGATCGCCGGTGCGCGTTTCACCTTGCTGAAAGGCCCGCTGGCACGCATGCATCGCGCGTTGGCGCAATTCATGCTGGACACGCACACCGAGAAACACGGATACACCGAGACCTATGTGCCGTTCATGGTGAATGCAAAATCAATGTATGGAACAGGGCAGTTACCTAAGTTTGAGGAGGATTTGTTCCGTATTTCAACTCGTCCTTCAGGTCATTTAGCAAAACTTGCTAATCCAACAATGATGGAACTTGAAGAAGTTGGAAACTTCTACCTGATCCCCACCGCCGAGGTGCCGGTGACCAACATGGTGCGCGATGAGATCGTGCCGCTGGAAAAACTGCCGATGAAGTTCGTGGCGCACACACCGTGCTTCCGTTCCGAGGCAGGTTCCTATGGGCGCGACACGCGCGGCATGATCCGCCAGCATCAGTTCGAGAAGGTGGAGCTGGTGCAGATGGTGCATCCCGAACAATCCTATGCCGCGCTGGAAGCGCTGCTCGGCCATGCCGAGATCATCCTGCAAAAGCTGGGCCTGCCATATCGTGTGGTGAAGTTGTGCACGCGCGACATGGGTTTCTCCGCAGCCACCACTTACGACATCGAAGTGTGGTTGCCCGCGCAGAACACCTATCGCGAGATCTCGTCCTGTTCCAACTTCGAAGCCTTCCAGGCGCGCCGCATGCAGGCACGCTTCCGCAACGCGGCCGGCAAGCCGGAGCTGTTGCATACGCTGAATGGTTCCGGTCTCGCCGTAGGCCGCACGCAGGTCGCGGTGCTGGAGAACTACCAGAACGCCGACGGCAGCGTGACCATCCCCGAAGTGCTGCGCCCCTATATGGGCGGTATGGAGAAACTCTCCAAGTAAGGTGCAACTATGAAAGTCGTCCACCTGCTCGGTATCGCCGGTGTCTCCGAAAAGGAGAACGATGAAGCGCGACTGTGGGCGCGAAGGCTGGAATGGCCGATGGTGGGGGTGGCATTGTGGATCGTGCTGCAGTGGTACCTGGAAGAGACTAACGGCATCGCCCCCGCTCTGGCTCGCGTCGCCGACTGGATGGTCTGGCTGGCTTTTCTGGTAGAGACCTGGGTGCTGACGGTACGCGTCGACCACAAGCGAGCCTATCTGTTCAGTAACTGGCTCAATCTGGCTATCATCGTCGGCGGTTTCCCGCTGTTCTGGGAATATGCGCCGCTGGTGGGCCTGTTCCGCGGCTTCCGTTTGCTGCTGGTGTTGGCCCTGCTGGCACGCATGTCCAAGTCGGCGCGCAAACTGCTGTCACAGCACAAACTCGGTGCCACCCTGATCGTTGCCTTCTTCACCATGTTGCTGTCAGGCATCATCATGTCGCGTATTGACCCGTCTGTAGGGGATGTGTGGGACGGCATGTGGTGGGCCTGGGTCACCATGGCCACGGTCGGCTACGGTGATGTGGTGCCCCACACAGGCGCCGGTCGTTTGTTTGCTTCGCTGGTGGTGTTGTTCGGTGTGGTGCTCATCTCCATGCTCACCGCCAATCTGGCGGCCTTCTTCATCGGCAGTGACGTGGAAAAGATCGAAACAGAAGAGAAGGAATCCGAGCGCCTGCTGAAGGTTATATCGACCCGTCTCGATCATATCGAACGCATGCTGCAAGCGCAGCAGGACAAGCGCGACTGACGTCCTCTGCTGCAATTCACTCCACGTTTCGCGCAGTTCGTCGCAAACCGCTCCCCCTTCTTCTCCGGCTTTCGTAAAGTGCATCCCGTCATTACGCGGGAGGAGTCATGCAACGACTTTTTGTACTGGCAGCAGTATTGCTGTCCTTCGCTGCCGATGCAGGCGAACTCAGGCTGACCCTGCACGGGGACAATCTGGACGGAAAGATGCTGCACGTCGCCTTGCATGCTTCCGCCGCAGACTTCCCGACGCGGGATGACAAGGCTATACGCCGCACTGTGTTGGCTACCGGCGATACGACTGAACTGAAAATATCGGATATCCCTGCTGGTGAATATGCAGTAGCGGTCTACGCCGATGTGAACGGCAACGGCATGCTGGACAGCAACTTCATCGGCATCCCCAATGAGCCAACTGGTGCATCGCGCGATGCACCAGCACACTTCGGCCCGCCGAAATTCAAGGACGCAGTGTTTTCAGTTGGCGATGGTACAAGCACGCAATCCATTCATATCAAGTGAGGCAGACATGAGCGAACAAGCGATACTCAAACTGCGCAACATCCGCCGCCGCTTCATGCTGGGCGAGACCCACATCGATGCATTGAGCGACATCTCGCTGGACATCCATGCAGGCGAATTCCTCGCCGTGTGGGGGCCTTCCGGCAGCGGCAAGTCGACGCTGATGAACATCATCGGCCTGATCGATACGCCGACTGGCGGCGAAGTGAATTTCGACGGGCAGGACACGCACCTGCTGGGCGACGATGCGCTGACCGAGTTCCGCAGCCACAAACTGGGCTTCGTGTTCCAGAACTTCAATCTGGTACCGGTGCTGTCGGCGCTGGAGAACGTGATGCTGCCCTTGCAGATACAGGGCGTGAAGGACGGCAGCGCACGCGAACGTGCTCAATCGGCATTGGTAGATGTGGGACTGGAGCGCTTCATCCACTCGCTGCCGGACAAACTTTCCGGCGGCCAGCGCCAGCGTGTCGCCATCGCACGCGCACTGGTGGTGAACCCCAAGCTGGTGATCGCCGACGAACCGACTGCCAATCTGGATTCGGAAAACAGCCGCATGGTGGTGGAGCTGATGCGCGAGATGAACCGCGCGCGCAAAGTGACTTTTGTGTTCACCACGCACGACCCGCGCCTGCTCGATCATGTGGATAGAAAGATTTTGCTGCGCGACGGCAACATTGAAAGTGATGAGGTGATGCAATGAACACCTGTGAACTGGCCCTGCGCGGCCTGTTGCGCAACCGCCGCCGTTCGCTGGTGACCCTGCTTGCCATCGCCTTCGGCTTCTCCGCCATCGTGCTGTTCGCGGGCTACACGCACAACGTGTACGACGGACTCGGCCGCCAATCCATACACGGCGAGATGCTGGGTCATCTAACGCTGTACAAAAAAGGCATGCGCACTGAAGGCAAGCTCGATCCCGAGCGTTACCTGCTTACGGCACAGGAAGTGCAAGACATCAGCAAACTGCTGCAGGGCGAGGAACATGTGGAACTGGTCGCGCCGCGCATCGGCATGAGCGGACTGGTGAGCAATGGCCGCGTCAGCACCATCTTTATCGCGGAAGGCATAGAGCCGGGCGCGGCGGTGAAGCTGCGAGCCGGTGCATTGACCGATGAAGAGCGTGCGAGCGGTCTGTACGACAACATGAAGATCCATCTGGTCAATGACAAGCCGGATGTCGTGATGTTGAGCGAGGGGCTGGTGGAGATGCTGCATCTCAAGGAAGGCGAGACGGCACAAGTGCTGGTGAACACACTGAGTGGACAGGCCAACGCCGCCGACATCACGCTGGGCAGGTCGTTCAACACCGGCAACGCGGGCAGCAACGACAAGTTCGCCTTCGTCTCGCTGTCGCTGGCGCGCAGCCTGCTCGACGGCGAGGGCCGCGCGTCGCGCCTGACCATACTGCTCGACAAGACCGATAACACCGAAATGATGCGCACACGTCTGCAAACGAAATTGCAGGCGGCCGGTTTCGATGTCGAGATCCTCACCTGGCAGGAACTGTCCGACTTCTACAACCAAGTGCACGGCATGTTCGACATGATCTTCGGCTTCATCTTCTCCATCGTGCTGACCGTGGTAGTGATGAGCGTCGCCAACTCCATGGGCATGACGGTGATCGAACGCACCCGTGAGATCGGCACGCTGCGCGCCATCGGTTTGAAGCGCAGCGGCGTGGTGAAACTGTTCACGCTGGAATCCATGCTGCTGTCGCTGATCGGCTGCGCGACCGGATTGCTCATCGCGCTGGGCGTGCGCTGGGGCATCAACGTGGCGCACATCTCCTACGTGCCGCCCAATAGCGCGGGTGCGGTGCCGCTGCTGGTTGATCTGGACATCGGGCGCACCGTGTTCACCTTCATCCTGATGGGGCTGGTGGGTACGCTGGCCGCGTACATGCCTGCACGACGCGCGGCGAAGAAGGACATCATCGATGCGCTGGGGCATGTGTGATGCTGTTCGCTATCCATTTATTGCGTGTTACGGCCTTGTCGTTCATCGCTTTTGGCATGTGCTTCATCGCAGCGCCGGGGTATTTCTCCGAAGCGCTGGCCGGGGAAATGCAGACGACACCGAGCGCACTGATCGACATGCGTGCGACTTATGGCGGGATGGGGCTGGGCACCGGCCTGGTGCTGTGGTCGCTGGCCCGGCAGCGCGAGACCGTCGTTGCAGGCCTGATCGCTTCGCTGCTGGTGTTGGGCAGCATCGCTACAGCCAGGCTGGCAGGATGCATCGTGGACGGTATGCCGAACGCGTACATGCTGATCGCGCTGGTGCTGGAGGTGTCGTTCTTCGCCATGACGCTGCTGGCGCTGAAACGCATCACGGATTAGGAGACTGACATGAGCATTGAACGAAGATATATCTTGATAGGCTTCTTGCTGTTGTGGAACGGGATGGCCTTTGCCGCGCCCGATGCGCAAAGCATCCTGAAACACTCCGACCAGGCGCGCGGCGGCGGCCTGCCCGGCATCGTGTGGGAGATCACGCTGCGTTCGCGCGACGGCGACAAGGTGGAAGAGCCGCAGCGTCTCGTCGTCAAGGCGGTGGACGAATCCAGCGTGGCCGAGACGCAGGAACCGGCGCGCTTCAAGGGCTCCAGGCTGCTGCAGGTCGGACGCAACATGTGGCTGACCAAGCCAGGCCTGTCCAAGCCCATCCCCATCTCGCCGCGCCAGCGCATGAGCGGGCAGGCGTCCAATGGCGACATCGCCGCGACCAACTACGCGGGCGACTACGATGCACAGATGGATGGCGAGGAGAACATAGACGGAGAGACTTGCTACGTGCTGAACCTGAGCGCGAAACACAAGCGCGCTACCTACGACAAGATCCGCTACTGGGTATCGATCAAGCGCGGCGTCGGCGTGAAGGCGGAATTTCTGTCGCTCAGCGGCAAGCTGCTGAAGACCGCCCGCTTCGAATATGCCAATACGATCGACTTCCGCGGCCAGCGCATCCCCTTCGTCAGCAAGATGACCATACGCGACGCGCTGATCGACGCGGAGACAGAGATGGCGTTCGGCACGGTCAAGGTACAGCAGATCCCGGCCTATGAATTCGATCTGGGTCAGATGCAGTGATCTTCACAGATGCATAAAGACGGAGGGCGCGCGATGGATGTATTTCCTGAGAACTCGGTGTTGTCGGCGGAGTTGGAGAACTACAGCTATGCAGACAGTTACGAGGTGGCACTGACGCGCAACGACGTGCAATCCTGGGAACTGGTGGCGGCATTCTTTGCAGCAGCCCCGGCGTGGGTGGACTATCTTTTCAAGCTGAGGAACCTGTTGGTCACCCCATTCGGCCTGAAAACCGGCGATCAAGGTTTGCGTCCTGTCGATCCGCCCTTCCATGTCGGACAGCAGATCAGTGTGTTCCGCATCCTGCATTTGGACGAGCATGAGGTCGTGCTGGGAGAAGATGACAAGCATCTGGACTTCAGGACCTCGCTACGTCTGCAGTGCGACGGGGAACACACATCGCTGGCCGTCTCTTCGCTGGTCAACACCAAGAACAGGCTGGGCGTGCTGTATTTCACGCTGGTGAAACCTTTCCATCGCATGATCGTGCCGGTCGTAGCACGCGGCATGATGCGCCGTCTTTCCGCAGAAGGCGCAAAAGGAGACGAGTGATGTTCATTGCCCATTTTGGTGTCGGTTTCGGCGCAAAGAAATTTGTACCGTCTGTCTCGCTGGGGACGCTGTTCCTTGCCGCGCAGTTCATCGACCTGCTCTGGCCCTCCTTGCTGATGCTGGATCTGGAACAAGTGCGCATACAGCCGGGTGCGACCGCGGTCACCCCGCTGCTGTTCGAGCACTATCCCATTTCGCACAGCCTGCTTGCGGTGATTGGCTGGGGCGCATTACTGGCGACAGCACACATCTGGCTAAAACAAAACGTGCGCGATGCGCTGATACTGGGCGCACTGGTGGTCAGCCACTGGCTGCTGGATGTGCTGGTGCACCGACCCGATCTGCCGCTGATGCCGGGTGGTGAAACATTGCTCGGCTTGCATGGCTGGTCATCGCTGCCGCTCACGCTGGCACTGGAAGGCTCGCTGTTCGCGCTGGGGGTATGGTTGTATGCAAGCGCGACATCTGCGCTGGATGCGAAAGGACGCTGGGGCTTCTATGCACTGGTCGCTTTTCTGGCACTGATCTATGCCGGCAATCTGTTCGGCGAACCGCCGCCGAATGTGCAGGTACTCGCTTGGGCAGGGCAGGCGCAGTGGCTGCTGGTGCTATGGGGCTACTGGCTGGATGGACATAGGCATGCGGTTACGCGCTGAACTGTTGTTACTGTCACTTTTGCTTGCACCTTCTTTCGCGGGGGCAAGCGATTGGCGCAGCACTTGGGACGCATCACTGTATGGTTATGCCGGCCATATGACGCTACGTGACGACAGCGTGCTCAATCCCGGCAATCGGATCGCGCACATCGCGCAGCGCAGCGATACCGCCGAGCTGCGTATGAATGCGAAGGCCGAGAATGATGTGCTGCGTCTCACCGCGCGCGGCATCGCCAGCGTGCGCGAGCAGCGCAATGCCGATGGTTCGCAGACGGCACGCGATGCCTATCTCAGCCAGTGGCAGTTGCGTGTGCTGGCGACGGACGATGTCAACGTTGCCGTCGGGCGCGATGTGTTGAACTGGGGCGCAGCGCAATTCCGATCGCCGTCCAGCCCGTATTATTTCGACAGCGGACGCAGCGACCCGATGCGCGAATTGACCGGCATGGACATGCTGAAACTGTCCTGGACGCCGGACCGGCAGCGCAGCGTGCAACTGGTGCGCATCGTGCGTGCCGGGGACGAGCAGGCACAATCCACGGTATGGCGCGACAGTTGGTTGATGAAGTTCGAACAGCGCGACGATGACTGGGCATACGGGCTGGCCGTCGCCAGCGCGCCGCACCAGTCTGCGTTCTACGGGGCGCACGGGCAATGGATGCTGAGCGATGCGGCGATGCTGTACGGCGAGTGGTCTTCGTCGGTTCAACGCGATGCCCTGCTGTCGCCGGCCGACCTTGCCCTGCCTTTCATCGTGCAGTCCGTCTCGCCGCGACGCAGTACGGCCTTGCTCGGCACGGCATACACCTTCGATAACGGTTACACCTTGAATGCTGAATACCTGCACGACGGCCACGGCTACACCGCAGAACAAGCCAGCGCCTACTTCGCACGTGCGGCCAGTTCGACTGCGCTGGCAGGCATGGCGCTGGGCTATGCGCCGCGCTTGCTCGGACGCGACTATGTGCATCTGGTGTGGCAGAGCAACCTGATGGAGAGCGAGGGTTACTGGCGTGTGATGTATACCAACAACCTCACCGATCACGGCAACAGCATCGGGGCATATGGTGAATATGCAGCCAGTGCTCACATCAGCCTGTTTGCGCTCGGTCTGGCTGGTTTGAGCAACGAAAGGCAAGAGGCTACTGCTTTGTACACGCACAGCTTTACACTAGGGTTTAAGGTTGCCTTGCCCTGAAGCCATATCGATAATCCGTCCATGCGCCACAACCTGCTGATCTCCACCTTCTCCGCACTGCTGTTCAACACGGCCATCGCCGGTCTGCTCACGCTGGTTGGCTTTGAGGCTTTCTGGATCAACTTCGTGTTCTCGCAATGCATCGGCCTTTCCATCTATGTCATCAATGCGTCGGTGATCTACCGCATCACCGATGTACGCTGGCGCTGGCTGATCCTCCCATTGAGTTTCCCAGGCAGCATCATCTTCGGCGTGCAACTGGGTTCGATGTTGACCGGCGTCGGCAACTGGAGCGAGCCGCAAGCGTGGATCGCTGTGGTCATCGGCCTGTTCTTCGGCGGTATCGGCGGTATCACCCATTTTCTAAGCATGCGTATCGAACAACTGGACAGGGAAGTGCAGCAGCGCCGCATGAAAGAGATCGAGAGCGAACGGCGTGAGACCGAAGCGCAGCTCAAGATGCTGCAGGCGCAGATCGAACCGCATTTTCTGTTCAATACGCTGGCCAATGTGGACAGCCTGATCGATGAGCAGCCTGCGCAGGCCAGGAAACTTCTGGAGCGTCTCAACGACTGGTTGCGCATAGCACTGCAACGCACTCGCAGTACCCAGACCACGCTGGGCGAAGAGCTCGAGATGCTGGAGAACTTCCTGGAGATACTGAAGACGCGGTTCGGGGATCGTCTGAGCTGGACGATAACCGCCGATGCAGACACACGCAGTCTGGCGTTCCCGCCCATGTTGCTGCAACCGCTGGTGGAGAACGCCGTGCGGCACGGCATAGAACCGAAGGTCGGTGGCGGCAAGATCGATATCCATGCCGAACACGTCGGCGCCATGCTGCGCATAGCAGTCCGAGACAGCGGAGTCGGCCTGCAGGCCCAAGGTGGGGCGGGGACGGGTCTGGTGAATGTGCGCGAGCGATTGGCTGCGTTGTATGGACCGCAAGCGCGCCTTTATCTGCAAGACAACACTGACGGCGGAGTGGATTCGATCCTGGAGTTGCCGCAATGAGAGCGATCATCGCCGACGACGAGCTCAATCTGGCGCAAGACCTGCAGCGCAGGTTGCTGTTGCTGTGGCCGGGCTTGCAGATCGCTGCGCTGGTGCACGACGGCGTGGCAGCAGAACAGGCACTGCAGGAACACAAACCCGACATCGCGTTCCTGGACATCCGCATGCCCGGACAAACCGGGCTTGATGCGGCACGAGCGGCTGATGCGCATTGTCGCGTGGTGTTCGTCACGGCATACGACGACCATGCGCTGGAGGCCTTCGAACAGGCGGCGGTGGATTACCTGCTCAAGCCGGTATCGGACGAACGTCTCGCCCGCTGTGTGGAGCGATTGAAGCAACATAGCGAAACCGCACCGTCTGTATTGCTCGCCAGACTGCAAAGCATGCTCGCGTCACCCGCCAAGCCTGAGCCGCTACGCTGGCTGCGCATCCAGATCGGCCAGACGGTGCGCATGGTGGCGACGGAAGAGGTGTGCTATTTCCAGTCCGCGGACAAATACACCACCGTGCGGACGCGTGATGCCGAGCTCTTGTTGCGCACCCCGCTCAAGGAGTTGGTCAGCCAGCTCGATCCGGACCAATTCTGGCAGGTGCATCGAGGAACGCTGGTCAATGTGCACCAGATCGTCAGTGCACATAATGGCTTGATGGGGAAGATCGTACTGGAATTGCGTGACCGCCCGGAGAAGATCGCTGTCAGCCGCAGTTATGCGCATCTATTCCGGCAGATGTGAGCTTTCACCAAGCCCGAACGGCAAATGTGAAGTCTTCGGCAGTTTCCCTTCCGCATCCAGTCGCTTCAACATGTCGTGATACAGCCGCACCGTCTCAACGTGTACAACAGCTTCACCACCGCGTGCACGACCGTACTTTGTGTTCTCGTAGTATTCGGGGCGTGACAGTAGCGGCATCACGCGTCTCACATCGGCCCAGACATCGGGGTTGAGGCCGCGCTGTTTGGTCATGATGCGTGCATCCTCCAGATGTCCCATGCCCTGGTTGTAGGCGGCCAGCGCCATCCACAGGCGGTTCTGTTCTGTGATGCGTAGCGGCAACTGTTCCTTCAGCAGTTGCAGGTAGCGCGCGCCGGCCATGATGTTCTCGTGCGCATCCAGCCTGTTCTTCAATCCCATGCGGTCGGCGGTGGTCTCGGTGAGCATCATCAGCCCGCGCACGTTGGTGAAAGAGACGGCGTTCGGGTCCCAACGCGACTCGCGATAGGCCAGCGCGGCGATCAGTCTCCAGTCGATGCCGGTGAGGTCGGCGGCATCCTGGAACCACTGGCGGTAGCGCGGCAAAACGTTGCGTGTATCGGCGATGAACGCGGAAACGTCGATGCGTCCCAGCCTGTCGTTGTGTCCGTAGTGGCGGTCAAGTGCGAAATTCAGCGCGCGGTTCTTGCGGCTCTCTGCGAGAAAGCGGTTCACCTCTTCCAGCAAATCCTCGTCCCCCTCCGCACTGATGGCCCAGCTCATGTCCGAATCCAGGTTCAGGCTCAGGCCTCTGCCGATCGCGGGATAGTAGTTGCGCATAGTAGTGATCTGCTCTTCATTGGCCACCGTACAGTCGATCAGTTCTTCTGCCAGTGCCTGCAGCAATTCGATCGGCGAGGTGCCCTTGCGCGATTCCCACTCCAAACTCTCATATTCCTCACGCAGTTTGCGCAAAGCAGCTTCCTGCGCCGATTCACGCGCCACCACCAGTTCGCGCGAGGTGAGCTCTTCCAGTTTGCGGGGGCGCTGGTCGTTGCACACCACGCGCTCGTCCAGCTTGTGGTAGCCCTCGCTGTAGCGCAGTGAGGGATTGGAATGGGAGCGGAAACCCGCGACCAGATGTGCATTGCCTGCCAGCAAGGTGGCCACGGCCTGGTCGGATGTCTGCTTGAGCAAACGCACGCGCACGTTGAGATGTTTGGCGAACAGGGTGACCAGATCGGATTCGAACGCGGAATCGGTGACCATGGAGGCGTCAGGCACCACGGCAACCAGTTCTCCCGACCGCCAATCAGGCAGCGGAGGGGTCTCGATGGCTTTGATCACCAGCCAGGCGAACAGAGCGACCAGAACGACCACCCGCATAGGATAGAGGCTACGCATTATCGTTGCGATGTGATTCAGGATGGACTGAGCAACATTCTGCCCGAAAAAGGATGTTGCTGGTAAAATGCGCGCCCTTCGCAGTGTGGAAGTCGTACATTCCACATTCGAACAGAGTCTCGGAGAGGTGGCAGAGTGGTCGAATGTACCTGACTCGAAATCAGGCATACCGCAAGGTATCGAGGGTTCGAATCCCTCCCTCTCCGCCAAATACAAATCGCCCCTTGTGGGCGATTTTTATTTGGT
>JBDRPZ010000097.1:0-18235 GCA_043826585.1 Pseudomonadota bacterium
TCCTGTGAGATTGAGGTTCATAGCCTGCTCCTTTATGGTTAGAGTGATTTACGAAGGTTGACCGGGAGTATGTTCATGGATTCCCGGTATTTTGCCACGGTACGGCGGGCGACGATAATGCCCTGCTGTGCCAGGATTTCAGACATGCGGCTATCAGACAGCGGCTGGCGGGAATCTTCCTCGCTAACCATCTGTTTGATAAGGGCGCGGATGGCGGTGGAAGAACAAGCCCCCCCCGCATCGGTAGCCAGACCGCTGCCAATGAAATACTGGAATTCATAGATGCCGCGCGGTGTGAGCATGAACTTCTGTGTGGTCACGCGCGAGATGGTCGATTCGTGCAGTTCAAGCTGCTCGGCGATCTCGCGCAGCACCAGCGGGCGCATGGCGATGTCGCCATGTTCGAAGAACTGGCGCTGGCGTTGGGCGATGGCCTGCGCCACGCGCAGGATGGTCTCGAAGCGCTGCTGCAAATTCTTGATGAACCAGCGCGCTTCCTGTAACTGGGTGGCCATGCCCTGAGCGCTGGCATCGCCGCGCTGTTGCAGGATGTTGGCGTAGACCTGATTGATGCGCAGGCGCGGCATGGCTTCCGGGTTCAATCGGGCTTTCCAGATACCGCCGACCTTTTCCACCAGCACATCGGGCACCACATAGTCGGCCGCGCGATGTTCGAACGCCATGCCGGGTTTGGGTTGCAGATGCACGATCAGATCCTGTGCGGTGCGCAAGGCATCGTCATCACAGCGCAATACGCGTTTCAGTTTGGAAAAGTCTCGCGCGGCCAGCAAGTCCAGATGTTCGCCGACGATGGTCAAAGCCATATCACGGCCTGGAACGTCCTCCGGGATCGCCTGCAGTTGCAGGGTCAGGCATTCGCGCAGGTCGCGCGCGCCGATGCCGGGCGCATCCAGGTGCTGCAACTGCACCAGCGCAGTCTCCAGATCGTCCAGTGTGATATCCAGTTCTTCGGGGAATATCTCAACGATCTCCTCCAGCGGTTGGGACAGGTAGGCGTTCTCATCCAGTGCATCCACCAGCAGGCCGATGATCTTCTTGTCCCGATCGTCAAGCAGGCTCATGTTCAACTGCCACAGCAGATGCTCGCGCAGGTTGGGGCGTTCCGCGGCGACTTCCTGATAGCCATCGTCCTCATCATCCGGGCTGGCATTGCCTGAATGGCTGAAATTGGCTTCGCCCCATTCCGGCGCGCTGTCCTGTGTGGTGCTTTCGGAGGCGGTTGTCTCTGTGCGTTCCTGGGCAGGCGTTTCGGCAGCATCGCTGCTGCCGCTATAGGTCTGGTTGGCGTTATCGTCTATTCGTTCCAGCAACGGGTTCTCGTCCAGCAAGCGGGAAGCTTCCTGATTGATCTCAAGCGTGGAAAGCTGCAAAAGCTTGATCGCTTGCTGCAACTGCGGCGTGAGCAGCAGCTGTTGGGATTGGCGGAGTTGGAGAGCGGGTTTCATCTTGGGTGTTTGGTGTGGGGCGGCGCTTCTTATAGCTTGAAGTTCTCGCCCAGATACACCTTCCTCACGCCCTCATTATAGATGATTTCCTCGGGCGTGCCTTCCGCCATCACCGATCCGGCATTGATGATGTAGGCGCGGTCGCAGATACCCAGCGTCTCGCGCACGTTGTGGTCGGTGATCAGCACGCCGATGTTGCGCTCCTTGAGGAAGCGGATGATCTTCTGGATGTCCAGCACGGCGATAGGGTCTACCCCCGCAAAGGGTTCATCCAGCAGGATGAAGCGCGGGTCGGTGGCCAGCGCGCGCGCGATCTCGACGCGACGACGCTCACCGCCGGACAGGCTGATGGCCGGGTTGTTGCGGATGTGGGTGATGTGCAGGTCGTTGAGCAGGGCCTCGAGACGCTGCGCCTGCTCTTCCGGCGAATAATCATGCAGCTCAAGTACGGCTTCGATGTTCTGGCTGACAGTCATGCGGCGGAAGATGGAAGCTTCCTGCGGCAGATAGGCCAATCCCAGCCGTGCGCGTCTATGGATGGGCAGGTGGGTGACCTTTTCACCGTCTATGGTGATCTCGCCGCCATCGGCGGCGACCAGTCCGACGATCATATAGAACGTGGTGGTCTTGCCTGCGCCGTTCGGACCCAGCAGGCCGACCACCTCGCCGCTACTCACGTGCAGTGATGCATCCTGCACCACAGTGCGGGCACGGTAGGTCTTCTTCAGGGATTCGGTACGGAGTTCGCTCATGTCATTATTTTTGCGTGATAGGAGGCGACAAGGTTACGCTGGGCTGAATTTCCAGGGAGCTCGTCGGTGCGGATGTTTCAGCGGGCTTTTCGCGCTTGGGTTGCAATACGGCGCGCACTCGATTGTTTCCCGGGGTTTGAGAATCGTTGCTCCCGCTGGCTTTGAATACTTCTGTCTTGGTGCTGTAGGTGATGTGCGCACCCTGAACTTCATCCTGGCCACGCTTCACGCGGGCACGGTCGAAGAAATCCACCGTCTCGGCGCGCGTGTCATATTCGATCCTTTCGCCGTAGCCTTCGGCATATTCCTCGCTGCCTTCATAGCGCTGGCGGAATTTGGCGGGATGACCTGTCGCGGTGAGTTGCTGATAGCCTTCGTTATCTTCGCGCACTTCGATGCGGTCAGCGTGGATATTCAAGGTGCCCTGGATCAGATGGACGCGGCCTTCAAAACTCTTGAACTGGCGTGCGTCGTCTATCAATACTTGATCGGCTTCCAGATGAACCGGTTTGTCGCGGTCGGCCTTTTCCGCCATCGCATTATTGGCGCAAAGCAAGGCCAGCAAAAGTGGCAACAGATATTCAGTCGTTCTTTTCATGGACTGATCTCACTTGATTCAGGAATTTAACGGTGCGAGCTTCGTTGTTCAGCTCCATGCCGATGGCATTGATGGTGTTATAGCGGTCATACATCAGTACCGGGAAGTCGGTTTCGGCCCAGCCTTCGTCGGGCAGCACGCGCAGATATTCGGTATTGAAATACTGGGCTTGCGCAGGCGGTTTGCCTGGCCGAAAGATGTGCACATCCTCGCGCAGCTGGATCTCCTCCCCTTTGCTGCTGAGCATGCCGTTTAGCGCATCGATCCTGGTTGGCGGCCGATCCTTAAAGAAGCTGGTCAGTATCGGGTTTAGCATGTGAGTGGTGTCATCATCCGGGTAATGCCACATCTTGTCGGTGAGCAGGGTGAAGCGTGGTTGTCCTTCGGTGTTCAACGCAGTAGAACGCAAACCGTAGACCACGAAATCGACATCGTGTCGCTGGGTGCCGGTGGAGGGTTCGTATGGTTTGACCTGCAGGTTCAGCCAGTAGCTGCCCAGCAGCAGAGCCATGACGGGCAGTAGCGGCAGCCAGGCGCGCAAACGATTGGCGAGGGAATAACGACTCATCGTTCCAGATAGGGGGCAAGTTGCGTCTCAAGCGTGCCCTGCGCCGACATGATCAATTCACAAACCTCGCGTACGGCACCGTGTCCGCCGGCGCGCTGGCTGACATAATCGGCACGGTCACGCACGCATTGCGGTGCGTCGGGAACGCTGAAGGACACCCCGACGTGACGCATCACCGGCAGGTCGATCACATCGTCACCCATGAACGCGACAGCCTCGGGCGTCAATTCAAGGTCGGCAAGCAAAGACTGCATGGCAGCATATTTGTCATCCACGCCCTGATAAAGGCGGGTGATGCCCAGATTGCCCGCTCTAAGTTCGACACAGCGTGAAGTCCGTCCGGTGATGATGGCAAGTTCAACACCGCTTGCCTTGAGCATCTTCAGACCGTGTCCGTCGAGAGAGTTGAAGCGTTTGAACTCCTCGCCGGAATCGGAAAGGTAAAGCCCGCCGTCCGTCAGAACGCCGTCCACATCGAAAGCGATCAGTCGCAGCGGCTTGATTCGGTCTGTCAGTGACATCAGATGACTTTCGCTTTGAGTAAGTCGTGCATGTTCAAGGCGCCAACCACCTTTTTGTGAGCGTCGATCACCAGCAGCTGGGTGATGTTGTACTGTTCCATCATCTGCACAGCTTCAACTGCGAGCGCATCGGGACCTACAGTTCGCGGTGTTTTTGACATCACCGAGCTAACGGAGGTCGTATTGAAGTCCAGTTTCTTTTCCAGCGTGCGGCGCAGGTCACCGTCTGTATAGATGCCCAGCAGATGATGGCTCTCGTCCACGACACCGGTCATGCCCAGCCCCTTGCGCGAGATCTCCAGCACTGCCTGGGCCAGCGTCGCGTCTTCCCGCACCATGGGGATGCTGGCATGACTATGCATGATGTCGCGCACATGAGTAAGCAAGCGGCGTCCCAAACTACCACCGGGGTGGGAGCGGGCAAAATCCGCCTCGCCGAAACCTTTTGCATCCAGCAGGGCAACCGCAAGTGCATCGCCCAAGGCCAGCGCGGCCGTGGTGCTGGCGGTCGGGGCCAAGCCCATGGGGCAGGCTTCCTGCGCGACGGCACCGTTCAGATGTACATCCGCTTCCAGCGCAAGGCTGGACTTTGAGTTGCCGGTCAGGCTGATGAGTTTTGCGCCTTGGCGCTTCAATACCGGCACGATAGTCAGCAACTCCTCGCTTTCGCCGGAGTAGGAGATGCCGATGAATACATCATCACGCGTCACCATGCCGAGATCGCCGTGGCTGGCCTCGCCCGGATGGACGAAATAGGCCGGTGTGCCGGTGCTGGAAAAAGTGGCCGCGATCTTGCGCGCGATATGCCCGGATTTCCCCATGCCGCTGACGATCACTCTTCCTTTGCAGGCGAGGATCAGGTTGATGGCGTTGAGAAAGTTCGCGTCGACACGTTCCACCAGCGCTCTGACGGCGTCGGCTTCAATGGTCAATACTCGGCGCGCAAGTTCAAGCGCGTGCGGGGCGGCGGGAGCAGGTTTGTTCATGGCGCGAATTATAGGTGAACAACCCTGTCGTGTCTGTGCCGGCTTCGATGATGCGAACGATTTTGAAACTGGCAAAAGTTAGGGCATCATCAGGCGCATGAACAATTCATTGCAACTGCTACTCATTTTGCTCGCCGTCGCCGTGCTGGTGGTGGTGCTATTCCGGTCGCTGCATTTGCCGGCCATGCTGGGTTATCTCATCGTCGGCGTGATGATCGGGCCGCATGCGCTGGGCTGGATACCTGATGCACCCGAGACTCGCCATTTGGCAGAGTTTGGCGTGGTGTTTCTGATGTTCAGTATCGGTCTCGAATTCAGTCTGGCCCGCTTGCGGGCGATGCAGCGTCTGGTGTTCGGCTTGGGTACGGCGCAAGTGGTCGCAACGATGTTGTTGGTCATGCTGACTTCCATGTTCTTCGACCTCGGCTGGGCGGCAGGGTTGGCACTGGGTGGCATCATGGCCATGTCCTCGACCGCTATCGTAAGCAAGATGCTGGTGGAGCGCGCCGAGCTGAACACCCCGCACGGCCAGAAGATCATGGGCGTGCTGTTATTCCAGGATCTGGCCGTGGTGCCGCTCATCATCCTGATCCCCGCGCTGGCAACGCAGGACGGCAATCTCTCGGCCACGCTGGCCTATGCGGCATTGAAGGCGATCCTGGTGCTGACTGCATTGCTGACATTCGGTCAGCGCCTGCTGCGTCCCTGGTTCCATCTGGTCGCGCGTCAAAAATCATCCGAACTGTTCATGCTGAACGTGTTGTTGTTTACGCTCGGTTTGGCATGGATCACCGAGATGAGCGGGCTGTCCATGGCTCTCGGGGCCTTCGTTGCCGGCATGCTGATCTCCGAGACTGAATACCGCTATCAGGTGGAAGAGGACATCAAACCGTTCCGTGACGTGTTGCTCGGTTTGTTCTTCGTCACTATCGGCATGATGCTGGATATGCGTACTGTGATCGATGGCTGGGGTTGGATATTGCTATTGCTGCTCATTCTGCTGCCGTTCAAGGCGCTGGTGGTGGCGCTTCTGGTGCGTTCGTTTTCGGGAGATTGGGGGCCGGCGCTGCGAACGGGTCTCGGCCTGGCGCAAGCGGGTGAATTCGGCTTCGTGCTGCTGACGCTCACCGGCGGGGCCAATCTGCTGCCGCATGACGTGATGCAGAACGTGCTGGCCGCTATGCTGATCTCCATGCTGATCGCGCCGTTCCTGATCCAGCATGCGGAATCCATCGTGCGCCGCATTTCGCCGGAGGAGTGGATGAATAGCGCCATGCAGATGCACCAGATCGCCGTGCAAAGCATGAGCACCAACCAGCATGTGATCATCTGCGGCTATGGGCGGAGCGGGCAGGCGCTGGCTGCATTTTTGAAGAATGAGAATGTGAGCTTCATCGCGCTCGATCTCGATTCACGCAGGGTTCACGAGGCAAGTTCATCGGGAGAGCGGGTCGTGTACGGTGATGCTGGCAAGCACGAGGTATTGCAGGCTGCCGGCTTGATGCGCGCCAAGGCGCTGGTCATCACGTACGACGACAAGCATTCCGCACTGAGGATACTGCGCCATATCCAGCAGAACAGGCCCGACCTGCCGGTCATCGTGCGCACTGCCGACGATAGCAACGTTGAAGTCCTGAAAAAAGCCGGTGCGACCGAAGTGGTGGCAGAAGTGCTTGAAGGCAGTGTCATGCTCGCTTCCCAGGCTTTGCTGATGGCTGGCATACCGTTAAGCCGCGTGGTGCGCCGTGTGCAGGAAGCCCGCGCCAAGCGTTACAGCATGTTCAGCGGCTATCTGCGCGGCAAACGGGAGGAGGCTGCCGACGAGACAGACAGTGTCCAGCCGCGTTTTCAGAGCGTCATGTTGCACGAGCAAGACAGGGCGGTCGGGATGCGGCTGGGGGATCTGAAACTCACTGAACTCAATATCGAGGTCAATGGCGTCCGTCGCCACAACCTTCTGGGCGGGGAGCCGTCGGATGATATGTTGCTGCGAGCAGGTGATGTGCTGCTACTACTGGGGCAGCCGATGATGCTGGAGGCGGCCGAGAAGAGACTGCGCAAAGACTAGCACGCGCAGTCCTGAATTCTCTCAAGCTGCCAGACAAGCCAGATATGAATCGGTATCGATGATCTTGCTGCTGGGTATCGGCTCTCCGCCGTAAGTCGCCGGCCCGATGAGCATGGAACCGGTCGCTGTATTGCCATCGTCCATCATCATGTCCAGCTGCTTGACCAGTCTGCCTGAGATGTTGTCGGAACAGATGATGTAAGCGCCGTTCATGCCGGAGATGGGGGCGGAGCTTATATCGGCCACCCCCAAAGTGCCGCCGGTAGCGCCACTGATCGGTACATATCCTGTTGCGGCCGGGTCGATCGCTCCCTGAAGGAATCCAGCCAGCCTGATGTGTTGCCATAGGTAATAGGATTCGCTCAAAGCGGAATTCAGTTTGCCATCGATGCGGAGATTCCCGTTGCCGTTACTGATGGGCATCAGGCTACCTTTCAGGTGTTCCGAGGCATAGCGGTCATCTCCCGGTAAGGCATGGAAGCGATCCTGATAGCCATAGAGTGCGGTCTGTATCCCTCTGAAGTCGCTTGCAAGACCCTTTGCCCGCGAACTCTCCACCAATTCGCGCCCCTTGATGGTTAGCGTGACAAGTATGCCGATGATTGCCATGGTGATGGCGATCTCTAACAAAGTGAATCCCGATTGCTTGTGTTGCATGGGCCTGAAGCTCCTCTTGATGAATTGCATACACCTTTTAGCAGTAACCATGCCAACAACAAGGGGAGACTGTCGTTGGGCTGAAACGGCGTATGTTTGTCTTATTGAAGGAGAGCAGACGCTATATCGACAGTGAGCGACGAGAAATGGCCAGGTACGGGGCGAAAAAAAGCCCGCTGCATGCAGCGGGCTTTTTGGTCGGGCTTGGGGTTGGGATTAGATGCCCATACACACTGTGTAAGCTTGGCCGTCGGTAATGGCAGCAGATGCCATAGATTCGCCCGCAGTTACTGGGTCGGCAACGCGCATGGAGCCGGTGTCGGTATCGCCGTTATCCAGTGTCGTATCGAGTTGCTTTACGAACTTGCCGAGGATGCCTGCGGAGCAAACGATATACGAGCCGACCATGAGCGAAGCGGTGCCGGTGGAATCCTTGGTGATAGTGTCGAAGTTAACGTTGCTTTGCACGCCGATGCGGCCGCCATTGGCGTTGACTGGCAGGAAGTCGGCGGCTGCGATGTCTGTAGAGCCCGAGAGCAAACCTGCTTTGCGCACATGCTCCCAGAAAACAAAACTTTCCTCTGACTTATCAGTGGCGTCCCATTTGCCATCGATCAGACCGTTGCCCGTCCTGCATTTTGCATCGGCGGCTGGGGTGCATACTGTGCCACCCGTGACGTGGTTGGCAACGTTGGCGTCGTCGCCTGGCAGCGAGCGGAACTTGTCTTGATAGCCATAGATGTAAATGGGTACATTTTTAAAATCGCCTGCCAGATTCTTAACCTTGGCACTATTGATCAGCTCCTGCCCTTTCAGCACGCCGCCGAGCAGCAGGCCGATAATCACCAGAACGATGGCGATTTCAATTAGAGTAAAGCCGGATTGTTTTTGCTTCATGGTGTTTCCTCCAGTGGGTGAATGTTGGGTCCTCAACGCACTTGACTGTTTGTATTCTGGTGCGCGAAGCCCTGACGGCAAAAGCCGCAGCTTGCGTAAATCTCTGAGCAATTCTTATGCCAGAATTTCCATTTGATGTGAATGGTTTGATATATTGCATGTATACAAATAGATGCAGATATTTATTGATTGGTGTCCTGAGGGTGAGGGCATGTATTTTAATAACTTTCGTCGAGCTCTCGACGTGATGGTGACGATATGACGACACTTAATCCTGCGCAATGGGTGCGCTCAAGCCGCTGGCTATCCCTGCTTATGCTGGTATTGCTCCATGCAACCCTTTGGCTGGGAATCGAACATATGTGGGCGCGGCCGCTATTGCTTGCCCACTTGGGGCTGTTTCTCATTTGGCAGCCGTTGTGGCGCAGTGAAACGCGTTTGAGTTGGGGGAATTCGTTATTCATCTTTGGTGTGAGCTTGGCTGCACTCACATGGTTGAACTGGTGGATATTGGCATTCTGGTTCGGCGGGCTGTTTGCCTTGGTGGGCGCACGGGCGTTCTCATTCTATTCACGCTGGCAGCGCATCTATCATCTCTTGGTCATGGCCTATCTCCTGGCCGTGCTGCTTCTGCATATCGCACCACACCTGTTCGGTCTCCCCGCTTTCGATGAGGTGACGCGCAACCTGATGACAGTGGCGCTGCCCTTGATGTTGTTGGTCATGGCACTTATCCCGGTGGAAAAAGAGAAACCCGATGCAGTACAGGCCATCGACTTCTTTTATGTGTTGTTGTTGTTCACGCTGCTAACAGTACTTGTACTGGGCTCGCTCGCGTTCATGACCTTGAATCAGGTGGGCTATCTGGATGCATTGTTGCGCACATTGTTTCTGATCGCGGTTGCGCTATTTGTGCTGGGCGCGCTCTGGCATGCAGACTTTGGCCCATTCGGTCTGCAAACCAGTTTTTCCAGATATGTGCTTTCCATTGGTACGCCTTTGGAGGTCTGGCTTAAACAGCTGGCGGCCGATTCCCAGCTGGATAGCGGCCCGGGTGAGTTCATTGAAAATGCGACGGCACATATGATCGAAATGCCCTGGATGGTCGGCATGGCCTGGGTGTCGCCGGAGGGGCATGGCACCTTGGGAAGATCCAGCCCTCACCGGGTGGAGTTGGCAGATGAGGATCTGAAGGTCACTTTGTTTGCAAGACGGGCGGTTGCGCCAACTGTGCTGTTGCACATGCGTCTTCTGGTGCAGGTGCTCGGATACTTCTATCAAGCCAAGCGCCGCGAACAGCGCTTGAGGGAGATCACACGCCAGCAAGCCATTTATGAGACCGGGGCCCGCATGACGCATGATTTAAAGAATATGTTGCAATCATTGTTCGCATTGGCTTCTATCGCGCAGAGCGAGCCGTCGAGAGCGCAGCCGATATTGCAACAGCAGTTGCCGGTGTTGTCACAAAGGATCGAAACGCTGTTGGGCAAACTCAAATCACCGGGGGCGGAAACCGAATCACGGGAAGTCGAATTGGCGGTGTGGTGGGAAGAGCTGTGTCAGCGATATAAACATCGCGGAATCGAATGGCGGCAAACAGGAGAGGGCGGGGCGGAGCAAAAAATCCCCTCAGCGATGTTCGATTGTGCGGCAGATAACCTTATAGAGAATGCGCTCAACAAGCGATTGCGAGAGCCGAGGTTGCGTATCGTAGTGAGTCTGGATGTGGGGGCGGGTACTTTGACTGTCAGCGATGACGGTAGCGCTATACCTTCCGGTTACGCTGAAAAATTGCTGCAAACGGTCGTACCTTCCGAAGATGGTTTGGGGGTGGGGCTCTATCAGGCTGCGCGTTGGGCGGGGCAGCATGACTTCGTGATGCGACTGGTAGAGAATCAGCCCGGCAAAGTGACGTTCAGTCTTGCGCGCCAATAAGCTGAGGCAGCTTGTGTTGCAATATTGCAACACAAGGCCAACAAAGTTTTGACACCTTCTTCACGTTTTCTTTATTGTGTGTCCCCATGGTTGCTTGGCTGTATGGCCTACCAACCATCTTAAAGGGTAAATATCCAAACTAACGAGGAGAAACATCAATGAAGAAAGTCGCTCTCTCTCTGGCAGGCGTTCTGGCTGCAGCAGCCTTCGCACCAGAAGCATCCGCTATTCCAGCATTCGCACGTCAAACTGGCATGGCTTGCTCTGCTTGCCACGCACAACACTTCCCGATCCTGAATGGTTTCGGCCGCGCATTCAAGGCAGCTGGCTTCACCATGATGGGCGCACAAGAGAAGGTTGAAGGCGAGCACCTGTCTATCCCAGCAACAATGAACCTCGGCGTATTGCTGAAAGTTCGTTACCAGAAGTCTAACGGCACAGCCAGCGCTACTTTGCCTGATGGCGCTACTACCAACCACGGTCAGTGGCAGTTCCCGGACGAGTACGCTTTCTTCATCGGCGGTCGTGTTGCTGACAACGGCGCAACCAAGGTTGGCGTGATGATGGAAAACGCACTGGGTGGTACTGATGCGGGTATCGCTGCCGGTCTGCGCGTGCCAGTCGTGTATGAAATGGATGCTGCCAAGCTGTCCGTGATCCCGTTCACAACCGATGGTCTGGGCCCGTTCTACGGCTACAGCGAATCCAGCGCCGGTGTTGTTCGTTCCATCCGTTGGGCTGAGCACCGCAACGAGATCTCTGCTCACCAGTACACCGGCATGGGCTCCAACGCAGCGACTGGTTTTGCTTTCGTTGCGCACACCGACATGGGCTACATCAACGTGACACGTTACTCGCCTCTGTTCGCATCCAATCTGGCACAGAAATCAACAGCTGTTCACGCTGCTTTCACACCGACTATCGGTGATTTCGCAACGATCTTCAGTGTTGAGGCATTGTCCGGAACTGCTGATATTGCAGACAACAGTGGTTTCGCTTTGGATGCTACTGATGGCACGATCAACCCTGCCACAGAAGGTTTGGCCAAAGTTCCGACCAAGGGCACAGGCTTCAGCGCCCAAGCTCACGGCGAACTGGCTGGCATGGAAACTGGTTTCTACTTCCAGAACTCCAAGGTTGATAAAGGAAGCTATGCTGGCGACAAAGTGCTGACTGGCGAAAAGACAGCGACCACAATCGGTGCTGACTTCACTGTGATTCCTCACGTTCTGTCTCTTGGCGCAGCTATCCGTTCTGCCAAGAACAACAACGTGTCTGACAATGCAACAACCTTCACAGCCGTGTATGACCTGGCTCAGAACGTTGCTGTAGTTGCCAACTACACCAAGTACTCTGACAAGGCTCTGCAGAGCCATGGTGGCGACAACCTGCTGACAATGATGCTGGAAGCAGCTTGGTAAGTTTGCGCTGAAGTAAGGATTCCGGTTCGCCGGGATCCAAACCAAGCACAAGCACCAATGAAACAGGGGAGACTTCGGTCTCCCCTGTTTTTTTATGTGCTGGATTTATGAGTGCGGTTGGTTGTAAGCAGAATGTGCTGGGAGGGCTTTTAGCTAAACTGCAAGTAACGAATGCCCGCCCCATCTATTTGCAGGGCATTGGCTTGTGTATCCCAGTCACCCAGCACCCAGCGTTCGCAGGTGTGGCCGTCTATATGATGAATATGCTGGGCAGGGCGATGAGTATGCCCGTGGATGAGTCGCGGGAAGTCGTATCGGCGTAACAACTCAAGCACAGCGTCATCAGTGACGTCCATGGTGTCCATTTCTTTGCTGCGTTTGGATTGTTCACTTTGAGTGCGCAATTGCTCGATCGTTACTTTGCGCTGATTCAAAGGTTGCGAGAGGAATTGTGTTTTCCAATCCGAGCTGCGTACCACGGCGCGGAACTGCTGGTATGCCGCATCGTCAGTGCAAAGCACGTCACCGTGACTGAGCAGGGTGGGTTGGCCATATAGCTCAACAAGCGTGGGATCACCTAAGAGGGTGGCTTTGCATGCCTTGGCGAGTGCTTCATCCATCAGGAAGTCTCGGTTGCCATGCATGATGTAAAGCTTGGTGGCATTGTCGGAGAGTGTTGATAGCGCATCGCAGATCTGGCGATGGAATGGCGCATCCAGATCGTCATCGCCCGCCCAGTACTCGAACAGGTCGCCCAGAATATAGAGCGCTTCAGCCTGAGGCGCGACATCCAGCATGAATCGCAGGAACTGCTCCGTCGTGTGCGGATGCGACTCGCTCAGGTGAAGGTCGGAAATGAATAGCGAGGAAGTCATCAAAGCAAAACGGCGCTTAACGCGCCGTTTTTGTTATTCCACTGCTTCAGCCTTGATGATGATGACGTCTTCTTTAGGCACGTCCTGGTGGAAGCCGCTACTACCGGTCTGAACTTTGCCGATTGCATCTACAACGTCCATGCCTTCAACTACTTTGCCGAACACGCAATAGCCCCAGCCGTCTTGTCCGGGATAGTCGAGGAAGCTGTTGTTCTTGGTGTTGATGAAGAACTGGGCGCTGGCGGAATGCGGGTCGCCGGTGCGGGCCATGGCGATGGTGTACTTGTCGTTCTTCAGGCCATTGGCTGCTTCGTTCTTGATCGGGTCATTGGTCTTCTTCTGCTTCATGCCTGGTTCGAAGCCGCCGCCCTGGATCATGAAGTTGGGGATGACGCGATGGAAGATGACATTGCTATAGAAGCCGCTGTTCACATAGTCGAGGAAGTTCTGTGTAGTGATCGGCGCTTTTTCAGCGTCCAGTTGCAATGTGATGGTGCCGTGGTTGGTTTCGAGTTTGACCATTTTCATTTTTCCTTTGGTTGTAGATGCGGCTTGCGCTGGCAGGACGCAGAGTCCGGCCAGCAGAAATACGGTGATGATTCGAGAGAAAAGCATGGTCTATGCGGCCCCTTCGTAGACGATCTGCCAGCGCCCGTCGCGCTTTTGCCAGTACTGACGCTTGTGCATGCGATTGGTGAGGTTGTTGCTGTCGTAGTCTTGTTCGAAATCCACCACGACCAAGTCTGGCTGAGTCGGATAGGGGAAGAGACTCAGGTTCTCGACCTTTACTTTGATCCAGGATTTTCCGCTATTGACCAGACGCTTATGAGCGGCAAAGTCAGTAAACGCGGTTTTTCCTGTATTGAAATCATGGGCATAGTGGGACAGATATCTCTCCGTGTCGCGGCTCTCCCAATCACTGCGCCATTGTTCGATGGACTGCAGCAAGGCTTCGCGCTCCAGATCGTCGGATGCATTCAGCCAGTCGATGCCGTTGGTAATGATGACCGGTGTGGTGCCCACTTCGATATTGCGTCCCAGCTGTTGCAGGTCAGCATTCGACAACACGACACAACCGTTGCTGGCGCGCGGCGGGCGGCTATACGTGTCTGATGGGGTGCCATGTACCCAGATGCCATGGCCATTGCGTCCCTGGCGTCTGTCCCATTCATTCGGGTAGCTGATCGGGTAAGCGCCCGAGCCGTAAAGGTCGGCCAGCTTGTGACGGGGAATATAGCTGTCAACAAAATACACGCCGAGCGGAGTCTTCTGATCCCCTTCAACTACCTTGTCCGCGCCTTTTTTGCCCATGCTGATATAGAAGTCGGTGACATAGTGCGGTTCGCCGTTCACGTTCTCGTACAGATAGAGCGTGGACTTGCTTGTGTCTACCACCACCGCATGGCGCTGTTTGTCATTGAGTCGCCACAGGTAGCGTGGTACGGCGACCGGGTGCTGTTGCTGGGCTCTGTGCAAACGCACTTGAGCCTCTTCGCGCAAGTCCTGCACGCGGTCCCGGGGCGCGTTGGGCGCATCGCCGAACTCGTTGATGGAGCGCGAGCGGGCCAGCAGCAGGTCTCCCTTTACCAATTGTGCAAGCTTGAAGTTGGGATTGATCCTCAGTATTGAATCGACTTCGTTCAGGGCGACATCGAGTCGATTGTCGCCCACGGCCTGCAAGCTGCGGGCCAGAAGCTGTTCCATGTTGCGTGAGTCAGGCTCCGCATTCGCGGTCAGCCCGATGAAGGGCAGCAGTAGCAGGAGGGGTGAAAACCGAGTCTTCATCTATCAGTCGTCGCTATTTTCTTCCGCGATCTGCCAGCCAGCCGAAGTCTTAACCCAGTTCAGCGTCTTGTTGTTCACGCTCTTGAAGTGGCTCGCATTGTAGTGCTGGCGGAAACTGATGCGGGCGTGCTTGTCGTCTACGATCACGACTTTCGCATCGTCGATCTTGACCTGGATGGATTTTGGCTTGCTGACCCGAGAATGACGCATTGCTTCCCATGCCTTGCGAGATTCGCCATTGGGTGTTTTGAATTCGGGGGCATAGAATCCAAGATAGCGCTTCACGTTTTTGGCGGACCAGGCTGCAGCCCAGTCGTGTGTTGCCTGAATGATATCCGCGCTTGCATCAGCGGCCGGCGCAGTGACCGGCTTGGGAGTCGGGGCGGGCTCGGTCTTGGCAACTGGTGTGCTTGCTACTGCTACGACAGCTTCGGCAGCAGGGGCGGGGGCTGTCTCAACCTTTGGTGGGGTCGGAGCGGCTTGAGCGGTTTTTGCAGGCGCGGCAGCGGCAGCAACAGCGGGCTTCGCAGGCGCGACGACTTGGGTCGGGGCTGATTCAGCCAGTGTGGGGGTAGTCGGACTAGTATCGTGCGTTCCCTTGCCGAACAGATCACGAATCAGGGCAAGCTTGGTTTTTGTACCGGTATTGTTCTTGTCTAGCTGGAGTGCGCGGTCGTAGGCTTGGCTGGCCATCTTGGCATAGATGTCGCCAAGGTTCTCGTGTGCGGTGGCATAGCTTGGATGGGTGCGGATGGCCATCTCCAGCGCGACTTTGGCTTTCTCATATTGTCCTTGTCCCGCATAAAGCACGGCGAGGTTGTTATATGGTTCCGGCAGCTCCGGATAATCGTTGGTCAATTCGGTGAAGATGGAGATGGCCCCCATCGCGTCACCCTGCTCATTGACGATAAGTCCCTTGAGGAAGCGTGCTTGGGCATCTTTGGGTTTATTCGACAGATAGCCGTTCACCATATCCAGCGCTTGCGTCAGCTGTCCCTGTTTGAAGAGCTTGTTTGCATCCTGAATCTCGTCGGCATGGCTGCCGGTGGCGAAGGCCAGCAGCATGAATATTGCGGCTCCTGTAGCGAATTTTTTCAATATTTCCATTTTTTGGTCTTTTTCTTGAGTGGGTTATGAGGCGGCGCCAGGTGCGCCAAACGCACGCGATTCTACCAAAGAAGCGCCCCGGACACACAGATTGACTGCGTGAGGAAGTGTGGGGCGGGCAGTTGCCGGTTTCGGGTAGAATCACATATCTTTATCGCGACACACTATTGGCACAGATATGAGCAGCAACGCACCCGCCCCGACACCCGTTTCGAACTTCATTCGTACGATCATCGATGCCGACCTCGCAAGCGGCAAACACACCAGCATCGTCACTCGCTTCCCGCCCGAGCCGAACGGTTATCTTCACGTCGGCCACGCCAAGTCTATCTGCCTGAACTTCGGATTGGCGAAAGATTATAGCGGCCTGTGTAATCTGCGTTTCGACGACACCAATCCCGAGAAGGAAAGCGAAGAATACGCGCTTTCTATTCAAGAAGATGTACGTTGGCTAGGTTTTGAATGGAATGGCGAGGTGCGCTGGGCATCTGATTATTTCGATGCCTTGCACGACTTCGCGGTGGAGCTGATCAACAAAGGTCTGGCTTATGTGGACGACCTGACGCCGGAGCAGATGCGCGAATATCGCGGCACGCTGACTCAGCCCGGCAAGAACAGTCCCAATCGCGACCGCAGCGTGGCCGAGAACCTCGACCTGTTCGCCCGCATGAAGGCCGGTGAGTTCGCCGATGGTGCCATGGTGCTGCGCGCCAAGATCGACATGGCTTCGCCCAATATGAACATGCGCGATCCGGCGATCTACCGTATCCGCCGCGCCCATCACATCCGCACCGGCGACAAGTGGTGCATCTATCCGATGTACGACTACACGCATTGCATCTCCGATGCGCTGGAAGGCATCACCCACTCCATCTGCACGCTGGAGTTCGAAGATCACCGCCCGTTGTATGACTGGGTGCTGGACAACATCACCATTCCCTGCCATCCGCGCCAGTACGAGTTTTCGCGACTTGAGCTGCACTACACCATCACCAGCAAGCGCAAACTGCTGCAACTGGTGACCGAGAAAAAGGTGAGCGGCTGGGACGATCCACGCATGCCCACCATCAGTGGCATGCGCCGTCGCGGTTACACGCCGGAAGGCATCCGCGAGTTCGCCAAGCGAATAGGCGTCTCCAAGAGCGAGAACAGCGTCGACATGGCGATCATGGAAGGTGCGATTAGGGAAGATCTGGAATTGCGCGTACCGCGCGTGATGGCGATCATCAATCCATTGAAAGTGGCCATCACCAACGCCGAGGGCGCACTGACGCGTGAAGCGGATTTCCATCCCAACGTGCCGGAGCTGGGCAAGCGTGTTGTGCCTTTCAGTCATGAACTGTTCATCGAAGCCGACGACTTTGCCGAAGTGCCACCTCCCGGCTGGAAGCGCCTTACCCTCGGCGGCGAGATCCGCTTGCGCCACAGCTATGTGATGCGCTGCGACGAAGCGGTGAAGGATGCGGACGGGAAAGTGATCGAACTCAAGTGCAGCATCGACCACGACACTTTGGGCAAGAATCCGGAAGGGCGCAAGGTCAAAGGTGTGATCCATTTCCTTTCACGCGAACATGCCATGCCGGCGGAGATCCGTCTGTATGACCGCTTGTTCAGCGTGCCGGAACCGGACGCCGACAAGGATGTCGACTTCCATAGCTATCTGAATCCTGAGTCGCTCGCAATCGTGCAAGGCTGGGTGGAATCGAGCGTGAAAGATGCTGCCCCCGAAACCCGCTACCAGTTCGAACGTCTCGGTTATTTCGTGACCGACCGTCGCGACCACAGACCGGGAGAAAAGTTGGTGTTCAACCGTACGGTGACATTGAAAGACTCTTGGGCGAAAGAGCAGAAATAGCATGCTGAAGATCCACAACACCCTCGCCCGCGACAAACAGGAATTCAAACCTATCGAAGCGAACAAGGTGCGCATGTATGTATGCGGTATGACCGTGTACGACTACTGCCACCTGGGCCATGCGCGCGTGATGGTGGTGTTCGACATGGTGCAGCGCTGGCTCAAGGCTTCCGGTTACGACGTCACCTATGTGCGCAACATCACGGATATCGACGACAAGATCATCAAGCGCGCTGCTGAGAACAGGGAATCCATCCATACCCTGACGCAGCGCTTCATCGACGCGATGCACGAGGATGCCGATGCGCTCGGCGTACAACGTCCGGATCACGAGCCGCGCGCCACACAGTTCATTCCGCAGATGCTGCAGATGGTTGAGCAACTGGAAAACAATGGCCTCGCCTATCAAGCCGTAGATGGTGATGTGAACTATGCCGTGCGCAAGTTCGACGGCTACGGAAAACTTTCAGGTAAATCACTGGAAGACCTGCGCGCCGGTGAGCGTGTGGAAGTGGCTTCGGACAAGAACGATCCGCTCGACTTCGTGCTGTGGAAACATGCCAAAGCAGGCGAGGCAGAAGAGGTGCAGTGGGATTCAAAATGGGGCAAGGGTCGCCCCGGCTGGCATCTGGAATGTTCCGCGATGGGTTCCGAATTGCTCGGCAAACACTTCGACATCCACGGTGGCGGTGCCGACCTGCAGTTCCCACACCATGAGAATGAGATCGCACAGAGCGAAGGCGC
>JBDRPZ010000098.1:0-11941 GCA_043826585.1 Pseudomonadota bacterium
GCTTGGCCGGGCCGGTGTTGAACAGATCATACAGCTCATTGCTGTAGTCATACGTCGAGAAGTCGTTCACGCCCTTGAGCATGTTGCGGAAGTTCGGGGTGTGTCCCTCTTCGCGATACTGGTCGCGCATGTAGTTGATGATCTCCCAGTGTTTGGGGGTCAGCTCGATGCCCTCGGCAGCGGCGATCACGCCGACCACTTCTTCGCCGTAATCCGGCTCCAGCAGAAAGCCGTCGTCATCAGTTGCAAGTTCATTGCCAGCTACTACGTATCCCATCGTTGCCTCCTTCGGTTGTTGAGTCAAAGTTATTGAATGTCACTCCAGACCGGAGATGACTTTGTACGGCACAAAGATGCCGCAACCCAGATTGCGTCCGCTACCCATGCCGGCGTATTGGATGCGCAAGGAATCTTCAGGTGTCAGATCGTGCATCACCAGGCTAAAGCCGCTGATGGCTTGTCGATCGGTGACCAAGCTGTGGTGTCGGCCACAGATCAGTTTGCTGCTGACTTCCAGTGCAGCCAGCGCGGCGTGCACCATCTCCATGAACTCGGTTTCGTCGCTCGGCCCTGCCACCAGGTGTGCGTGCAGGGTGGAGTAGGGCTGGATCTCGCGCGTCTTGCCTTGTCCCAGTCGCAATGTTCCCGTGCCTATCTGCAGCGCCTGTTCCGAGAGTGCCTGCGCGGTCTCCAACAATGCCAGCGGCACGCGCAATACCAGCTTGCTGCGTTTGGGGAGCAGCAGCTCTCCGTTGTTATTGGGGCCGCGCAAAGGGATCACGCCCACCTGTTCACTATCGGCCAGCGCGGGTGCGATACGCAGCAATGCTTCCCATAGTTGATGGGGATAATCGGCGGGGATGCTTTCGCCGTGCAGGTCGAAGCTGATCTCTACCGCACTCATGCCTTTTGCTGGGCATCGGCCCAGTCCTGCATGACGGCCGCCCATCTGGCTGCCGTGGCAGGGTCGATGTCGAATATGGTGAAGCGCTTGCCTTCACGGATACGGACGCGCAACATGTTCAAGCCGCCTTCTTCATGATCGACATGCTGCAGTTCGATCTGCTGTTTACCGATCGGCGCGGTGAACTGGTCAAGTACAGTGGTATGTGCCATGGCTGTCCTATATGTGTTTCCCGGGTGCCTTAGTTAAGAGGTCGGGTAATGGGCCAAGTCTAGCCGCAATGCCCCCTGCATTGGAATACTACCGGGGAAGGTAAAAGCACCCCCCATTAGAGTTACCTAACATACCCGCTCAGGGTGATGGTTTGACTGGTGACACCCTCGTAATATGCTCAACCATTAGAAACCGGGACGAAGAGCCTGGACGTAATCAACCAACCCTGCCGAGCACTGCATAAGCCAGAGGCACAGCAAATCGAAAGGAAAGACATTATGGCCAAGAAGATGCATGACACGCCCAACCTGGATCAACTGGAGTCAGGCCCTTGGCCTAGCTTCGTCACCGGCCTGAAACATCTGGCTCAGGACAAGGACTATGTGGTTGACCTGCTGGGTCAGCTGGAAGAGTCCTACAAGACCAAGAAGGGCTACTGGAAGGGCGGTACAGTCGGTGTGTTCGGTTATGGTGGCGGTGTGATCCCGCGTTTCACTGAGCTGAAGAATGAAGACGGTACGCCCAAGTTCCCGGATGCAGCCGAGTTCCACACCCTGCGTATCATGCCGCCTCCCGGCATGCACTACGATACCGACACCCTGCGCAAGTTCTGCGACATCTGGGAAGAGCACGGTTCCGGCCTGATCGCTTTCCATGGCCAGTCCGGCGACATCATGTTCCAGGGCGCGACCACAGAGAACGTGCAAAAGTCCTTCGACGAGTTCAATGAGATGGGCTTCGACCTCGGTGGTGCCGGTCCTGCCGTGCGCACTTCCATGTCCTGCGTGGGTGCTGCGCGTTGCGAACAATCCTGCTACAACGAAGCACAAGCGCACCGCGCCGTGCTGAACACTTTCCTCGACGACATCCATCGTCCTTCGCTGCCTTACAAGTTCAAGTTCAAGTTCTCGGGTTGCCCGAACGACTGTATGAACTCTGTGCAGCGCGCAGACATGGCGGTGATCGGCACATGGTGCGACAACATCCGCACCGACGAAGAGCTGGCCAAGAAGTGGTTCGCCAAGCACGGTATGGACGAGCTGGTGAACGACGTTGTGGCACGTTGCCCGACCAAGGCGTTCCAGGTCAAAGAGATCTCCAAGGTCAAGGCCGGTGAGCACACTTCCATCGTCAATGTGAGCGACACCCATGCTGTCGAGATCAGCAATCAGGATTGCGTGCGTTGCATGCACTGCATCAACGTCATGACCGGTGCTTTGGCGCCGGGCAAAGACAAGGGCGCTACCGTGCTGGTCGGCGGCAAGAGCCACCTGAAGATCGGCGGTCTGTTGGGTACCGTGGTGCTGCCGTTCATCAAGCTGGATACAGAAGAAGAAGTCGCAAAGCTGGTCGATTTCGCAGAACGCACCATCGACTTCTTTGCCGAGAACGCTCTGGAGCACGAGCGTACCGGCGAGATGATCGAGCGTATCGGTCTGACCAACTTCCTTGATGCGCTGGAAGTCGATGTCGATGCCTCCATGATCAATTCGCCGCGCATGAATCCTTACGTCCGTACCGACGGTTGGGACGAGGAAGTCGCCAAGATCAACGCCAAGAAACAAGCAGCCTGAGGAGATAGAAGATGAATCAAGCCGTCCAAGCCGCACCCGCAGCAAAGCGCAAGCCGAAGGAAACCGGTGTACCGGAGAATACCAAGTACCTGCACCCGACGCTGCTGAAGAACTATGGCAACTGGCGTTATCACGACCGTCCGCGTCCGGGCGTGCTGCATCACGTGGCACACGGCGGCGACGAAGTATGGTCCGTGCGTGCCGGTACCCAGCGCCAGATGGACGTCTACACCATCCGCAAGCTGTGCGACATCGCCGACAAGTTCGCCGAAGGCCGTGTGCGTTTCACCATCCGTTCCAACATCGAGTTCATCGTTGCCGACCAGAGCAAGGTCGATCCGCTGATCGCCGAACTGGAGAAGAACGGCTTCCCGGTCGGTGGTACCGGTAACTCGGTGACCATGATCGCCCACACCCAGGGCTGGCTGCACTGCGACATCCCCGGCACCGACGCTTCCGGCGTGGTGAAGGCGCTGATGGACGAGTTGTATGAAGAGTTCCGTCGCGAAGAGATGCCTAACCGTGTGCACCTGTCCACCTCCTGCTGCGAGATCAACTGCGGCGGTCAGGCTGACCTGGCCATCATCGTGCAGCACACCAAGCCGCCCGTGATCAACCACGATCTGGTCGCCAACGTATGCGAACGCCCGACAGTGGTTGCGCGTTGCCCGGTGGCGGCGATCCGTCCCGCCATGGTCAACGGCAAGCCTTCGCTGGAGATCGACGAGACCAAGTGCATGTGCTGTGGCGCTTGCTACCCTCCGTGCCCGCCGATGCAGATCAACGATCCGGAATTCTCCAAGCTGGCCATCTGGGTCGGTGGCAAGAACTCCAACGCGCGCGGCAAGCCGACCTTCATGAAGATGGTGGCTGCCGGTCTGCCGAACAATCCGCCACGTTGGCCCGAAGTGGGTGAGGTGGTCAAGCGTATCCTGACTGTTTACAAGGAAGATGCGCGCGGCTGGGAGCGTCTGGCTGACTGGATCGATCGTATCGGCTGGCCGCGTTTCTTCGAGAAGACCGGTCTGCCGTTCACCAAGTACCTGATCGACGACTGGCGCGGTTCGCGTTACAACTTGAACGCTTCGGCACATATCCGTTTCTGAGCGAGGTGACTGAATGAAGTTTGGCATCGTAGTCAACGAAGGGCCGTACCAGCATCAGGCGAGCGATTCCGCTTACCTGTTTGCCAAAGCGGCCATCGAGTCCGGGCATGAAGTGTGGCGCGTGTTCTTCTATCACGACGGCGTGAACAACGCCTCGTGCCTGACCGAGCCGCCGCAGGATGACCGCAACATCGTCAATCGCTGGACCAAGCTGGCGGAAGATCACAAGGTCGATCTCGTGGTGTGCGTGGCGGCTGCATTGCGTCGCGGCATCAAGGAAGAGAACCTGGCGCAGGGCTTCCGTATCTCCGGCCTGGGCCAACTGGTCGAGTCCGGTATCAAGTGCGACCGTCTGGTCACTTTCGGCGATTGAGGAGAACTGAATGAGCGATCAAAAGAAATTCATGTTCGTGAACCGCAAGGCGCCTTACGGCACGATCTACGCGCTGGAATCCTTGGAAGTGGTGCTGATCACCGCGGCCTTCGACCAGGATGTCTCGCTGGCTTTTCTCGACGACGGTGTCTACCAGTTGAAGAAGGGTATGCAGACCAAGGGCATCGAGACCAAGAACTTCTCGCCCACCTACCGTGCGCTGGAAGATTACGACGTCGAGAAGCTGTATGTCGAGAAGGAAGCGATGGAAGCACGCGGCCTGAGCGAAGACGACTTCATCGTCGGTGTCACCGTATTGGCCCGTGCCGAGATGGGCAAACTGATGGACGAGCAAGACGTCGTCCTGAGTTTCTAAGGGGGAGAACATGCTACATATCGTGAACAAATCCCCGTTGACCAGCGGCACGCTGGAAAGCTGCCTGAACACCATGGTCGACGGCGGCGATGTCCTGTTGATCGAAGATGCGGTGTATGCCGCGACTGCCGGCAACGCTTTTGAATCCAAGCTGACCGCAGCCATGGGCCGTTGCAAGGTGCATGTGCTGATGCCTGATCTGGAAGCACGCGGTCTGGGTGACCGTCTCGTTGCAGGCGTGGCTTCGGTCGACTATGCAGGGTTCGTCGGCCTGACGGTCAACAACAAGAATTGCCAATCCTGGCTGTAACAGAATCGCGTTGCGATACGGTTCGTGGCCTCCCCAAGGGGAAGCACGGAATGAGGGAAGAGTAGTCAGCAGCAAACATTATTCATAGAAGGAGATACAACATGGCTAGCATCGAAGTCGGCGGCAAGAGCTACGAAACAGACGAAGAAGGATATCTGGTCAACCTGAGCGAGTGGAATGCAGAAGTTGCTGACTACATCGCCAAGACCGAAAGCATCGAGATGACCGATCAGCACTGGGAAGTGATCAACTTCCTGCGCGAGTATTTCGACGAGTATCAGATCGCACCCGCAGTGCGCGTGCTGACCAAAGCGATCGGCAAGAAGCTGGGCGCGGAGAAGGGCAACAGCGAGTACCTGTACGGTCTGTTCCCGTATGGTCCCGGCAAGCAGGCATGCAAGATCGCCGGTCTGCCCAAGCCGACTGGCTGCGTTTAATCTGACGCAAGGAAGGGTGACCACACGATGAGCGTGATTTTCGCAATCCTGTTCTATCTCGCGACACTGATGTTCGTCGTGGGGTTGCTCTCCCGTATCAATCTGTATGCGCGCACACCCGCGCCGCTGAAGATACCGACGACACCGGCACCGACCACCCAGAGTGGCGTGGTGTTGCGCATGACGCGCGAAGTGGTGTTCTTCGAAAGTCTGTTCAAAGCCAATCTGTGGACCTGGGCCATGGGCTGGTTGTTCCACGCCAGCCTGTTGCTGGTCACCCTGCGCCATTTGCGCTATTTCACCGATCCCGTCTGGGGTTGGGTCGCATTCATCCAGCCGTTCGGCATCTATGCAGGCATCACCATGCTGCTGGGCCTGTGCGGGCTGTGGGTACGCCGCCTGTTCGTCGAGCGCATCCGTTATATCTCCACACCGTCAGACCATCTGTGGCTGGTGCTGCTGATCGTCATCGCCATCTCCGGCTTGATGATGCAATTCGTCTCGCACACCGATGTGGTCGGCGTGAAGACCTATTTCCTCGGTTTGCTGCATTTCGATATCGGCACGCTGCCCGCTGACGGCCCGTTGATGCTGCATCTGTTCCTCGTTTTCGCACTCCTGGGGCTCTTCCCTCTAAGCAAGTTGTTACATGCGCCAGGAGTCTTTTTTTCGCCCACCCGCAACCAAACCGACGATTGCCGCGAGCACCGCCATCTGAGTTCCTGGGCCGGCAAGTTGGAATCGGAGAAATAAGATGGCTGACATCACCGCACCAGCCTATCGCACCATTCCCATCATTCCCGCATTGAAGCCGGGCGCGATGGAAGGCAAAGGCCCCTTCATCGCCAATGAGAAGCATCAGGAAGCACTGGGTTTTCCCGGTCAGATTCCGGAAGACTGGCATGACAAGGCCATCGCCAAGATGGGTGAACTGTTAAGCAAGTTCCGCTCACTGCGTGTGTACATGGACGCTTGTGTGCATTGCGGCGCATGTTCCGACAAGTGCCATTACTTTATCGGCACACAGGATCCGAAGAATATGCCGGTTGCACGTCAGGATCTGATGCGCAGCGTGTACCGCCGCTACTTCACTTTCGCCGGCAAATATTTCCCCAAGCTGGTCGGCGCGCGCGACCTGACACGCGAAGTGCTGGACGAGTGGTACAACTACTACCACCAGTGTTCCGAGTGCCGCCGTTGCTCGGTGTTCTGCCCATACGGTATCGACACTGCCGAGATCACCATGGCCGCGCGCGAGATCCTCGCTTCGGTCGGCATGGGTCAGAAGTATTCCAACGAGATCATCGCCAAGGTACACAAGATCGGCAACAACCTTGGTCTGCCCGAGCCTGCACTGGTCGATACGCTTGAAGGTCTGGAAGAGGACGTCAAGGAAGATACCGGTCTGGATATCAAGTTCCCGGTGGATGTGAAGGGCGCGGAAGTGCTGCTGATCACACCGTCCGCCGACTTCTTCGCCGAGCCGCATATCGACGGCCTGATCGGTTACGCCAAGGTGTTCCACGCCACCGGTACCAGCTGGACGCTGTCGTCCATGGCTTCCGAAGGTGCGAACTTCGGTATGTTCATCGGTAACTACGAGCAGTTGCGCAAGGTCGCACTGCGTATCCGCGAGGCCGCGCTGGAACTGGGCGTTAAGCGCATCGTGGTGGGTGAGTGCGGCCATGCCTGGCGAGTTGCGTACAGCTTCTGGAACACATTGAGCGGCGTGGGCGACGGTGCGGACGAGACCGACAAGTTCGCACAGATGCTGCAGAAGCAACTTGATCATAGATACAAGCAGCCGACTCATATCTTAGAATTCACCTGGGATCTGATCCAGCGCGATGCGTTGAAGTTCGACAAGTCGAAGAACGACCAGCACATCATTACCATGCACGACTCGTGCAACGTGGCACGTGGCTCGCGCATGGGTGATCTGCCGGGCGGACAGTTCGAGATCCCGCGCAATATCATTAAGGCGGTGGCTAACAACTTCGTTGAGATGGACCCGAACACCACGCATGAACGCACCTTCTGTTGCGGCGGCGGTGGCGGTCTGCTCACAGATGACCTGATGGAGCTGCGCGTGAAAGGGGCCTTGCCGCGCATGGAAGTATTGCAGCAGGCAGTGGATGAACACGGTGTGAATTACATGGCGGCCATCTGTGCCATCTGCAAGACACAATTCTCAAAGATCATGCCCGTCTACGGTTTCGACCGCAGGATGGTGGGCGGTGTACACCAGTTGGTCAGTAACGCGATCATCTTGGGCGATAAGTAACTTCAATCTGGAGGCATAGCGATGTCGGCAACAATTGATACCCCAAAAACTCTGAACTTCCGTCGTTACAAAGACGGCGACAGCAAAGTGAAGCGCTGGAACGAAAAGATCTTTCAGGCTAGTTACTCCTATAAGTGCCCGACATACATCCAATCTACGCCTCCGTGTCAGGGCAGTTGCCCGGCAGGTGAGGACATCCGCGGCTACCTCGGCATCGTGCGCGGCACCGAGAAAGTGCCTAACGGCGCCGACGGCAAGCCCGTCATGCCATGGCAGGAATATGCATGGCGTCGTCTGATCGAAGCCAACCCGTTCCCGTCCGTGATGGGTCGTGTTTGCCCGGCACCGTGCGAATCCGGTTGTAACCGCAACGAAGTGGAAGACCACGTCGGCATCAACTCGGTCGAGCACTTCCTCGGCGAGTATGCGATTGCGAACAACCTGAAATTCAACAAGCCTGACGTCGCCCCTACCGGCAAGAAAGTTGCCGTATTGGGTGGTGGCCCGGCAGGCCTGTCGGTCGCCTATCAGCTGACGCTGAAGGGTCATGAAGTCACCATCTTCGACGACCACGAGTTCCTCGGCGGCATGATGCGCTACGGCATCCCCGGCTTCCGTACCCCGCGCGACGTGCTGGACAAAGAGATCCAGCGCATCCTCGACTTGGGGGTGAAGACGCGCTTGAAGTGCCACGTAGGCAAGGACATCACGCTGGAGCAGATCCGCAAGGAATTTGACGCGGTGTTCCTGGGTATGGGTGCACAAGCCGGCCGTGCGCTGCCGATCGCCGATTCCGATGCGCCGAACGTGGTGACAGCGACCGCATTCCTGAAGGCCTTCAACGATGGCCGTCTGCAACACGTCGGCAAGCGCGTGGTCGTGGTCGGTGGTGGTGATACTTCCATCGACGTGGCAACCGTTGCGCGTCGTCTGGGCCACATCAGTACTGCCAACCCGACCGATACCGAGCTGGCGATCACTGGCCAACTGGCACATGACGTCGCCGAGATCTCCGCCAAGGATGGTGCGATGGTCACACTGACTTCCGTGTTCCCCATCGACAAGATGCAGGCCAACAAGCATGAGATCGAACAAGCTCTGGCAGAAGGTATCCACATCAAGGGCGGACTGGTGCCGATCGGCATCGTGCGCGATGCGAACGGTCGCGCTACCGCGCTGCGTGTGATGCAGTGCGAAGCCAAGTTCGTCGGTGGCAAGCTGGAGATCAACAACGTCGAAGGCAGCGAGCAAGACATCGAAGCCGACCTGATCGTTTCCGCGATCGGCCAGGCGGTCGACTTCACCGGTCTGGAAGAATTCAACAACGGCAAGGGCGCTGTGTCCACCGACCGCAACTATGTGGTCAACGGCAAGCCGGGCGTGTTCGCCGGCGGCGACGTGATCCGTCCGCACCTGCTGACTACCGCCATCGGCCACGGTTCTATCGCTGCCGACGGCATCCACAACTTCCTGTTGGGTATCGATCTGGAGAAGCGTCCCAAGATCGACGCGCACCAGTTCGACCTGATGCGCAAGCTGGCGGCGAAGGGCCTGGAGATCAAGGAAGCAACCGAGCCATTGCGCGGCACCTGCAACACCAATGTCGCCGTGCACAACTTCGACAACCGTTCGGACCGTTACATCATTCCGCACGACAAGCTGTTCCTCGGTCACTTCGGATTCACACCGCGCAAGCAGCGTCACATCATCACACTGGACGAGCAGACCGCACTGGGTAACTTCGAAGAGCGTCTGAACCCGTTGCCTGAAGCGGATGCCGTGGCTGAAGCCAAGCGTTGCATGAGCTGTGGCATGTGCTTCGAGTGCGACAACTGTGTGGTGTATTGCCCGCAGACTGCCGTGTCCCGCGTCAAGAAGAGCGAGTCGACGCTGGGTCGTTATGTCACCACCGACTACGACAAGTGCATCGGCTGCCACATCTGTGCCGACGTGTGCCCGACCGGTTATATCCAGATGGGTCTGGGTGAGTGATGAAGCTGCTCGTATCCCTGTTGCTGACTCTGTGTGTCTCGCTGGCCTGGGCCAGCGAGGCGTCATCACCCAAGTTGGATATTGGCAAGGGTGGACAGTGCGTGGAAGATACGCAGTGGATGCGCAAGAACCACATGCATCTGCTCAAGCATGGGCGCGATGACGCGTTGCGTCTTGGCATTCGTGACGAGAAGCACAGTTTGAAGACCTGCATCGAGTGTCATGCCAGCACAAAGGATGACAGTGTGACTGCCCGTGCAGACAGTTTCTGCGTCGGTTGTCACAAGTATGAAGCGGTGAAGCTTGATTGCTTCGAGTGCCACTCCGGCACACGCAAGAGCGCATGGCTGCAACAGAGGAAATCCAAATGAGCGACATGGATATGAATCGTCGTAACTTCCTCAAGACTTCGGTCGGTGCTGCGGCTGTCGCCATCGCACCGGGCATGATGCTGTATTCCGTCGCGCAGGGTAAGAGCGAGGGGGCCAGCAGCAAGGTACGTTGGGGCATGCTGATCGACACCAACCAGTGCAAGCCCGGCTGCAACGATTGTGTGACCGCTTGCAACAATGAGAACCGTCTGTCCAGCGAGACCAAAGCGACCGACTCGCAATGGATACGCAAGATAGAGATTAAGGACATCAGCAGCGGCCGTGAGATATCGCTGCCGATGATGTGCCAGCACTGTGAGAATCCACCTTGCGTGGATGTATGCCCGACCAATGCTTCCATGAAGCGCGCAGACGGCATCGTGCTGGTCGACAAACACCGCTGTATCGGTTGCCGTTATTGCATGATGGCCTGCCCGTACAAGGCACGCTCTTTCGTGCATGAGCCGCTACATGATCAGAATTCGGACGTGCCGCGCGGCAGGGGCACCGTCGAAAGCTGCACGCTGTGCGTGCACCGTATCGATGTGGGCGGCAAGCCGGCCTGCTCGGAAGCTTGTCCGAACAAGGCGATCGTGTTCGGTGACCTGAACGATCCGAACAGCGAGATCGCAATAAAAGTGCATAGCGTTGCCTCGGTACAGGTGCGTGCCGATCTGCGTTTGAACCCCGGCGTTCGTTATCAGGGACTATGACCATGGCTTCTTCTACACCCACACTCGCCGCACTGCATTTCAAGAACCGCCTGTACTGGCTGCTGCTCGCCGCCGGTGGCCTGATTGCCGCAGCCGGCATGTATGCCGTGCATATGATGGAATCGCACGGCCACATCATCACCGGCATGAACAACCAGATCGTCTGGGGCATGCCGCATGTGTTCGCCATCTTCCTGATCGTGGCCGCTTCCGGCGTGCTCAACGTCGCATCCATCGGATCGGTGTTCGGCAAGGCCATCTACAAGGCACGCGCGCCGCTGGCCAGCCTGCTGTCCATCGCCATGCTGGCGGGCGGTCTGACCGTGCTGATGCTGGATCTGGGGCGTCCCGACCGCATCATCGTCGCTGCCACCAATTACAACCTGAGATCGGTGTTCGCCTGGAACGTGTTGCTGTATTCCGGCATGGTCGGTCTGGTGGTGGTCTATCTGTGGACTATGATGGAACGCCGCATGAACCCGTACAACAAGATCGCCGGTATCGGCGTATTCGTATGGCGCTTCGTGCTGACCACCGGCACCGGCCTGATCTTCGCCTTCCTCACTGCACGTCAGGCATACGGTTCCGCGCTGTTGCCGCCGATGTTCATCGTGCTGTCGTTCGCATGGGGCATGGCGGTGTTCCATCTGGTGCAGACCAGCATCTATATGTGGAACGAGAAAGAGATCGATCCGTCCATCCTGTCGCGCAAGAAACATCTGCTCGGCGTGTTTGTGCTGGGTTCGCTGTACATGGTCGCCACCTATCACTTCACCAACGCTTACTTCGCGCACCAGCAAGGTTTCGAGCGCTTCATCCTGATGGACGGTGGCGTCTACCCGAGCCTGTTCTGGTGGGGATACTTCCTGCTGGGCAACATCGTGCCGCTGGTGCTGCTGTACGCGCCGGGCATCCAGCGTGATCGCTGGACAGCACTGGCTGCCTTGCTGATCATCCTCGGCGGGTTCGCACTGCTGTATGTATTCATCATCGGCGGACAAGCCTGGCCGCTCAACCTGTTCCCCGGTTACGAAGCGAGCAGTACTTTCGCGGACGGCCAGATCAGCGCCTACAGTCCCTCGATCTATGAGTTCCTGCTGGGCCTGGGCGGGTTGTCCATCGCCTTCCTCATCACCACCGTCAGCGTGCGCGTGTTGAACTTCATGCCGCAGGACAAACCGTATATCGCGGATTGATCCTGCACGAAAGGCTGCCATGAACCGTATGCTGATCTCGGCAGCACACAAATCCTCCGGCAAAACCATGGTCAGTATCGGTCTGTGCGCGG